>NZ_CP091430.1:0-10000 GCF_024734895.1 Paenibacillus spongiae
GTGCTGTCGATCATTCAGACAAAGTTGAGCAAACCGAGCTTTGACACTTGGTTCAAAGCGACGAAAGCCTCTTTTCACGGCGATTCGATGGTTGTAGTAACAGCGCCGACGACTTTTGCCGTTGAATGGCTGGAAAGCCGATATACAAAATTAGTGCGGACAACGCTCCAGGAATTTATGGGGCGCCAGTTCGATATTAAATTTGTCATTGAAGAAAATAAGCCGCCGGAGCCGGCTATCCAGCCCCCGCCGCTCATAACGGCCGTTCAATCTGCTCCGGAAGAAACGGCTCCATATATGCTAAACCCTAAATATACGTTCGATACCTTCGTCATCGGTGCTAACAACCGGTTTGCTCATGCGGCCTCGCTTGCCGTGGCGGAAGCGCCTGCCAAAGCCTATAACCCGCTGTTTCTCTATGGCGGTGTAGGCCTCGGCAAAACACACTTGATGCACGCCATCGGACATTATATTTTGGAGCATAATCCAAGCACCCGCGTGCTTTATTTGTCGTCCGAGAAATTCACGAACGAATTCATCAACTCGATCCGCGACGACCGCGGCGAGAATTTTCGCAACAAATACCGCAATATCGACGTGCTGCTCATTGACGATATTCAATTTCTCGCCGGCAAAGACGGCACGCAGGAAGAATTTTTCCATACGTTTAACGCGCTTCATGAAGAGCGCAAGCAAATCGTCATCTCCAGCGACCGGCCGCCCAAAGAAATTCCGACGCTGGAAGAACGGCTTCGCTCCCGTTTCGAATGGGGGCTTCAAACCGATATTCAGCCGCCTGACCTGGAGACGCGCATTGCGATCTTAAGAAAGAAAGCCAAGGCGGAGAACCTCGATATCCCGAACGAAGCTATGGTTTACATCGCCAATCAAATCGACACCAACATTAGAGAGCTCGAAGGCGCGCTCATCCGCGTTGTCGCCTACTCTTCGCTTATTAACGAGGATATTAGCTCGCACCTGGCCGCGGAAGCGCTCAAGGATATTATTCCTTCCAGCCGGCCGAAGATGATTACGATGCAGGATATCCAGCAGAAGGTCGGGGAATTCTATGGCCTGCGAATGGAAGAATTCAAGGCGCGCAAGCGGACGAAGGCCGTTGCTTTTCCAAGGCAGGTCGCGATGTATTTGTCCCGTGAATTAACCGATTTCTCTCTTCCGAAGATCGGCGAGGCATTCGGCGGGCGCGATCATACGACCGTCATTCATGCCCATGAGAAAATAACGCAGCAGCTCAAAGTCGATCCTGATTTATACAAGATCGTCCAGACGCTTGCGGAGAAAGTCAAAAATCACACTTAAAAGTTATGCACAATTAAATTTGTATGCCTTCAAAAAGTTATGCACTTGGGCATAAAAAACAACCAAAGCCTATGCACACGCTATACACATGTGGATAGGCTTGATTTATCGGCGGTTGTCGCTGTTATCCACATATTCAGGGCGCCTACTACTGCTACTACTCTTTTTTTTAATAATCATCATCAATAATAAGAGACAAAATCGTCTCAAAATCCGTCAATTCTCGCCATCAAGCTTAGGAGTGAAACCATGAAACTGACGATACGAAAAGATGAGCTCAACGAAGCGATCCAACAAGTTTCCAAAGCTTCATCCACCAGACCAGCGATCCCTATTCTCGGGGGAATCAAAATCGATGTAACGCATCAAGGCGTAACCTTAACTGCTAGCGACACGGATATCTCGATCCAAAGCTTTATTCCTGTCGAAAATAGCGAGTTCATCATCGCAAAGGTCGAAAAACCCGGCAGCGTCGTGCTTCCCGCCAAATTTTTTGTTGAAATCGTGAAGAAGCTGCCTTCCGACGAACTCGAGATCGAAGTGAAGGAACAGCATCAAACTTCGATTCGTTCCGGTTCCAGCGATATTCAGATGGTCGGACTGGATCCGGAGGAGTTCCCTGTCCTGCCGTCTATTGAGGAGAGCGAAAGCATATCCGTTCCCGGCGACCTGCTTAAAGCGATGATTCGCCAAACTGTATTCGCCGCATCGACAAGCGAACAAACCCCTATTTTGACAGGTGCCTTGTGGAATCTTCACGAGGGTCAGTTGAAATTTGTCGCAACCGATCGACACCGGTTGGCAAGCCGTACCGCATCCGTCGTCACGGAACCCGGTTACCGGTTCTCGAATGTCGTTATTGCCAGCAAAACGCTTGTCGAATTGTCCCGGCTTATATCCGATGACAACAGCCAGGTCGAAATCGTCGTTGCCGATAATCAAGTCCTGTTTAAAGTGAATCAGGTTCTGTTCTATTCGCGTATATTGGACGGGACTTATCCCGACACTTCTAAGATTATTCCGCAAGAGTTCCAAACAGAACTCGTGCTGCATACAAAAAAACTGACGGATGCCATTGACCGCGCATATTTGATGTCGCGTGAGGAAAAGACGAATATTGTACGGCTGGCGACCCAGGATGACGGGATGATCGAAATCTCATCGAGCTCTACGGAGCTTGGACGGGTAACCGAGCATTTGGAAGTGAAAGAGCTGTCCGGCGAACCGCTGCGGATTGCATTCAACTCGAAATATATGCTCGATGCGCTGAAGGTGATTGACAGCGAACATTTATTCATTGGCTTTAAAGGACCTATGAGCCCGATCATCATTAAGCCGCTCGATCACCCATACAGCCTGTATCTCATCCTGCCGTACCGGACAACAGGCTAAGCCATTGGCGAGGAGTAAACGACCATGAACGAAGTGAACATTTCGACTGAATATATTGCGCTTGGCCAATTTCTGAAGCTTGCCGGATGTATCGATACCGGCGGTCAGGCGAAGTTTTTTCTGCAGGAGACCAAAATTCTCATAAACGGGGAGCCTGACAATAGGCGCGGTCGCAAGCTTTATCACGGCGACCGTGTCGAAGTCGAAGGGTTCGATGTCTTTACGGTTGTCAAATCATGACGTTTTAGGACGATCCGCTGAAAGAAGCGGACACAACCGGGAGGCGGCCGCGTGTATCTAAACATGATTCAACTGCAGCATTATCGCAATTACGAGCAGCTGGAGCTTCAAACCGACAATCAGGTGAACCTGCTTGTCGGACCGAATGCTCAGGGCAAGACGAATTTGCTTGAAGCGATATTCGTTCTTGCCTTGACCAAATCGCATCGGACGAGCAAGGATAAGGAACTGATCGGCTGGCAGTCTGCGGATGCTAGAATTCGCGGCGAGGTCGACAAGAAGTACGGGAGTGTGACACTTGATCTGACCTTGGCTGCGCAGGGCAAGAAAGCGAGAATAAACGGACTGGAACAGCGAAAGCTGAGTGATTTTGTCGGGGCGCTTAACGTCGTCATGTTCGCTCCGGAAGATCTGGAAATCGTAAAAGGCACACCGGGCATACGGAGGCGGTTCCTCGACATGGAAATCGGCCAAGTACAACCCGGCTATTTGCATACGCTCGGGCAGTACGCCAAAGTGCTTGTTCAGCGCAACAATTACCTGAAATCGGCATCACCGGGAGGAGTCCAGCAGGCGATGCTGGACGTATGGAATGCGCAGTTGGCTGACTATGGTGTTAAAATTATGAAAAAAAGGCAAAGCTTTATTCATAAACTGCAAAGATGGGCTCAGCAGATTCATTCCGGCATTACCGCGGGGGCGGAGGAGCTCACGATCCTCTACCGGCCGTCCTTCGAAACGGGTGCGCTTGAAGAAGAATCTGTTTTATTTGATCAATTTATGATAAGGTTAAATCAGGTCAAAGATCAGGAATTGCGCCGAGGGATGACGCTTGTCGGCCCCCACAGGGACGACATCTCCTTTTTCATTAACGGAAAAGAAGCGCAGGTCTACGGATCACAAGGTCAGCAGCGAACGACCGCCCTATCACTTAAGCTAGCGGAACTTGAACTCATCCATGAAGAAATCGGGGAATATCCGCTGCTGCTGCTTGATGACGTATTATCCGAGCTTGATCAGAATAGGCAGACTCAACTGATCGAGACATTTCAGAACAAAGTGCAAACGTTCATTACGACGACCGGGATCGAGAGCGTCAACATCGGCAAGCTGCAGGACGCCCGCATTTATCATGTGAGAGACGGACAAGTAGCGCGTTGATGACGTCGTTGACTTAGTAGGAACCAGTGAGGAGTTGGAAGCCGTGTATATTCATTTGGGCGGAGAAAAGATTATTCGCGCCGCGGAATTAGTGGCGATATTTGATATTTCCATCGAGCAGTCCTCCAAGCTGTCCAAACAGTTTGTCGCACAAGCCCGGAAGCGGAAAGACGTTGAAGTGATAGGAGAAGAAGAAGCGAAATCGATTGTTGTGACCGAGCACAAAATCTACTATTCGCCGATATCATCCTCCACGCTGAAAAAACGATCGCATCATTTTGCGACTACGTAAACCCGACATCAGTGAAGCGATTTAGCAGATCAGTCGAGAGGAGCAGTGAAATCGAGCATGTCGTTGAATCATAATTCGTACGATGAAAGTCAGATTCAGGTTCTAGAAGGATTAGAAGCCGTACGCAAACGTCCCGGGATGTACATCGGTTCCACCAGCGGCAAAGGCCTTCACCACCTCGTTTGGGAGGTCGTTGATAACAGTATTGACGAAGCGCTGGCCGGCTATTGCTCTCGGATCGAAGTACGGATTCATGAAGACAACAGCATTACGGTAATCGATAATGGCCGGGGGATTCCCGTCGGCGAGAATACGAAGCTGAAGAAGTCAACGCTCGAAGTCGTCATGACCGTCCTGCATGCAGGCGGCAAATTCGGCGGCGAAGGGTATAAAGTATCCGGCGGCCTGCATGGCGTCGGCGTTTCCGTCGTGAATGCCCTTTCCGAGCATGTCATCGTAACGGTCAAGCTTCACGGCAAGATTCATCAGCAGGAGTACCGCCGCGGCGCACCGCAATACGACGTGAAAATTGTCGGAGAAACCGACGAGACCGGAACGACGGTGCGATTCAAGCCGGATCCCGAAATTTTCACGGAGACGACGGTCTTTGAATACGACATTCTGCAGTCTCGCATACGCGAGCTCGCATTTTTGAATAAAGGAATCGAAATTGCTCTGGTCGACGAGCGGACCGATACGTCGAACTCGTACAAATACGACGGCGGTATCATCGAGTACGTCAAATATTTGAACCGCAACCGCGAGGCGCTCCATGAACAGCCGATTTCCGTCGAAGGGCAGAAGGATAATATCCAGGTTGAGATTGCCCTGCAGTATAACGACAGCTATGTCGAGAACATATATTCGTTCGCGAATAACATCAATACCCACGAAGGCGGAACGCACGAATCCGGCTTCAAGAGTGCGTTAACCCGTATTATCAACGATTACGCCCGCAAGATGAATGCGATCAAAGAGAATGATTCCAACCTGTCCGGCGACGATGTGCGTGAAGGGCTGACAGCGATTATTTCCGTCAAAATTCCCGAACCGCAGTTCGAAGGCCAGACGAAGACGAAGCTCGGCAACAGTGAAGTCCGCGGCATCGTGGAATCGTTCTTCGCTGAGAAATTCCAGGAATTTCTGGAAGAGAATCCGGCCGTATCGCGCAAGATCGTGGACAAAGGGCTGCAGGCAACCCGCGCCCGCGAAGCAGCGCGTAAGGCTCGGGAGCTAACGCGCCGCAAGAGCGCGCTTGAAGTGAGCGCACTGCCAGGCAAGCTGGCGGATTGCTCCTCCAAGGATGCTGCGATCAGCGAGCTGTATATCGTCGAAGGTGACTCCGCAGGCGGATCGGCCAAGCAAGGCCGCGATCGGCACTTCCAAGCGATTCTTCCGCTTCGGGGCAAAATTTTGAATGTGGAACGGGCCAGGCTTGACCGGATTCTCGGCAATGCTGAGATTCGTGCGATTATTACGGCGCTGGGTACCGGCATTAGCGATGATTTTGATATAACAAAGGCCCGGTATCACAAAGTCATCCTTATGACCGATGCGGACGTCGACGGTGCGCATATCCGGACACTGCTGCTTACGTTCTTCTATCGCTACATGCGAAAAATCATCGAAGCCGGCTATATTTACATTGCTCAGCCGCCGCTCTTCAAGATCGAGCGCAACAAAGTCATTCGTTATGCGCAAAGCGATAAGGAACGCGATGAAATTATCGCAGAATTCGGCGAAGGCGTTAAAGTCAATGTGCAGCGTTACAAAGGTCTGGGTGAGATGAATGCCTCCCAGTTGTGGGAGACGACGATGGATCCGGAGAGCCGCTCTATGCTTCAAGTGACCATTGAAGATGCGATTGAGGCAGATGACGTATTCGAAACGCTTATGGGCGACAATGTAGAGCCGCGGCGTGACTTTATCCAGCAGTTCGCCAAGTTCGTGAAGAACTTGGACGCATAGATCACGGCATAATGCCGTAGCAAGCAAGTAAAGCCGTCCGGTCCCCGGACGGCTTTGCTTTATTGCCTAAGATGAATCGCCGCGGGCTTACGATCTGAATGGTTAATTCCTCAATTAATGCCGTTTCCGCTTATATCGTCCATAGGCTACGCAATAACGATACACCCGCTGAAAGACGGATTTATCACGTAATTTACGGAATATATAGGGGTCGGGCAGTGTGTTCACTTCCAGGATCCAGGGCTTGAAGGACGTATCGATCGCGACATCGATGCCGATCTCCTTTAACCTCGGATACCGGCTCTCCAGCTGGATGGCCACATCCGTACCCAGCTTGCGAAGCCGGTTCTTATACGCAGGTATATCGGCAGCCGATAGATGCGTCGCCATCAATCGTTCGATTGCCATCGGCGTTCCGCCGCTGTGATAATTGGTAACAATCTTAGCCGGATTGCCGAGACGTCCGATAATACCGGTCGTTTCCCAGCGGTTCGACGGGTTTTTCTGAACCATGACCCGTATATCGAACCGGCGCTTTGAATGCCGAAGCAGATGAATACCGCGCTGAATAAGATAGGTTCGGCTGCCGATCAGCCGTTGAAGCTGATCAGCCATCGTCTCAAACGAAGAAAATATCCGCAAATTAGTGCCGTGTTGGAAGGTATAGACGTCGTTGGGACGTTTTTCAACCCGTATGACTCCAATACCGAATGTTCCCGCATCGGGTTTAACATAGACCATGGCGTACTCATTCAACATCTGTCGTAACGTTTCTTTGCTCCACCTGCGGGTTGAAGGTATGGATCCGCTAATCGAGTCGGATTGCAGCAGAACGTTCGTCTTCGCCCACTTGCTTTGCACGCGTTGGATGGCCAAAGGGGCTCCACCTTTCAGTAATAGGGTTCAATCATGGAATTAATGCAGGCAAGACAGAGGTGGAAAACGATGTTATAATAGGGATAATGCCTTTTTTGCGTTCACTTAAGCACTCCTGTCATTAGTTTATGGCGGAGAAAACCAAGTGGCACAGGCATCTGCCCAACGTTACGGGGTACATTAAGCCCAAACCTCGCTTGAAAGTTGACGGCGGCAACGTTTAAGCGGAGGGTGTTTGTGAAAATACTATAATGTTTCTAGCATTGCTTATTTACGATAGTCCAAGCTTCGAAGCCAGTTTACCGTTGTGGTGCTGACTAGAGAAGCCGGGCGTTTACTTATAGGAGGTCAACAATGGCGGAAGAACAAAGTTCGCAACTACGAGATCGCGATATTGGCACCGAGATGCGAGAATCGTTTATTGATTATGCGATGAGCATCATTGTCAGCCGCGCACTTCCCGATGTAAGGGACGGCCTCAAGCCGGTTCATCGCCGCATTCTGTATGCCATGGCGGAGCTGGGAATGGCTTCGGACAAGCCTTTCAAGAAATCTGCCAGAATCGTAGGCGAAGTCCTCGGTAAGTATCATCCTCACGGCGATAGCTCGGTTTATGAGGCTATGGTACGGATGGCACAAGATTTCTCACTGCGATATATGATGGTCGAAGGACATGGTAACTTCGGATCGATCGACGGCGATATGGCGGCTGCGATGCGGTATACGGAAGCGCGTCTGTCCAAGATTGCGATGGAGATGCTGCGTGACCTCAACAAAGAGACAGTCGATTTTGTACCCAACTATGATGGTGAAGAACAAGAACCGGTCGTCTTGCCGGCGAGGTTTCCGAACCTGCTCGTGAACGGTGTTACGGGGATTGCTGTCGGTATGGCAACTAACATCCCGCCGCACAACTTATCCGAGGTCATCGACGGTCTGCAGGCGATGATCGTTAATCCTGATATTACGCCGATTGAATTAATGGAATATATTAAAGGCCCGGACTTCCCGACAGCAGGCTACGTAATGGGACGCGAGGGGATCCGGCAAGCTTATACGACAGGCCGCGGCTCCGTAACGATGAGGGCTAAGGCAACCATTGAAGACAACGGCGGCAAAGCACGTATTATTGTGCATGAGCTGCCTTATCAAGTTATTAAGGCGCGTCTTGTGGAGAAAATCGCGGAGCTTGTCCGCGAGAAGAAGATCGACGGCATCACGGATTTGAGAGACGAATCCGATCGTACCGGCATGCGCGTCGTCATCGAGCTGCGACGCGACGTAACGCCGAGCGTCGTACTCAATAACCTGTACAAGCACACTCAGATGCAAATGAACTTTGGTTTTAACATGCTGGCTCTCGTCAACCAAGAACCGCGCTTGTTAAATTTGAGGGACATTCTGCATTACTACCTGCAGCATCAAATCGAGGTCATCCGCCGTCGTACCGAGTTTGACCTGAAGAAAGCGGAAGCGCGAGCTCACATTCTAGAAGGACTCCGAATTGCGCTTGATCATCTGGATGAAGTCATCGCGCTCATTCGTTCTTCGCAAACTGCCGATCAGGCGCGTGAAGGACTTATTTCCCGGTTCTCGCTCAGCTACGATCAAGCACAAGCGATACTAGAGATGCGCCTACAGCGCCTCACCGGCTTGGAACGCGACAAGATCGAGGCTGAATATGCGGAGCTGCTGAATAAGATTGCCGAATATCGAGCGATTCTGGCCGACGAACAGCTCGTACTCAATATCATCAGCGAAGAGCTGAACGACGTGAAGGAAAGGTTCGGAGACGAACGCCGCACAGAACTGATGATGAGCGAAGACGAAATTATGGACGAGGACCTCATTCCGCGGGAAGACGTCATTATTACGATCACGCACACCGGTTATGTGAAACGGCTTCCGGTAACAACCTACCGCAGCCAGAAGCGGGGCGGCAAAGGCGTGATCGGAATGGACACGAAGGATGAAGACTTTGTCGAGCATCTCTTCGTCTCGAATACGCATCATTTCTTGCTGTTCTTTACGAACAAGGGCAAGGTTTACCGGTTGAAGGCGTATGAGATTCCGGATCTAAGCCGTACGGCGCGCGGTACGCCGATCATTAACCTGCTTCAGATCGAGCAGGGCGAGACGGTTAACGCGGTCATTCCGGTAGAATCATTCGATTCCGACCGTTATCTATTCTTTGCAACCCGTCAAGGGATCGTGAAGAAAACGCCGCTTGACGATTACGCCAACATTAGAAAAATCGGGCTGATCGCGATTAATCTGCGTGAAGACGACGATCTAGTCGGAGTGAAGCTGACAGACGGGGATCAAGAGATCATCATGGGTACAAGCCAAGGCATGTCCATTCGCTTCCCTGAACAAGATGTCAGGCCGATGGGCCGGGCAGCAACCGGTGTCAAAGGTATTCATACCGATGAGGGCGACGATGTTATTGCCATGGATGTTGTGGTGCCGGAGAACGAGGTTCTTATTGTTACCTCCAAAGGCTACGGCAAACGCACCCCGATCTCGGAATACCGTAGTCAGAGCCGCGGCGGCAAGGGCATCAAGACGTTGAATGTGACCGATAAGAACGGTCCGATCGTTGCCCTGAAAGTCGTACAGGACGATGAGGATCTTATGATCATGACTTCTTCCGGAACCATGATCCGCACCAGCATGGACGGGATCTCCACCATGGGGCGCAATACGCAGGGCGTGAAGCTGATTCATATTCGCGAAGACGACTCTGTCGCG
>NZ_CP091430.1:15000-80000 GCF_024734895.1 Paenibacillus spongiae
GTAAGTCGGGACCTAAGGCGAGGCCGAAAGGCGTAGTCGAAGGACAACAGGTTGAAATTCCTGTACCACCGTAAACCGTTATGAGCAATGGGGTGACGCAGAAGGATAGTGACGCGGACTGATGGAATAGTCCGTCCAAGCAGCAAGGCTGATGGGTTGGCAAATCCGCCCATCGATAAGGCTGAGCTGTGACGGGGAGGGAAAATTATAGTACCGAAGGTCATGAGTTCCCGCTGCCAAGAAAAGCCTCTAGCCAGGTGAAGGTGCCCGTACCGCAAACCGACACAGGTAGGCGAGCAGAGCATGCTAAGGCGCGCGGAAGAACTCTCGTTAAGGAACTCGGCAAAATGACCCCGTAACTTCGGGAGAAGGGGTGCCTCGGTAGGGTGAATAGCCCGAGGGGGCCGCAGTGAAAAGGCCCAAGCGACTGTTTAGCAAAAACACAGGTCTGTGCGAAGCCGTAAGGCGAAGTATACGGGCTGACGCCTGCCCGGTGCTGGAAGGTTAAGGGGAGCGGTTAGGGGCAACCCGAAGCTGTGAACCGAAGCCCCAGTAAACGGCGGCCGTAACTATAACGGTCCTAAGGTAGCGAAATTCCTTGTCAGGTAAATTCTGACCCGCACGAATGGCGTAACGACTTGGGCGCTGTCTCAACGAGAGATCCGGTGAAATTTTAATACCTGTGAAGATGCAGGTTACCCGCGACAAGACGGAAAGACCCCATGGAGCTTTACTGCAGCTTGATATTGGACTTTGGTACGATCTGTACAGGATAGGTGGGAGCCTAGGAAGCCGGAGCGCCAGCTTCGGTGGAGGCACCGTTGGGATACCACCCTGATCGTATCGGAGTTCTAACCTGCCACCCTGAATCGGGTGGAGGGACCGTGTCAGGCGGGCAGTTTGACTGGGGCGGTCGCCTCCTAAAAAGTAACGGAGGCGCCCAAAGGTTCCCTCAGAATGGTTGGAAATCATTCGTAGCGTGCAAAGGCATAAGGGAGCTTGACTGCGAGACCTACAAGTCGAGCAGGGACGAAAGTCGGGCTTAGTGATCCGGTGGTACCGCATGGAAGGGCCATCGCTCAACGGATAAAAGCTACCCTGGGGATAACAGGCTTATCTCCCCCAAGAGTCCACATCGACGGGGAGGTTTGGCACCTCGATGTCGGCTCATCGCATCCTGGGGCTGAAGTAGGTCCCAAGGGTTGGGCTGTTCGCCCATTAAAGCGGTACGCGAGCTGGGTTCAGAACGTCGTGAGACAGTTCGGTCCCTATCTGTCGTGGGCGTAGGAAATTTGAGAGGAGCTGTCCTTAGTACGAGAGGACCGGGATGGACGTACCGCTGGTGTACCAGTTGTTCCGCCAGGAGCACCGCTGGGTAGCTACGTACGGACGGGATAAGCGCTGAAAGCATCTAAGCGCGAAGCCCCCCTCAAGATGAGATTTCCCAATTCGTAAGACCCCTGGAAGACGACCAGGTTGATAGGTTCGGGGTGGAAGTGCAGTAATGCATGCAGCTGACGAATACTAATCGGTCGAGGGCTTATCCTACAAGCTTTCACGGAGTGAAAGACTGCTTCGGAAGCATATGCTTTAGATGTAAGAGTTGCGCAAACTCGTATCCAGTTTTGAAGGTGCAACAAAACACCTGAAACGTTTGGTGGTAATGGCGAAGGGGAACCACGCGTACCCATCTCGAACACGACCGTTAAGCCCTTCAGCGCCGATGGTACTTGGACCGCAGGGTCCTGGAAGAGTAGGACGTCGCCAAGCACGAGGAACCGATCGCATTTGCGGTCGGTTTTTTGTTGTCCGAAATAAAAAAGGGACAGCTCATCAGCAAGCTGCCCCTTTTTTATTTTGCCTTAACGATGATAATAGCTGACTTCCGTCGTGTGCAGCTTTAAGATCCCGTCTGGCTTCATCTTCTTGAGCTTACGAAGCACAACCAATCGTGGAGCTAAGAACCAGATGTGCCAGCTTACTAAGCTAATCATTTGGGCTTCATTAGCCCAAGGATACGCAATACCGATTGCGCATAGCCCTAGCCACAGCAAATGACGGTGGAGCCTTCTGAACAAGGCCAATTCAATATGTGAGGTTGGGACGTATCCGACCCACGGCGGTCGTTTAAGCCAGCTCCACCGACGATAATCCGGAACGTCGACTCGAATTAAGGTTAGCCGAATAATAATAAAATGAATGATTTGTGTAAATATTATTCCGACAACGATCGCGATGGCACCCTCGACGCGGTACATCAAGAATTGAAATGCGCATAATATAAACGCGATAACCAAATGACTCCATTTGGACTCTTTTCGAATATTGATTTTTCGGATAAGCTGGTATTGATATATGGTCGCCTTCAATTGCTCGGCTAGCGTACCCCTCATAGCTTCAACGCCCTCTCTGTATCATTACGACATATGTATCGGAATAAGAGACCCGATTATGAAGACTTCCCTCTAAAACAAGTACAGGACTATCGTTCACCATTTTGCCGGCGCGCACATAAGATGTATTACTATTTGAAATGGGCTATGAAACAAGTATAACTTGATAGACTATGTGGCATACTAGTAGCAATGAGGAATTACAAGGCGAGGTGTTTAAAAATGATGGAAGATCATGCTGGGCGCAACTTTTGTATTATATGCGGCCATGAGAAAACGGACGGCATACGAATTATCGACGAATTTATTTGTGAAGCCTGTGAGACGGAAATGGTTGAAACCGACGTCCAAGATGCCAAATATCCATTCTTCATTCATCAGCTTAGACGGATCTGGATGCAGAAGAACGCGTGATCGACAGATGCTACTAACAGATATCCTCTTACCTATTTCAGCCCCTATCGTTGTATCTCACTGCCCCGGTACTCATGAAGATGAGATTGCTGGGGTCATTTATTGTCATCCTTCAGGACAATCTGCGGTTTATGCAGTGATGGATATCCGATATGATGGAAGGTGAAGATCGAGAGAGGAAGTCGAATGATGAGTAGATTACCGAATTGGAAAGCACCCCTATTGGAAATGCTGTACGAGCATCATCTTTCTGCCCCGGCCAGCTTTCATGTACCCGGTCATAAATTTGGACAAGCCTTAGCCATTATTGAATCTTTACAAGGTGAACCCTTGAAGCAAATACGAGCAATCATGGATCTGGATGTAACGGAGTTATCCGTGACGGATGATCTGCATGACCCTTCCGGAGTTATTAAAGAGGCGCAAGACTTGGCGGCTGCCTGCTTCGGTGCGGATGATACTTATTTTCTTGTTGGAGGAAGCACGGTCGGCAATCTGGCCATGCTGCTTGCCAGCTGTGAGCCGGGAGATCTTGTACTCGTACAGCGTAATGCGCATAAGTCGATCCTGAATGGATTGGCATTAGCCGGAGCCCAGGCTGTGTTCTTGATGCCCGATGAAGATATCGAAACCGGTCTGTCCATCGTGCCGACCGTGGAGCTGATTGAACAAGCCCTTATTCGCTACCCTCAAGCGAAGGCTGTCTTCCTGACGAATCCGAGCTATTATGGTGCAAGTGTCGATTTACGTGCATATGCGGAAATGATTCATAAGCATAACAAGCTGCTGTTGGTGGATGAGGCGCATGGCGCGCATTATGGCCTTCATCCTTTATTGCCAACCTCGGCCCTGCAGGCCGGCGCAGATGCGGTCGTACAATCCACGCATAAAACATTATTTGCGCTAACGATGGGAGCCATGCTTCATGTGCAAGGCCAGCGAATAGACCGTAAGGCTTTGAGACAAGCCTTAACGATGATACAAAGCTCCAGTCCTTCCTACCCGATCATGGCTTCGCTCGATATTGCCCGGGCAATGGTCGACACATTCGGACAAGAATTATTCGTTAGCGGTGTGGAGTCCACAGCATCTTTTCGACAGTGGGTGCACGAGAATTGCACCATGTTTGAGGTTGTCGAAAGCAGCAGTGCCGTACGGTTAGATCCGCTGCGTATCTTATTAAAGGATGCGACTGGCACGTATTCCGGATACGAGCTGCAGGGGATGCTGTCGGATCGAGGATGTTGGGTCGAGATGGCGGATGCGGATCGCATTGTTCTCTTATTTGCGGCACCAGCAGCAGACGATGATGTTATGCGACTTCAAGAACAAATGATGGCAATTGAAGATAAAGCTGCGACAATAAGTAGTGAATCATCCAGCCATAAACGACATTATGGCGCTCGAACAGAGAAACAGGATCGAGGTCCTTCCGACATGGCCTTTGATCAAAGGATATCGGAGCCGGTTGCATTCGCCAGACGCCCCTTCCACAGTGACCAGATCGAACGAATACGATTCGCAGACGCCGATGGCCGTATAGCTGCTGAGCCGGTTATTCCTTACCCGCCAGGCATTCCCGTCTTATACGCAGGGGAACGTATTACCGCCGCATCTGTTCATTATATATCCGGGCTGGCTAAGCATGGCGCTAGATTTCAAGGTGCTGAAGATCCAACGCTGCTGACGATAACTGTCCTTCGGGACAGGTAGCCGTTTACGCGCTCGGGTTGCCTTTGTTATGATAAGGGTATAACAAGATAGAGGAGTTCTTTCATTGAATAACGGAAGATTTATTACCATCGAGGGTGGAGAAGGCGCCGGAAAAACGACACTCATCCAGGCGCTTGCACATACACTAACAGCAAGCGGACATCGGGTGATGACAACAAGAGAGCCTGGCGGGATTCCGATCGCCGAACAAATACGCAGCATTATTTTGGACCGGAGCAATACGATGATGGATGCCCGTACGGAAGCGCTGCTGTATGCGGCAGCCAGACGACAGCATTTGACAGAGAAAGTGTCACCGGCGCTGGAGCAAGGGTATATCGTCATTTGCGACCGCTTTATCGACAGCAGCCTTGCCTACCAGGGACATGCCCGCGGATTGGGAATCGAAGAAATCCGATCGATTAACCGCTTTGCAATCGGTACGATGATGCCAGACTTGACGATTTATATGGATATTACACCTGAGCAGGGCTTGGAACGGATTCGACAAGGTGCGGGACGAGAGGTGAATCGGCTCGATCTTGAAGGTCTTTCCTTTCACAGGCGGGTTCGCGAGGGATATTTGCTGCTTCGGGATCAGGAGCCGGAGCGCATAATCCCAATTAATGCCCATCAAGAGCCTGACAAGGTGCTTCAGGCGGCATTATCGGTTATTCATGAACGATTTGGCTGGATTTAAAGGATTTACTGCAAGCGATGTCAAATTATTAGGGTACGCGTTTTTTAGCTGTTACACACCTAACGATCTTGGGAGGGATATGGATGAAATTAGTCGTCGCCATTGTACAGGATAAAGATAGTAACCGTTTGTCGAATGCGCTCGTCCGTGAAGGCTTTAGAGCGACAAAGCTCGCCAGTACGGGTGGCTTTCTGCGCGCTGGCAACACGACTTTTATGATCGGTATTGAAGATGAGCGTGTACATGAAGTGCTGAACGTTATTCGTTCCAACTGCAAAGTGCGCGATCAGCTTGTTTCTCCCGTATCGCCGATGGGAAGCACGACAGATGCATATATTCCTTTCCCGGTTGAAGTACAAGTGGGCGGGGCAGCGGTATTTGTCGTTCCGGTCGAACGGTTCGAACATTTCTGAAATGGACGTGACATAAGATGAAAATCAATCCGGGTTGGCGTCCTCTTGGTCAGGACCGGACGCGGACTGAAATTGGCACCAAGCCGCTGCAGCCGAAAAGCTTCTCCGATATGATGCAGCATCAAGATGAGCAGCGCTCCATGGAACAGCTTCAGCAGAAGCTGCAGGACATTCATCTTCAAGGTGAACGGCTCTCGCGCTCGATGACGGTACGAGAGCTGAAGCTTTATCGCCAAATGGTGAAGCAGTTCCTCGAGGATACGGTGCGCCGCGGCATTGGAATGAGAGAAACCCGGGGGTTCGACCGCCGTGGACGTACGAAACGCTATAAGCTTCTAGATGAGCTTGATGCGGCGCTCGTGCAGATGGGCGAAGAGCTGTTGGAGAGCGAAGAAGGCCGCATTGAGCTGCTGCAGAAGATCGGAGATATTCGCGGGATCCTCATTAACTTGGTTTTTTAAAGAAAGGGAAGACTTTAGACATGAGCATCGAACAACTAGCCGGTCAGCAGAAGGCGAAACGGATTTTGCAGCATGCGCTGAAGAGCGGAAAAGTGTCGCATGCTTATTTATTTACCGGTCCGCCCGGAAGCGGAAGAATGGCTATGGCGCTTGCATTTGCCAAAGCGTTGTTCTGCGGAAGCGGATCCGGTGATGCTTGCGGAACATGTATAGAGTGCCGAAAATTTGAACATGGCAACCAACCGGATCTGCATGTCGTAGAGCCGGATGGCAATTCGATTAAAATTGACCAGATCCGTGAGCTGCAGCGTGAGCTTGCTTACCGCAACAGCGGAATGGAACGTAAAGTATATATAATGAAGCGATCGGAATCGATGACGCTTCAGGCTGCGAACAGCCTGCTGAAGTTTCTGGAGGAGCCCAGCTCATCGGTCGTCGCCGTCTTACTGGCCGACAATGGACAAGCCGTGCTTCCGACCATTCGTTCCCGGACGCAATGGGTTCCGTTTCTGCCGCTTGCCCCCGCCGATATGCTGCAGACGTTGAGCTTGGAAGGTGTGCCCGTGCTTCTTGGCCGAGCAGCCGTCCATCTGGCATCCGGATTGGATGCATGCCGCGCGCTCGTCCAGCAGAATGGGTTTGCAGAAATGAGAAATGTAGTGATACAATTAGGCAAGGATAGTCTAGTCCGATTCACCGCGGCTATATTGACTGCCCAGCAGCAAGTATTCAAATCCGAGCTCGGCGATCAGCCGCAATTGCTGTTGTCGTTACTCGTTCTATGGTATAAAGATATGATTCATATTCAAGCAGGAAGACAAGATGAGGTCGTTTTTATAGATCAGATAGATTGGCTTCGCAAGCATGCATTCGCGCGTCCGGCGGAAGGCTGGATCAGATGCATGGAGCATACGCTCGAAGCAGGCAAGCGAATGAGAGCCAATGTATCCCCGCAGCTGGCTTTCGAGCAGCTGTTAGTTCGTATACAGGAGGGGTGATGGGTTGTATAACGTCGTTGGCGTCCGCTTTAAGAAGGCGGGCAAAATTTATTACTTTGATCCGATTGAGCTCCCGGTCGACAAAGAGCAGCATGTTATCGTCGAGACGGCACGCGGGGTTGAATACGGCAAAGTTGTGGTTGGACAGAAGCAAGTCGGTGAATCGGATGTTGTCCTTCCGCTAAAAAAAGTAATACGCATCGCCGGTGACAACGACGCCAAAATTGTTGAGGAGAACAAAGCGGCAGCCAAGAACGCCTTTGCTACCTGCCTCGACAAAATTAGAGATCATCAATTAAAAATGAAGCTGGTCGATGTGGAATTTACATTCGACCGCAACAAAATCATTTTTTATTTTACCGCCGAGGGCCGGGTCGACTTTCGTGAGTTAGTCAAAGATTTGGCCAGCGTGTTCCGCACCCGCATCGAGCTTAGACAGATCGGCGTGCGGGATGAAGCTAAGATGTTGGGCGGCATCGGTCCATGCGGCCGCGTGCTATGCTGCTCGTCCTGGCTTGGCGATTTCGAGCCGGTATCGATCAAGATGGCGAAGGATCAGAACCTATCGCTTAATCCGACGAAAATTTCCGGCTTATGCGGCCGGTTGATGTGCTGTTTGAAGTATGAACACGATAATTATGAAAGCGTCAGGGAAGAGCTGCCGGCTGTCGGGAAAATCGTCGTCACGTCGTACGGCGAAGGGAAAGTGACGGGAATTAACGCCCGTAGCAAAACCGTCCATGTTCAGCTGTTTGAAGGCGGCAAGCCGAAGGAACTGCCGCTGGATGATGTCGTGGTCAAGTAATATCTCGTTGGCGAATAGTCCGAAGCCGAGCGTCTTTGGGGTGGGAAATTGAACAAGAACGATATATTCAATAAGATGGATGAGTTGGAGTCGAGAACTGGTAACTTGTATCAAGAGCTGGGAACGCTTAAGCAGCATGTGAAGGCGCTCCTGGAAGAAAACAAGCGGCTGAGTATCGAGAATCAACAGCTGCGCAAAATTTTTAAGCGTGAGACGGCCATTCATACGAATCCACAAACGCCAAAATCGATTACGGTAGACGTATCTGAGGAAGCGATCCCGGAAGAACCGCCGGTACCGGTTGACCAGACTGCTGTCGGAGAAGGCTATGACAACCTGGCCCGCCTATATCACGAAGGATTTCATATCTGTAATGTCTATTACGGACATTTGCGTACGGAAGGCGACTGTCTGTTCTGCCTGTCCTTTCTTAATAAATAGGGGTGTTGTCAGCCGAAAGCGACAACGATGATTCGGAAGTACCGAGGCCGTCCTTGAATAAGGACGGCTTTATCTTTTAAACTATAGAATAGTAAGGTTCTCATAAGCAGGGTTTGAAACGGGGAAAGCGGGGGTATACAAGAGCGTGTATAAAGAAAGTGATCTTCAACCTGGAGAACGATTGGATGACTTGCTGACGCATCAGCTATCTATTATTCAGAGCAGGGAAGTGTTCAGCTTCTCGATGGATGCGGTATTGCTTGCCCGGTTCGCAGGGGTCCCGATGCGTGGAACAATTCTCGATCTCTGTACAGGCAACGGCGTCGTCCCCTTGCTGCTTACAACGCGGTCGCAAGCCATGATCGATGCCGTAGAAATTCAGCCGAGGCTGGCGGATATGGCGCGGAGGAGTGTTGCGATGAATGGCCTGCAAGAGCGAATCCGGATTTATGAAGCCGATCTGCGGGATTATCACAAACAGAGCGGGTATGGAAAATACGATGCGATAACGGTGAATCCGCCTTATCTGCCGGCAAATAGCGGAGATAAGAATGTGAATGAGCATTACGCCATGGCACGGCATGAAATAAACGGTTCCCTGGAGGAGATTGTGGCGGCATGCGCAAAGCTTATCCGTACCGGAGGCCGAGTATCGATGGTGCACCGGCCTTCCCGTTTTGTCGAGATCGTAGAGCTGATGCGCCGGTATAAGCTTGAGCCGAAGCGGGTCCGATTCGTTCATCCGCGTGTCGAGGCGGAGGCGAATATGGTGCTGATTGAATCGGTCCGAGATGCGAAGCCTGACGTCAAGCTGCTCGCTCCGCTCATCGTATATAGTGAAGAGAAACAATACAACAAAGAAATCATGGACATTTATTATGGGGGACAAGCGTCCTTAAGCGAGGGAATGTAAATCGTCATGAATGTGCAAAGAAGCTTTAGTCGAGGCAGTGAGAGCGCAGCGGCGGAACGAAGCGGGACGTTGTACCTGGTTGGAACGCCGATCGGCAATTTGGAGGATATGACCTTCCGCGCGATACGCACGCTGAAGGAAGTCGATATCATCGCTGCCGAGGATACGCGCCAAACCCGCAAGCTGCTGACCCATTATGAAATTGCGACACGTCTTGTCAGCTATCATGAACATAACAAGCAGGCTAGCGGTATAGAGCTGATCCGCTTGCTGATGGAAGGGCAATCGATCGCGCTGGTGAGCGATGCGGGGCTCCCGGCTATATCCGATCCTGGGGCGGACCTGGTTGCATCCGCGGTGGAGCATCATATTAGCGTCGTTCCGATACCCGGCGCGAATGCGGCATTGTCGGCGTTGATCATATCGGGCCAACCGACCGACCGTTTCTCCTTTGTCGGATTCCCGCCGCGCGACCGTAAGCCGTTAGCGCAATGGCTGCAGCAGCTGCGGAAGCAGGAAGGTACCCTTATTTGTTATGAATCACCACATCGGGTGGGAAAGACATTAGCGGCTATGCATGAGAATTGGGGTGACCGTCCGATCGCCATGGTCCGCGAGCTGACCAAACGGCATGAGGAAGCAGTCAGAGGAACAATTACAGAATGCTTACAATGGTTAGAAGAGAACCCGGCCATGGGTGAATATTGTTTAGTTATCGCCGGGTATGATGGAACCGTAACCGGAGAGGGGCAAGAGGAGGAGGATCGGCCCTGGTGGAAGGGACTGGAGCTGTCGGAGCATGTTAGCCGTTACGAGGAGCAAACCGGCGATCGGAGAGAGGCGATCAAAAAAGCGGCTCAAGATCTAGGACTGCCTAAGCGCGATGTATATAATGAACTAATGCGAAAGTAGGAGGCGGACAAAAAAAAGGGCCTTCCTGAGGGGTTCTTGGCTCAGGAAGGCAGTAAGGAGTATAAAAAAGGTTAGAATTAACAAGTTGATTAATTCTATTATAACTCATAATTCCGAATTTGTCTCTTATTTTGTGACGGGAGTTGGTAATTCGGTCAAACAAACGTTGCAAACGATTTTTCCTTTGAAATATGTAACGTTCTCTGCATTGCCGCAGAAGATACAAGCAGGCTCGTATTTCTTCAACATGATCCGTTCACCATCTACATATATCTCAAGCGCGTCCTTCTCGCCAATACCGAGCGTACGGCGCAGCTCAATTGGGATAACAACACGTCCAAGCTCATCAACTTTCCGAACAATTCCTGTCGATTTCATCATAATCTATCGTGTCCCCTCTCAAAAAGTAATTCGTCATAATTCGACAAAATTCTATCATTTCTTTTCTCTATAGTACCAACGTTTACCAAAATAGTCAATACCGAATTGGACCGGAGTAGGCTCTTATTTGCTAAAATCGCTATAGAGATAAGGTTATTAAGCTATACTTATCGTACAACATCAGAATTCATTTTGGAAATAAAATTACGACATTGTTCGACATTAAATCTAAAATTGTGTCGAAAATTTGTCTAAAGCTTCTTGTTAAGGGTTAAAACCCCTATTGGTATTATGTTGTAATAACGGGTTACTAGAGTAGGGAGGGATCACCCATGTATGCGAAGATGCGTCCGCTGGCAGAAGAGAAAGTGTTTAAGGATCCGGTTCACAAGTATATCTACGTTCAAGACGAAACGGTATGGAACCTTATTAATACCAGAGAATTCCAACGACTTCGGCGCATACGCCAGCTGGGCACCTCCTATCTGACGTTCCATGGCGCCGAGCACAGCCGGTTCTCCCATTCGCTTGGCGTATATGAAATTACACGGAAAATCATCTCGCAGTTCGAGCGCGGCGGGTACTCCGATTGGCCTAGAAACGAGAAGTTGGTTTCCCTATGCGCGGCTCTCCTTCATGATGTCGGACACGGTCCGTTCTCGCATTCCATCGAGGAGGTATTCGAAACCCATCACGAGGAATGGACATGTCGTATATTATTAGAAGAAACGGAAATCAACGACGTGCTCCGAAGGGTCGATCCGTCCTTTCCGGAGCAGGTTTCAGCCGTTATTTGCAAGACCTATGAGCGTCCCATCGTCATGAGTCTGGTCTCGAGTCAGATGGACGCCGACCGCATGGATTATCTCCTGCGCGACGCTTATTTTACAGGGGTCAATTATGGCACATTCGATCTGGAGCGCATTCTCCGTGTGCTTCGTCCCCACCAGGATCAAATCGTCGTCAAGGAGAGCGGCATGCATGCCGTTGAAGATTACTTGATGTCCCGTTACCAGATGTATTGGCAGGTTTATTTTCACCCGGTTACCCGCAGCTCGGAAATTATTCTCAGGCAAATTTTCCGCAGAGCCAAAGAGCTCTATGGGAGCAGCTACAGCTTCGCTTGGATGATTGATCCGCTTGAACATTTGCTTCAGGGCACAATAGATGTGGAAGGGTATTTATCGCTTGATGAAGCGCTTGTCCAGACGGCATTCGTCCAATGGCAGAAGGAAGCGGATCCGGTTCTGTCCGACTTGTGTCAGCGGTTCTTAAACCGTAAACTATATAAGTATGTCACCATGGATGAAGCGAATGAAACGTTGTGGCGGCAAATACGCGACGAATTTCATTCTGCCGGGCTCCACCCGGAATATCACCTTGAAATCGACTTCCCGCTGGATTTGCCATACGATGTTTATCAGCCGGGAGCAGCCGTATCGGAGAAAGACGAAAAACCGCCGATTTTGCTTCTCGACCAGGAGGAGCGTTTGTCAGAGATATCGGCAAAATCCGATATAATTCGATCCATTACCGGCCTTCACCGCGGGAAATATCACCTCTATTTCCCGATGGAGAAAGTGCGTGAGAAGGCGGCGTATTTCTCGCAAGCCGTGCGTGATGTATTTGGCTTTTACTTGTAGAAAGGGGTTTGTCTTCATTGATGTTAATCGACACTCACACCCACTTGGATTCCTATAAATTCGACGCTGACCGCGCAGAAGTCATCGAAAGGGCGCGGGCTGCCGGAATCGAAAAATTAATCAATATCGGGTTCAACCGCGAAACGATTCCGACTACGATGGAATTAGCGGAACGTTATGATTTTATTTACGCCGTTGTCGGGTGGCATCCCGTGGACAGCATCGAGATGCTTCCTGGGGATTTGGATTGGATCGCCTCGCTCTGCGATCATCCGAAGGTTGTGGCGATCGGGGAAATAGGCCTCGATTATCACTGGGATACGTCGCCGAAGGATATCCAGCAGCGGGTATTCCGGCAGCAGATCGAGCTGGCCAAGCAGAAGAAGCTGCCGATCGTCATTCATAACCGCGACGCTCATGAGGATGTCGTCCGTATCCTGAAAGAAGAGCGGGCACAAGAGGTTGGCGGCGTGATGCACTGTTACTCCGGCAGCTGGGAAACGGCCAAGCAATGCCTGGACATGAACTTCTATATTTCGTTCGGAGGACCGGTCACATTCCAGAATGCGCGTGTCCCGAAAGAGGTGCTCGCCCGGGTGCCGCTGGACCGTCTTCTCATCGAAACGGACTCCCCATATTTGGCTCCGCATCCATATCGCGGAAAGCGAAATGAATCGGCTTACGTGCGGCTGGTTGCCGAGGCTGCAGCGGAAATAACAGGCAAATCTTTGGAACAAATTTCCAAAATCACGACTGAGAATGCATTAAGATGTTTTAACATTGGGTGAAAAGAGCTCTGAGAGCAAGGATTTGGGACCAATCCCACGAAAAAACTAATTTTCAATCAAGAAATCGCCAGTTTTTCGCGAGTTTATCCTTAAAATTCGTTAAAATCGTCATTAATCGCTTCTTTACAATTTGGAGCAAAAGACGGTATCATTCATCTCAGAGCTTTTGAAACATTGTATTCCTTTTCCAATATCGCTTAATCTCCAGTATGGAGAGCGGGGGAACCAAGAGCGTACGCTGAATCGAATTTTTGGCGTGTGCCTGTTGAATTCTTCTTGGGGTGAATTTATGCAGCGGTACTTTAGTTTTGTAAAGTGCCGAAGTGCGAATAGGGCGACTCTCTTGCCCGAACCCGACAGCTAACCTCGTAAGCGCAAATAGAGAGATCAACCTCGTGCATCCATTCCATGCTACCTGTATTTTGGGGAAGCCACGAAACAGATCCTCTGTCGTCGGCTTCTTTTTATTTTTGAATAATGCGTAAACTGACGACATAGGGTGTATACATGGAGGTGGGCATGAGGAAGAGCGTGTGTGCACGCTAAATCTAACTAGTCGCGTCAAATTTAATCATGCATAATTCGACGGCGGGGCTATGTAAGGAGGACCGATGAAGTGGGCCAACTCCAGCTTAAGGACACCCATGGGAAACGATCATCCAGCATGTCTTTCGCATTGCGATGGAAGCATGAGAACTTGCGTTTAATTATTCTAAGCGCTATGATCTCAATCGCTATGACTTTCATGTTTCTGGTGTTGTTGTACGGGACGGCTGACAAGCGCGTATCCGTAGTAGTTAACGGACAGGAAAACATTGTTTCAACCAAGCAATGGGTCCTTCAACGCCTACTGGATGAACAAGCCATCACGATTGGACCGAACGATAAAGTGTCCATGCCTCTGAATGGAGGCGTAAAGGACGGCGACCGTATTGTTATTGATCATGCGGTACCGCTCCAAGTGAAGGCTGACGGCAAGGTAAGAACGTTGTACACGACAGAAAAAACAGTTAGGGAAGCGATCGATCAAGCTAATATATCGGTTCGCAATCAAGATAAGGTACTTCCTGCCATGGATACGGCGGTCCAGCCGAACATGTCCGTTACGGTCGTGAGGATCGATAAGCACCTCTCACAGAATTCCTACACGGTGCCGTTCACGGTCGTCAAGAAGGAAGACCCGAATTTGCCGCAAGGCAAACAAAAGTTAATGCAGGTGGGCAAAGAAGGTACCGTTGTGAAGCGTTATGAGAAGGTGTTTGCGGACGGGAAAATGGTGTCGCATACGCTTGTATCGAAGATGACGCAAGCGACGGCCATCAATCAAGTCGTGGCAGTCGGAACGAAGAAAGAAGAGCCGAAGGTTACGGTGTTGTCCGCGAAGGCGCCGTCTGTGGCGACAATGACGAAGAAGGGCGTCACGTTTAAGCCCAAGAAAGTCTTAAAGAATGTAACGTTAACGGCTTATTCGGCAGGCGTCGAGTCTACCGGTAAGAGTAAAGGGCATCCACAGTACGGCATTACGGCTTCCGGCGCACGCGTCAAGGAAGGACGTACCATTGCCGTCGATCCGAAGGTCATTCCGATCGGCTGGTGGGTGTATATCGAAGGTATCGGTTTCCGCCGTGCGGAAGATACAGGCGGCGCGATCAAAGGCAATAAGATCGACGTTTATTTCGACAGCGAGAAATATGCGGATCGCTTCGGTCGGAAGAAGGGCTATACGGTATACGTACTGGGGCCGAAGAAACCGGAATCGATCTGATATTAGCGGCTGTGATTAATTATTATCGTATTTCAAAAGGAAATATGCCATCATAAAGGAGAGGCGACGCCTCTTCTTTTTGTATGTTTGTCTAGAGGGGATGAAGGAACGGCATGATCAAGGAAATCATCGTCGTAGAGGGCAAGGACGATACGGTTGCCATTAAGCGGGCGCTTGAAGCGGAGACGATCGAGACAGGCGGTTCTGCGGTCGGTGAAGACGTGCTCCGAAGAGTGGCGCTTGCCCAGCAGCGCAGAGGGGTTATTATCTTTACGGATCCGGATCATGCAGGCGAACGAATCCGTAAAATTGTCGCGCAGCGGGTTCCAGGCTGCAAGCATGCGTTTCTTCCGCAGGAAGAAGCGCTCTATAAGGGCGATATCGGGGTAGAGAATGCATCGCCTGAAGCAATAAGACGGGCGCTTGCGAATGTACGGACGGAAGTCGCAGAGGAACAAGCGGATACGGCGCCGGAGATTACGTGGGATGACTTGATGAAGGCCGGACTGCTGGTAAATGCCCAAGCGTCGGAGCGCAGGCTCAGAATGGGCAACTTACTCGGGATCGGTTATGCGAACGGGAAACAGTTCTATAAGCGCTGCACCATGTTCCGGATAACGCGTGAAGAATTCGAGCAGGCGTTAGCGCGTATGGAGCAGGAGAACGGGGGAAGCGAATCATGACGCAGGCAGACGTAGCGACACCGAAACGAACACGGGATATTATTGCGAAATACGGCTTTTCGTTTAAGAAGAGTCTGGGACAAAATTTCTTGATCGATCAAAATATATTGCGAAATATTGTAGATGCCGCGGAGCTGGACAAGACGAAGGGCGCACTGGAGATCGGTCCGGGCATCGGGGCGCTTACGCAGCGGCTCTCGGAGACTGCAGGACGCGTAACCGCCGTAGAAATCGATCAGCGGCTCATTCCGATTCTGCAGGATGTCTTCGCGGAGACCGATAATGTCCACATCGAGCATGGCGATGTGCTCAAGCTGGAACTTCGCGAACTGATGGAACGGCAGTTTGCAGGGCTTGCCGGCGTGAGCGTCGTGGCTAACCTGCCGTATTACGTCACGACGCCGATTCTGATGAAGCTGCTGGAGGAGAAGCTGCCGCTTGAGAATATCGTCGTCATGATTCAGAAGGAAGTAGCGGAGCGGATGGCGGCGAAGCCAGGCGGCAAGGAGTACGGAAGCCTTAGCGTAGCCGTACAGTACTACTGCGTGCCTGAGCTGGTCTGCGTCGTGCCGCATACCGTGTTTATCCCGCAGCCGAATGTAGACTCCGCGGTAATTAAGCTGACGCTTCGGGACAAGCCTCCCGTCGAGGTGGCAAACGAGGATCATTTCTTCCGTACGGTTCAGGCGAGCTTCGCTCAGCGGCGGAAGACGATTGCGAATAATTTGTCAGCCTTCATCGGCAAAGCGAACCGCGATAAGGTGGTTCCCCTGCTTGAGGGCTGTGGAATCGATCCGTCCCGCCGCGGAGAGACGCTGTCGATCGCAGAGTTCGCTGTCATCAGCGACGCGCTGCAGCAAGCAGGCTTCTAAGGCCGGGCAAGGCACCTATAAGAGCCAATCTCCGAATACAAGGGGATTGGCTCTATTTTTCGTTAGAACGTATGCCCCTCATTGGGTTGCACATGATATTGGCGGCAAGAGAAAACCCCTTCTTAGGGTTTTGGGCTTGCGGAAGGGCACCAACAGCCCTATATGCCCATAGGATAAGACGAAGAGGTGATTTGCCCATGAAGCAGGGGGACCTGGTCGTCCGCAAATCGTATGGCGGGGACGTGCTATTCCGTATTGCAACCATGAACCAACAATTCGCTACCCTAAAAGGCACGGACTACCGGCTGCTTGCTGACGCGCCGATTCCCGACTTGTCTATTGTGCGCGATCCCGAATTTACGGGGGCGGCCAAGCAAGTGAGAATCAAAGTAAATGAATCGATGCGGCGGATGCAGGAGCAGCGGCAGCAGCAGATGCAGAAGGGCGAGGAGGAGCTTAGGCGTGCATTGAATCAAGGGGCGCCTTACTTCGAAGTGCCTGGCAAAGTGCTGCATTTGGACGGAGACGCCAACTATTTGAAAAAAAGCATGCAGCTGTACACGCAGATGAGAGTACCTGCTCACGGCATTTATGCCCATGAATCGCAAATGCCCGATCTCGTGTACCGTCTGCTGCCGCAAATAAAACCGGATATCGTAGTCATAACCGGACATGATGGTGTTTTGAAGAGCCGTGAACCGAATGATTTGTACAGTTTGGCCAGCTACAAGAACTCGCAGAACTTCGTTAATGCGGTACGGGTCGCCCGTGACTATGAGAAGAACCGTGATGGGCTCATTGTGGTGGCCGGCGCCTGCCAGTCGCACTTTGAAGCGCTCCTGCAGTCAGGCTCTAATTTTGCCAGCTCGCCGGGGCGCGTATTGATTCATGCTCTGGATCCCGTCTATATTGCCATTAAAGCGAGCTACACGCCCATTAGGGACACCATTAACCTGTCGGACGTCATTAACGGTACGATCAGCGGTATCGATGGGATGGGCGGTATCGAGACATTAGGCAAGTATCGGGTCGGCCTGCCCAAGCCCAAAACGCTCACAAGTGTGAAGCCAACTGTTTAATATGCGGCAAAATTATTGAATTATGCATAATTCGCGCAAAATTAGTTATTTGTGTGTTGACAATTTGTTTACTTCGCTGTTATAATATAAAATTTTGACAAACCGCCTCCTCCGCGTTATAATGGACAAGGAAAGAGGTGGTAGTGGACAATGGCAAAAAATGCGCTGTTGGAGATCAAACGCAGTTTGGAGGCACATGTTGGCTCCAAGATACGTCTTCGAGCTAACGGAGGCCGCCGAAAGACCATCGAACGTACAGGTGTATTGGAAGATATCTACCCTTCTGTTTTTATTGTGAAACTTGATCAGGAACAACATGCATTCAAGCGTGTCTCCTACAGCTATGCGGACATCTTGACCGAATCGGTTGAAGTAACCGTAGATAGCGATGACGGCCAGGTTCGCATTACTTATTTGCAATAGACGATAGATCGGGAGCGCGGGTGCTTAAACGTTAACCAAGCCAAAGCATATATTTGGCGGGTAATGACGGTTAACGTACGACCGTGTTCTTTTTTTTGCCAATGGACATGCCGCATGAGGAGGCCGATTTCACGCATACTAACCTTAAACTAGCGTGGAGGAGGTCTTTCTCACGATGAGCAGGAGACGCCGCAGCATCATGAGCGAGCAATTGAAATACGAACTGGCTAAAGATCTGGGCTTTTATGATACCGTCCAAAAAGAAGGCTGGGGCGGCATCCGCGCCAAGGATGCCGGGAATATGGTGAAGCGGGCGATTCAAATGGCGGAGGAGTCGGCCGCTAAGCAGACTCAGCACGCGCAGCCGGTTCAACAGGCGGCCTATGTGCCCCATGCCCAGCAGTCGACTTATGTACAGCCGCAGCAGAGTCGTTACATCCCAACGAACAATACCGGACGAGGCTCGTTATAAGATTCCGAACAGGGCATTTGTATCACATGGAGAACTCAAGCTAAGACGTCAAGGAACATGCTTTGGCATGTGCTTGGAATGCGTCTTAGCTTTTCTTATGTCCTTTTGTTAAAATAGGGGTTAGTCTATATGGATAAGTCAACGTTAACGAACGGGTGAAGACGACAAATGAAAATTTATGAGAAAGCCCCGGCTAAAATCAATCTGCTTCTCGACGTACTGCGTAAACGGGAAGACGGATTTCATGAAGTGGAAATGATTATGACGATGGTCGATTTGGCAGACCGTCTGGAGATGGAAGAGCTGCCCCGGGACAGCATTATGATATCGAGTCAGGCCGGTTATATTCCTCTGGATGAGAAGAACCTGGCCTTCCAGGCGGCCAAGCTGATTAAGGACCGTTACGACGTGCACAAAGGCGTGTACATACATCTGGACAAGAAGATTCCCGTTGCGGCCGGTCTTGCCGGCGGGAGCAGCGATGCGGCGGCTACGCTGCGCGGACTGAACCGGCTGTGGGGACTCGGCATCTCGGAAGCGGAGCTATGCGAGCTTGGCGCAGAGCTGGGCTCTGACGTCCCGTTCTGTGTCACGGGTGGGACGGCGATCGCGACAGGCCGCGGCGAGAAGCTGGAGAGGATCCATAATCCGCCGCAATGCTGGGTCGTACTCGCCAAGCCGCCGATCAACGTATCGACTGCGGATGTATACGGGAAATTTCGTGTCAACGAATTGAAGCAGCATCCTTCCAAGGCCAATATGGTGAACGCTATCTCCCGCGGATCCTTCACCGATATCTGCAATAACCTTGGCAATGTGCTGGAAACGGTTACCCTCCAGCTCTATCCGGAAGTACGGCAGCTGAAGGAAAGTATGGAGCGGCTCGGTGCGGATGGCGTACTTATGTCGGGCAGCGGCCCGACCGTATTCGGCCTGGTTAGCAAGGAAGCGAAGGTTTCACGGATATACAACGGATTGCGGGGATACTGCAAAGAAGTATATGTGGTAAGAATGCTGACATGAACCCGACGTTGTTCTTGATTAAATCCGTATAAAAATGATATATTATCATTATAATATTCGGATTTAGGTAGGGGAGTAGCGCCTTGAAAAAATTGAAACGAAGTGCAAGGTTAGTGGAGATGACGCAGTATCTGCTTATGCGCCCCCATACGTTAATTTCGCTAACAGCATTTGCCGACCGTTACCAATCGGCCAAGTCGTCCATTAGCGAGGATCTTGCCATTATTAAAGAGGTCTTCGAGGAAGAGGGTCTTGGCGAGCTTCATACGCTGGCGGGTGCGGCCGGCGGGGTGAAGTACACGCCGAAGATGGATAAGAACGAAGCGAAGGCGATTATCGAACGCGTCTGTCACCAACTGGAACAGCCCGAGAGAGTATTGCCCGGCGGTTACCTGTATTTGACCGACTTGCTTGGCCAGCCGGGTCTTCTTGCCGATGTGGGCCGCATGTTCGCAACCGCCTTCGCGGGGCGCGAAATCGACGTCATTATGACGGTGGAGACGAAGGGTATTCCGCTGGCCTATGCCACGGCTGCCTGTATGAACCTGCCGGTCGTCATCGTTCGGCGGGACAACAAAGTAACAGAAGGCTCGGCGGTTAGCATCAATTATGTATCGGGATCTACGAAACGGATCCAGACGATGTCTCTGGCACGCCGTGCGCTGAAGGAGCAGTCCCGCGTCCTTATTATTGACGACTTCATGAAAGCCGGGGGAACGGTTCAGGGCATGATGGATTTGTTATATGAATTCAATGCCAAGGTTGCAGGGGTCGGTGTATTCGTAGAATCCGGGGAGCTGGGAACGGAGGAGCGGCTGCTGGAGGATTATGTATCTCTGGCCAAGCTGACTTCAGTCGACCTGAGAACGAAGCAGATGACGATTGTACCGGGTAATTTTTTCGATTAAATAGGAGGCCATCATACACATGAAGGATCAACTTCAAACCGTATCCACCAATAAGGCGCCTGCTGCGATCGGGCCGTACTCGCAAGCGATGAAGCTGGGCGGCTTATTATTCACATCCGGCCAAATTCCGCTGACGGCTGAAGGCGTACTCGTCGAGGGCGGCGTAGAGGAACAGACTCATCAAGTGTTCCGAAATCTTGAAGCGGTTCTCGCCGAGGCGGGTGCCACGTTCTCCGACGTAGCGAAGGCAACGGTATTTATCAAGGATATGAATCAGTTCGCAGCCATCAATGCGATCTATGCTTCTTACTTCGGCGATCATAAGCCGGCTCGCTCAACCGTTGAGGTTGCTCGATTACCGAAGGATGTTCTTGTCGAAATTGAACTTATTGCATCGATTCGAGTCGAATAAAATCGAAAGATATTTTCGGCGAAAAAAAATTTTAAAAGAAGCGACTAATTTTCCAAAAACATGAAGGAATTTGCATGGCAATGTGGAATTATACACCAAGTCTTCCGATGAGGCAAAGGTGGTGAACACAAGTGCAAATTACCGATGTCAGACTCCGCCGTGTAAATTCCGAAGGACGTATGAAGGCTATTGCTTCCATAACCATTGACAATGAATTTGTTGTTCACGATATACGCGTGATCGACGGTAACAATGGTATGTTCGTCGCAATGCCAAGCAAGCGTACTCCGGATGGGGAATTCCGCGATATCGCGCATCCGATTTCTTCAACTACCCGTGAGAAGATTCAAGCAGCCGTACTCGCAGAATACGAGCGCGCCGCAACGGAGGAAGAAGTAATCGAAGAAGGAGCGTAAGTGATGTAAGTGGGGTACATAAACAGTTCGAATGCCTTAAGCGTCCGATCATGTTTATGCGGTTACAAGATAATGCTCTAGAAGGGTTGAACCCGGACCGGCATTATCCATGAGAAAAAGAGAGCCTTAAGGCTCTCTTTTCTTTTTTTCATGAATAAGCTATAGTTTGTAGAGAATTTCCTTAAGATCTAAATTCGATTAATTGCAAGATAGATGGGCCCATCGTGGGTCCAACCAGGAGGGATATGTAACGTGAAAGTGATGGCAATCGTACTCGCTGCCGGACAGGGCAAGCGGATGAAGTCGAAATTATATAAAGTGCTGCACCAGGTATGCGGCAAACCTATGCTGGGCCATGTGCTGCAGACGGTTCGCGAAGCGGAATGCGAGCGAACGGTCGTAGTCGTCGGCCATGGGGCGGAAGCAGTCCAGGCCTATGTAGGTGACGGTGCGGAATTCGTGCTTCAAGAGCAGCAGTTCGGCACCGGCCATGCCGTGATGCAGACCGAGGAGCTGCTGGCAGAGGAAGAGGGCACAACGGTTATTCTATACGGTGATACGCCGCTGGTTACAGCGGGAACAATCCAACAGCTGCTGGAGCTGCATACCCGCGCGGAAGCGGCCGCAACCGTACTGACGGCGGTTATGCCGAATCCGCAAGGGCTTGGACGCATTATTCGCGATGAAGCAGGCCGCGTACAGCGTATTGTAGAACAGAAGGACTGCTCGCCGGAGCAAACGGCCATTAAAGAAATCAATACGGGCATGTACTGCTTCAATAACCGCAAGCTGTTCGAAGCGCTCAAGCAGGTAACGAACGATAATGCGCAGGGCGAATATTACTTAACGGACGTTCTGGAAATATTGAACCAGGCCGGCGAGACCGTCGAAGCCTTCTGTGCGCCGGATTTCGCCGAAGGGATCGGCGTCAACGACCGTGTCGGTCTTGCAGAAGCAGAGCAGTTGATGCGCGAGCGTATCGTGCGCCGCCATCAGGTAGAAGGAGTGACCGTCATTGATCCGCTGTCCACTTACATTGAAGCGGATGTCGTCATTGGATCGGATACGATCTTGTATCCCGGAACATTCCTGCGCGGCCGGACCGTCATTGGCCAGGACTGCGTAATCGGCCCGAATGCGGATATTACGAATACCACGATCGGAAACGAAGCTACGGTGAAGTATTCCGTCGTAGTCGATTCGGAAATCGGCAATACTAGCGCTGTAGGCCCGTTCGCCTACCTCCGTCCAGGCTCCAAGCTTGGCGCAGGCTGCAAAATCGGCGACTTCGTAGAGTTGAAGAACGCCGAGATTGGAGATGGCAGCAAAGTATCGCACCTGAGCTATGTGGGCGATGCCAAGGTCGGTAAAGACGTTAATATCGGCTGCGGGGCGATTACCGTCAACTATGACGGCTATAACAAGTCTTTGACTGAAATTGGCGACGACGCCTTTGTCGGCAGCAACGTCAATCTCATTGCGCCGGTAACGATCGGCGACGGCGCCTACATCGTGGCGGGCTCGACCATCACCAAGGATGTTCCCGCAGGCGATATGGCAATTGCTCGCGAACGCCAGGTGAATAAAACAGGCTATGCGGAGAAAATTCGCGGCCGGGCGAAGGCAAAGAAAGAGAATGCGAAGAAAAATAAATCATAGGATCCATGCAAAGCCTTGCGCACTCTGATGCGAACGGCTGCTTATGAATCCGGCCAGCGAGATGGAAATCATCCGCCGGCCGGATTTTTAGTTTAACAAGGCGGACAAAGGGGTAAGAATATATGGATATCAAATTGATGAGTATAAGCGGGTGCTTTATCTGCAGTCGCCGGTTTGTTGAGGCAACGGCATGAAGGGCCGCTGACCATTTTGAGGAGGTCTCCATTATGGCATTACCGATTAAGGCCGCGCAACGGACGGCACGTACACGGGGAGAGCTAAACCAGCTGCGTAAACAAGGCAGCATTCCGGGCGTTGTCTACGGCAAGAAACTGATGAATCCGCTTAGTGTCGAGGTGGACGAGAAAGAGCTGCTGCACATGCTCCGTTCTCATCCCAATGCCGTTATCGAGCTTGATGTCGCGGGCGGGGAGAAGCAGCCGGTTATGATGACCGAGGTGCAGCGCGATCCATTGTCCCGTATGGTGCTGCATATCGATTTCCATCAAATTAATATGAATGAAGAAGTGAAAACGGCCGTACGGTTTGAAGTGACGGGCGAATCGCAGGGGGTCAAGGAAGGCGGCATCCTGCAGGTCATGCTGCACGAGCTGGACATCCAATGCTTGCCGAACCAAATTCCGGATTCCATTGAGGTCGATATATCGAAGCTGGCGATCGGCGAAAATCTGCTTGTGAGCGATTTGAAGCTGCCAAGCGGCGTAACGGCCAGAGCAGACGGCGATCTAGTCGTGGTTACGATCTTGGCGCCGCAGAAGGAGCTGTCAGCCGAGGAAGCGGAAGATGCTGCCGTCGAAATGAAAGAAGCCGAGGAGCGGGGCGAGGAAGCTCGTATGGATGCGGTGGACAAGAAATAACAAGAATAAGGGAAGTGCTGCTTACGGGCAGACCTTCCCTTTTTTGATGCCTTGCCGGCATACCGATGGACGAAGCCTTGCGTTCGTTGTAAGAATGGGTCATATTATAATTAATAACCAGGGCGGGAAACAAAGGTAAACTGCATGCGGTTGTAGAACACATTATTAACCTTGATGAAGCCTTCCGAATATTGCTCGACGTAGCCGATGTCGCTATGTTCTTTGCCATAGTAAATTTGTATAGGGACTTGATGCTCATGGTGATCCTTGAAATGTAAATCTTCAAAAATCAATTGACCGTTCGAATACATTCGATAACGCTCCTTTACCGGAATGATTTATGGCACTCGGCCGTTTCTATACATATGACAATTGGCGAAGATGATTCGTTGCATAATTACAAAAAGATTACAATATTTTTATGTTCCCTGCATTCATTACCTTACAAAAATAAAAACCAGCCTTTCAAATCGCATTCTTTGATGCGGATTCGATCGGCTATAGGAGTGAAGAAATCAGCATGAAATGGATTGTCGGATTAGGCAACCCCGGCACGGCCTATGCGGGCACCCGCCATAATGTCGGCTTTATGGCCGTGGATGCACTGGCAAAAAGGTTCGGGATCAGCGTTACGCAGAGCAAGAGCAAGGGACTGCTGGGGGAAGGCAATGTAGCGGGCACGAAGGTGGCGCTCCTTAAGCCGATGACCTTTATGAATTTATCCGGCGAATCGGTCCGGGGCTATATGGATTATTACAAGGCAAATCTAGAAGATCTTATCGTCGTCTACGATGACCTGGATACCGAGATCGGCAAGATCAGGCTTCGTTACCAAGGGAGTGCGGGCGGTCATAACGGAATCAAGTCCATTATTCAGCATACGGGTACCCAAATCTTCAATCGGGTACGAATGGGTATATCGAGGCCTGAACCAGGCATGAACATCGCGGATTATGTGTTATCCAACTTTCCGAAGAGCGAAGCGGACAAGGTCGCCTCTATGGTCGATCAAACATGCGATGCCATCGAATATGCGCTGACTCATCCGTTCGATCAGACAATGGCCAAGTATAATCGTTAGATTTCGGTAAAACCGGGCATACTGAGGGTATAACGTACCGTCAGGAGGCATACTATGGCTGTAAACTACATTTGTCGCCACTGCAAGACGACAATCGGGTCGATCGAAAACGCGCACGTATCTGAGCTGCAGCTCGGTTTCCATTTCTTGACCCCCGATGAGCGCAGCGATATAATAGCGTATAACCCAAACGGGGACGTCACGGTTAAAGTGATTTGCGACTATTGCCGCGAGGCGCTTGAAGCGAATCCGGAGCTTTCTCTAGTGGCCAATCCGCTGCAGTAAGGGTGCCTGTGATAGCAAGCGCAGGAGTCTTGGCGTAAGTCCGAGGCTCCTTTTGTGAGTGCAGGATCAAATTTAGTTTAATGAAGCGTGAGAAGCAGCATTAGCGGCAAAGCAGTATAGAATGTTGCTATGCTTTTTCTTCATTCTGTCGTAACTCTCCCTATTCGATTGTTTGTCTGTGGAATTGAAACGAGGTGCCTGTACGTTGAAAGCATTGCTAACGGCTTATGCCGCGGATATGGATTTTCAATCGGTCGTATCCGGAATACAAAAGGGTATGCGCGAGCAGCTGATTTCCGGTCTTGCCGGATCGTCGCGTCAGGTTATGATTGCGGCGCTCGGACAAGAGCTGAACCGGCCGATGCTTGTCGTCACCCACAATATGTTCGCGGCGCAGAAGATTGCCGAGGACTTGGTTGAATGTTTGTCGCCCAATGATGTGCTGTTATATCCGGCCAATGAATTAGTTGCTGCGGAAGCGGCCATATCGAGCCCCGAAACGCTTGCTCAGCGGATGGAAGTCTTGATCCGCCTGTCGCAAGGGTATCGCGGGATTATTGTCGTGCCGTTCTCCGGCGTACGGCGTTATTTGCCGATCCCGGAAGTTATGGCAGCAGCGCGTGCCCGGCTGAAGGTCGGCGAAACCACACCGTTGGAAGCGTTCTTACGGCAGATGGTAGAGCTGGGCTATACGCGCGTCGACAAAGTCGAAGGCAAAGGGGAAATGAGCGTTCGCGGGGGAATCGTCGATGTGTACCCGCTGACGTCCGTCCATCCGTACCGGATCGAATGGTTCGATGATGAAGTAGATTCCATTCGCACATTCGACCCAGCGGATCAGCGTTCGATCGATAAATTGGACAGCTATGTGGTTCCGCCATGTCAGGAGATCCTTGCGGATGCGCAGCGCTTCGACAGCGCAGCCCAGCATGCGGCCGTGCTGCTGGAGCAGCAGCTGGAGAAGATGACGGACCGTACGGCCAAGGACCGGCTGCGTACGGAGATGGGCGCGGAGATCGATAAGCTTCGCCAGCACATGTATTTTCCGGAAATCTATAAATATATTTCATTGCTTTACCCCGAACGTCAGACGCTCCTCGACTATGTGCCGAAGGATACGCTGCTTATCTATGACGAGCCTACAAGGCTCATCGAGACCGGCCGCCAGCTGGAGCGGGACGAAGCGGAATGGGCTACGCATCTGCTGCAGAACGGCAAGTCGCTTCCGGGCTTCACGCTGGCCAGACCGTCGGAGGATGTTCTGTATCACCGGCCTTATCCGACGCTGTTCTTGTCGCTCTTCTTGAGACAAATTCCGCATACGCAGCCGCAAAACATTATTAATGTTGTGAGCCGGGCGATGCAAAATTTCCACGGCCAAATGAACGTGCTGAAGGCGGAGATGGAGCGCTGGCGTAAGGCCGGGGCGAAGGTGCTCATGCTGGCAGGCAACGCGGAGCGGATGGATCGGATGCGCCGTGTCCTGCAGGATTACGGCATCGAACCTCCGGAGCTCATCGAGGGTAACCTGCAGTCGGGCTTTGAGCTGCCTTCCATTCACCTGATTGTCATTACCGAAGGCGAGATGTTCTCGCAGAAACAGCGGAAAGCGCGGCGCGTGGATAAGAAGGTAGACAACGCGGAGCGGATCAAGAGTTATACCGAGCTGAAGATCGGCGATTACGTCGTTCATCAGAACCATGGGATCGGCAAGTATGTCGGGATCGGCACATTGGAAATTGCCGGAATCCACAAGGACTATATTCATATTCTGTATGCGGGCGGCGATAAGCTCTCCGTGCCCATCGAACAGATTGACCTGATCCAGAAATATGTAGGCTCGGAAGAGAAAGAGCCGAAGGTCTATAAGCTGGGCGGCAGTGAATGGACACGCGTCAAGAACAAAGTCCGCTCCTCTGTGAAGGATATTGCCGACGAGCTGATCAAGCTGTATGCGGACCGGCAGTCTACAGCCGGATTCGCATTCGGTGCGGATACGTCCTACCAGCAGGAATTCGAGGCGATGTTCCCTTATGACGAGACGCGCGACCAGCTCAGAGCGATTACCGAAATTAAACAAGATATGCAGACAGGCCGTCCAATGGACCGTCTCCTGTGCGGCGACGTCGGCTACGGCAAGACCGAGGTCGCGGTGCGCGCTGCCTTCAAGGCTGCGATCGAAGGGAAGCAGGTGGCGATTCTCGTTCCGACGACGATTCTTGCCCAGCAGCATTACGAGACGTTCCGCGAGCGCTTCTCGGGCTTCCCGTTCAATATTCAAGTGCTTAGCCGGTTCCGCTCCAAGAAGGAGCAGAATGATACGATGAAAGGGCTGAAGGCGGGTACGGTCGACGTTGTTATCGGGACGCACCGGCTGCTGTCGCAGGATGTCATCTTCAAAGATCTGGGCCTGCTCATTGTCGACGAAGAGCAGCGTTTCGGCGTTTCCCATAAAGAGAAGCTGAAACGCTTGAAGACGAATGTGGATGTGCTGACGCTGACGGCTACGCCGATTCCGCGTACGCTTCATATGTCGATGCTCGGCGTGCGCGATCTGTCGGTGATCGAGACGCCGCCGGAGAACCGCTTCCCGGTTCAAACCTATGTTGTCGAATATAGTCCGTCTCTGGTCCGTGAAGCGATCGAGCGCGAGCTGGCGCGCGGCGGCCAGGTCTATTACCTGTACAACCGCGTGCAAGGCATTTACCAGATGGCGGAGCAAATTAATATGCTCGTTCCGGAGGCGCGCGTGGCGGTTGGCCATGGGCAAATGTCGGAGCAGGAGCTGGAGAAGACGATTCTGGACTTCCTCGACGGGGAATCCGATGTGCTTGTCAGCACGAGCATCATTGAGACGGGCGTCGACATTCCGAACGTAAACACGCTTATCGTACACGATGCGGACAAGATGGGCCTCTCCCAGCTGTATCAGCTTCGCGGCCGTGTCGGCCGTTCCAACCGAATCGCCTATGCGTATTTCACCTATCAGCGTGACAAGGTGCTCACGGAGGTTGCCGAGAAACGGCTGCAGTCGATAAAGGAATTTACGGAGCTGGGCTCCGGCTTCAAGATCGCCATGCGGGATTTGGCGATCCGCGGCGCAGGCAACCTGCTCGGGGCGGAGCAGCACGGCTTTATCGCCTCGGTAGGGTTCGATCTCTATTCCCAAATGCTGGCTGACGAGATTGCTCAGCGCAAAGCGGGAATGGAAGGCGCCGAAGCGGTTCCGGCGAAGGAAGTCAGCACCGTAATCGACATGAGCATTGATGCGTACTTGCCCTCGGCGTATATTTACGATAGCATACAGAAGATAGAGATATATAAGAAGGTGGCGGTTACGCGCTCACTGGAAGAAGCTGAAGATTTGCGTGAGGAGCTCATTGACCGGTTCGGCGATCTGCCTCAGGCGGTGGACAACTTGCTCGCAGTGGCGAGATTGAAAGTTTTCGGTGCGGCATGCGGCATCGAACAAATTAGCCAACGGGGGGACGACCTCACCTTAAAATTTGCGGAAAGTGAGAAGAAGCGGTTCGATGCGAAGAAGATCGATCGGCTGTGCTTGCAATTCGAGAACCGCTTCATGCGTTCGAACGGCCAGGAAGCATATCCTTTCATCCAACTGAGAGGCAAGGGACTGGCGATCGAACAAAAGCTGGAGCTGTTGGAACGTTTTTTGATGCAATACAAGGACACCATTCAATCGAAAGGGGAACTACAAGATGTTGCGCACTAAACCATTGAAAAAAGGGATACTCCTCGCGCTGACGGCTGTCCTTGTCATCGTGCTGGCGGCCGGCTGCGGCAAGAAAGAAGAGGCGCCAAATACTGGAGGCAAGCCGGCAACCGGGCAGACGAAGGCGCCGGGCGAAGGGGAAGGCAAAGTAATCGCCACCTATAAGGACGGTACGGTGACGGATGGCGAGTTCAACAAATATACGTCGTTCTTCGGGATTGTGAATCCGCAGACGGCGATGTATCTTTCGATTCCGCAGCTGAAGGAACAATTTCTGCGGGAGTATGTCGGCTACAAAATTTTGAGCACGCGCCTGACATTAACCGATGATGAGAAGAAGAAAGCGCAAGAGGAAACCGATGCGTTCTATACCCAAGTAAAGACGGCCATGGATCAGAATCCGGACTTGAAGAAGACGGTGGAGGACGCCAAGCTGTCCGAAGCGGACATCAAATACTTCTACAACATGATTATGTCGATCATGAAGAGCGAAGAAAGCAAAGTCAAAGACGATGCCGTGAAGAAGTATTATGAGGATAATAAAAACGATTATAACCTCATCACGGCCCGCCATATCCTTGTTGCGACGGCCGATTCCGCAACGGGCGAGGAGCTGCGCACGGAAGAGGAAGCGCTCAAACGCGCGAAGGAAGTAAAGGCCAAGCTGGACAAGGGCGGCGATTGGAACGCACTGGCCAAGCAATACTCCGATGACCCCGGCTCGAAGGACAAGGGCGGTCTGTATGAGAACCAGGAAGCCAAAGGCTGGGTGCCGGAATTTAAAGATGCGGCTAATAAGCAGGAAATCAATAAAATTGGGGAACCGGTCAAAACCGACTACGGCTACCATGTCATCAAGGTGGAGAAGCGCGAATCGACTCCATTCGATAAGCTGACGGACGAGAAGAAGCTCGCGATTAAGCAAACCATTGCTGCCGAGAATCTCAACACCTTCATGACCAAGGAGCTGCCGGACCTTATTACGAAGATCGACCTGCCGAAGGAAGAAGCACCGGCTGGCGATGGAGCGACGAACGGCGGAGCTGCTAATGGCGGAGAAGCCGAAGGCGGCGCAGCTAACGACGGTAAAACAAATGCGCCGGCAGATGATAAGAAAGAAGAAGCGAAATAATGCGGATCCGCGCATAGCGGAAGGCCTGTCCGGCTCAGTCGGACAGGCCTTCTTTTCGCTTGAGAGGTAGTTGCTTCCAGCAGCCGAAGAGCCTTAACGTCGCGTGCATAAGAAAATGGGAGGGGATGAATACTATGGTCAGATTCGAAATCACTTCTTGCCAAGGATTCACTCCTCTTGAGCATAGACAAGCTGCATGACCCATCCAGTCCAATTCAAAACCTTTAACTGAAAGTGGGGCAACTAGAACATGAAAGCAACTGGAATTGTTCGTCGCATCGATGATCTTGGCCGGGTTGTTATCCCTAAGGAAATCCGCCGGACGCTGCGTATCCGCGAAGGTGATCCGCTGGAAATTTTCGTTGACCGGGACGGCGAGGTTATTCTGAAGAAATATTCGCCGATTGGCGAGCTTGGCGACTTCGCCAAAGAATATGCCGAGTCGCTCTCCGAGAGCACAAACCATATTACGCTGATATCCGACCGCGACAACATCATTGCGGTTGCCGGCGCATCGAAGAAAGAATATATGGAGAAGCAGATCGGTTCCATTCTGGAGTCCTGCATGGAGAACCGGAAGACGGTAACCGAGACGGGCGGAGGTTCCTACGAGGTGGTGAAGGATACGGAGGAGAACTTCAGCTCCTTCGTCGCATCGCCGATCGTAGCCGGCGGAGATCCTATCGGTACGGTTGTGCTGCTCAGCAAGGACGATTCCGTCAAAATGGCGCAAATGGAAGTCAAGATGGCGGAAACGGCCGCCGGCTTCCTGGCCAAACAAATGGAGCAGTAAGCCGATCATCAGCTTCCTTGGAGCATATGTTCTCCGGGAAGCTTTTTTCTATTCGAGCCTGTTTGACAGCCGCTTGCCTGCGCATGTAGAACCGCCAACATTCACATGACCGTTCTTTCAGGTATAATGGGAGGATGTAGTAAGGATGGGCAGGTGTAAGACATTGGAGAGCAGGCAAGCGCTGCGGGGGGACGCGGCGGGCGCGGGCGACACATCGGAGACACGGGCAAACGGAGCTGCGGCAGGACAAACCGAGCTGCAGGCAGACGGAGGCTCTTGTGACGCTGCGGCAGGACAAGCGGAGTCTTCCGCCGTATGGAAGGGCGTCGCGCTGATGGGTGCTGCCGTGATCGTCAGCAAAGTGATCGGCACGCTTCAAAAAATTCCGCTGCAAAATATAGCGGGCGACCGCGTATTCGGGATCTATAATGCGGTTTATCCGTTCTATCAGCTGTTTCTCGTCCTGGCCACGGCAGGGTTTCCGGTTGCCGTCTCGCTGCTCGTTGCGGAGCGGATCGCCGGGAATGACCGCGATGGAGCCAGACATGTACTTGGGGCAAGCACGCTGCTGCTCGCCGTCACAGGGGCGGCCGGATTCGTGCTTATGTGGTCCACCGCCGAACTGACAGCGGGCTGGATCGGCGATGCGGCTGCCGCTCCGGCGATCAGGATGTCGTCGCTGGCGTTATGGTCCATGCCGGTTGTTGCGGCACTGCGGGGTTATTATCAGGGGCTTGGAAGAATGCTGCCGACGGCGGCGTCGCAGCTGCTCGAACAGACGGTGCGCGTCGCCGCCATGCTGGCACTGCTTGCAATTGGCTGGCGGCTCGGTTGGACCGATGCGGGGCTAGCCGCAGGCGCGGCGGCGGGATCGGCTGTAGGCGGCTTGGCGGCGTTAGCGGTTATGGCGGGGATATGGAGGCGCGACCGCCGAATGGACCGGCAAGTGCGCTCCGGAACGGCCATAACGCTGCTTCGGCAGGTGAGGCGCTTGGCTGTGCTGGCCTTTCCCGTGGCGATGGGGGCGCTTGTCGTTCCGGTATTAGGCGTCGTGGATGCGTTCACCGTGCCGCGCTTGCTTCATGACTTCGGATACGGAGAGGCGGAAGCGATGGCGCAATACGGGGTATACAGCCGCGGACAGCCGATCGTTCAGCTGGTTGTGATGGTTGCCGGCGCCATTGGAGCCGCGCTTGTACCGGCTCTGGTGGCTGCACGAGCCCGCGGGGAGGAAGCGGGCACGCGGCTGCACGCTTCCTCAGCCATGCGTGCGGCCTGGTGGATCGGGGCTGCGGCCGCAGCCGGAATCGCGCTGCTTGCGGGCCCCATGAACATGATGCTGTACGCGGACAATTCCGGTACGCTTACGTTCGCCTTGATCGGCTGCACCGCCTTGGCGGGCACGGTGAACGCGATCGCCGCCGCGGTGCTGCAGGGGCTGGGCGCCGTACGGGCGCCGGCGTTGTTCATGCTCGCGGCCGCGGCGCTCAAGGCCGCGCTGAACGCCGCGCTCGTGCCGGCGCTGGGCATCGCCGGCGCGGCCTGCGCCGGCATCGCGGCGCTCACGGCGGCTGCCCTGCTGGCCGCGGGCGCCGTCCGCCGCGCCTGCGGCGCGGCGATGCCCGCGCGCAGCGCCGCGGGCCTGGGCCTCGCGCTCGCGGTCATGGCCGCGGCGCTCGTCTTGGCCGAGCGCGGCTTCGCTCCGCTGCTCGGCGAGGCGCTGCCGCCGCGGGCGGCAGCTGCTGCGCTTGCGCTCGGGGGCACCGCCCTCGGCGCTGCGCTGTTTATCGCGGCCGGGCTGCGCCTCTCGGCCTCACGGCGCGCGAGCTGCGCGCGCTGCCGGGCGGCGCAGCGGTGGCCGCCCGCCTGAGCCGCTGGCGGCTGCTGCCCGGCGGAGAGGACGAAGCGCCGCGTTGATACGCCGCGCGACCTCGCCCAAACATGGCGTGCGTGATCCGACAGGTTTCGATTTCATCATAACGTTACTGGAGATAACGAAGAAGGAAGGGTGAACCTAAGTGAATAAACCGGCAATTACCGTCGTTGGACTTGGCTCCGGCGACGAAGACCAGCTGACGCTGGGCGTATGGCGGCAGCTGCAGGCCGCCGCACACCGTTACGTGCGGACGGATAAGCATCCCATGATGCGCCTGTTCGCCGAGCATGACATGACCTATACCTCATTCGACAGCTTATATGAGCAGCTCGATTCGTTCCCGGATGTCTACGAAGCCATTGCGGCTTCTCTGATCGAACAAGCCCAGTCGCTGGCTTCCGAGGCGCCGGACGCGGCTGCGGATTCAGCAGGCGCAAGCTCCGTCCTCCCCGCACACGGCGTGCTGTATGCCGTTCCGGGCCATCCGATGGTTGCCGAGCGCACGGTTCAGCTGCTGCGCGAGCGCTGCCCGCAGGCGGGGATCGCGCTTAACATTATCGGGGGCGAGAGCTTCCTTGACCAAGCGTTCACCCGGCTCGGGTTTGATCCGATCGAGGGCTTTCAACTGCTGGATGGCACCGATTTGAAGCCTTCCCTGCTCCGGCCCGAGCTGCACACCGTAATCGGCCAGGTGTACGATGCGTTCACCGCCTCGGACATCAAGCTGACGCTTATGGAGCGCTATCCGGACGAGCATCCGGTCGTCATCGGACATGCGCTGGGCGTTCCCGGCGAGGAGCATATAGATACCGTTCCTTTGTATGAGCTGGACCGGACGGAGGGCTTCGGCAATCTGTCGCTGATTTGGATTCCGCAATCGCATGATGACGAGCTGCGCAACCGGTCATTCGAGCGGCTGCATGAGATCGTGGCGATCTTGCGCAGTCCGGAGGGCTGTCCATGGGACCGCGAGCAAACGCATCAGTCGATCCGCAAGAACTTTATCGAGGAAACGTACGAAGCGCTCGAGGCGCTGGATAACGACGACCCCGACGGGATGCGCGAGGAGTTCGGGGATGTCATTCTGCAGGTCATGCTGCACAGCCAGATGGAAGAAGAAGTCGGCTCCTTCTCCGTCTTTGACGTCATTCAAGAATTGAATGAGAAGCTGTTGTTCCGCCATCCGCATGTATTCGGCGAAACGGGAGCGCGCAATGCCGAGGAGGCGCTTCAGAGCTGGGACCGGATGAAAGCGGAAGAGAAGCTTCGCAAAGGAAGGGATACGTCGGAGCAGTCCGTATTGGACGGCATACCGCCCGATCTTCCAGCCCTTATGAAAGCTTACAAGATTCAGAAGAAGGCCGCTAAGGTCGGGTTCGATTGGGATGCGATCGATCCGGTATTGGATAAGATTCAGGAGGAGCTTGGCGAGCTGCGCGAGGCAATCGCCTCCAAGGATGCCGACGAACAGGTAGGCGAGCTTGGCGATCTGCTGTTCGCTGCCGTTAACGCCTCGCGGTTCATTAAGGCCGATCCGGAAGAGGCTCTTACCCGGACAAATCAAAAATTTAAGGCGCGATTTTCATATATTGAGGAACAGCTCCGTATAAGCGGGCGAACCTTTGACCAGACTGATTTAACAGAAATGGATCGTTACTGGGAGGAAGCGAAGCGGATTCGCTAGTTTCTCCCCGCAGCATCCCGCATAATAAGAATCGCTTCTTTCACCTTCACTCTTGTCAAAATTCGTGTGGAATCTGCAAGTTTCGCAAAAAATATTTACAATCGGGCAGGATTTTTTTAGAAACAAGCAGAATTAGTAGTAGGCAACACAAGCAAAGCAACATAAGCGGCAACGAAAGAATAGCAGCGGATGCAGCGCAATTATGCTTGTGCGTTCAACACAGACGCCGCAAGGTCCGGCGGTTCCATGCCGCCCTCGATGAATATGAATGATTAGGAGGCCATTACTTATGAACAAAACAGACTTGATCAACAACATTGCAACTAAAAGCGGCTTGACCAAGCGCGACGTAGAAGCCGTATTGAACGGCTTTATGGGTGAAGTGACGGATGCGCTCGCAGGCGGCGAGAAAGTACAATTGATCGGTTTCGGCACGTTCGAAACTCGCAAACGTTCCGGCCGCACGGGCCGTAACCCGCAAACGGGCAACCCGATTACGATTGCGGAATCGAAGGTTCCGGCATTCAAAGCCGGCAACAAACTGAAAGAAGCCATTAAGTAGACCATGCGTCTGGATAAATTCCTTAAAGTATCGCGGTTGATCAAACGGCGCACCGTCGCCAAGGACGTGTCCGATCAAGGGCGCGTCTGGATCAACGACCGCGAAGCCAAAGCGAGCAGCACCGTCAAAGTCGGCGATGAGCTCAAAATTCAATTCGGCCAGAAGATCGTGACCGTCCGCGTCGAGCGGCTAGCGGAAACGACGAAGAAGGACGAGGCGAGCGGCTTATATACTTTGCTCAAGGAAGAAAGCCGCCAGTCCGAGGACAAGCTCGGCTGGTAGAAACAACAGCATAGAACGCTGCTATTGCTCGGGCAGCGGCTCTCATACGAACCGATCGGCCTTTTCTGACACAACAGAAAGGGCCGATCTTTTTTTGTAAGCTGCTGCCGCGCAACCGCCAGCGTTAGCCGGTCTTTCTTCTAGTTAGCCGGCCTGCGTCATATGTATTCATATCACTTCAACTGCAAGAGGAGGAAGGGCGCCATGCTTAGCACCGGCAAAAACATGACCACGATGCTATGTGCACTTTGGCTCATCGTGGGGGTATTCATCGACGGCTATCATCATCAGACCGATGTACTGGAATCATTCTTTACCCCGTGGCATGCCATGCTGTATTCCGGCTTTGCCGCTTCCGCAGCATGGATGCTCTACCTGGTGTGGCAGAACATGCATATCAACAAGCAATCGGTCCTCCAAGCGATACCGCCCGGTTATGGAGCGGGGCTTCTGGGGGTCGCCGTCTTTCTTATTGGCGGTATCGGCGATCTGACCTGGCATGAAATCTTCGGCATCGAGCAAGATATCGCCGCGCTGCTCAGCCCGAGCCATCTGCTCCTGCTGGTCGGCATTTTATTGATCGTGACCAGTCCGCTGCGGCAGTATTGGATGCTCTCTCCCCATTCGCGGCCATCCTTCCGGTTCTTTATCCCCGTATTGCTGTCGGCAAGTTTTGTAGCGGCCATGATGGGATTTTTCCTGATGTACGCCTGGGAGCTGCGCGAGATGGTACCTGCGCAGATGTGGCATGACCGGTACTTGACGAAGTTTATTCCGATTTCGTCGGGGGGCGAGGGGCTGCTGCTGCAGGATTTGCAAATTCGCGGCATCATGAACATTCTGGTTACGACCGGCGTGATGCTGTTTCCGATTTATTGGCTGATGAAAAGATGGCAGCTGCCCTTCGGCAGCGTGGCGGTTCTCTGCACGCTGCCCAATGTGTTTATCGGCATGCTGAGCGCATTCGAGGGCTGGCCGATTCTGCCGGTCGTTCTTGCCGTCGGTCTGATCGGCGACTTCATTCTCTTGGGCGGCAAGCGCCGCAGGCTGTTTGCGGTTGTGCTGCCGATACTGCTCTGGGGATTCTACTTCATCGTACTGGCTCTGCTGGAAGGGATATGGTGGCCGGCGGAGACTTTGGGCGGTGCGATCGTGCTGAGCGCCATCGTGTCCTATGCGCTGTATACTTTGTCGGCATCGCCCTCGGAATCAGGCTCAGGGTCTGCCGGCATTCCCGGGTAAGCGCCGAAACTGCATGTTCTAAAACCTGTCCCCTCCCCATAGGCTAGTCATAAAAGGAGGGGACAAGGCAATGGTGGAGAACGGGAAGGCTCAGAAACGCCAGGAAGTGAAGATGCTCAACCGCAAAATACTCGAGGTTACCGGCGTGATGAATGTGGAGAGCTTTGACAGCGAAGAATTTTTGCTCGAAACGGAACTCGGGTTCTTGACGATTCGCGGGCAAAATTTGCATATGAAGCATTTAAGCTTGGAGCAAGGTCTTGTCGCCATCGAAGGGCTCGTCCATTCGCTCGCCTACTTGGACGGGAATACGGCTGTCAAATCAAAAGGCTTTCTCGGGAAGCTGTTTAAGTGAGTCTTAGCGTACAATGGCTGACGATGGCGATGATGCTGCTGTCAGGCATCGGCATGGGGGTCGTGTTCGACGGCTACCGCGTCGTGTCGGACGAGCTGAAGATCAACCGATGGTGGATTCCGGTATTCGATCTGCTCTATTGGATCGCCGCTACCGTCATCGTCTTTCAAGTGCTGTCCGCAAGCAACGAGGGCGAGGTGCGGACATACGTATTTCTGGGGCTGCTGCTGGGAATCGGCTGTTATTACTGGCTGTTCAGCCGGATTGTTGTCAGGCTGGTGCATGGTCTGATCCGGGCGACCCGGGCGATTATTCAATTTGCCGTGCGGGCATTCGTCCTGCTGGTCATCCGTCCGCTGGGACTTCTCTATAAACTGGCAAAGCTGATTCTTGCATTTTTACTTGCATTTACTATATTCCTCTTTCGAATTGTGTTACAATTGCTTCGTCCGCTCTGGGTGCTGGTCCGATGGATGACCAGGCCGATCGCTCGGCCAGCCGCAAGATGGATTGCGGGCCTGGTAGTCCCGCTTGCCGCCCGTTGGCGCTTGAGGGAACGCAGCGAGAGCGTTACCCGGTTCATGATGAAATGTTGGAAGCTTGTTTTCAAACGTTCCAAAGACGGGTAATGGCCAAACATACTATGCCGTCAGGAGGTCCGTGAATGACGAACACAACACAAGCCAACAAGGCAAATGCATACGAAGGCACGAAACGACGGCTAAAGATCTGGTTTGTTATTGTTGCGCTATTCATGGGCTGGGCGCTATATACGTTATATACCCAAATCGGCCAGCGGGACGAAGCCGAGCTTCGGCTGGCGGAAGTTCAGCAAAAGATCGATAAAGCTTCCAAGCAAATGGACGAATTGCAATTGCAGGTCGACCGCTTGAACGATCCCGAGTATATTGCACAGCTGGCTACGAAAGATTTGAATTTGGTGAGAGAGGGCGAGAAGCCGATTCGGGTCAAGTAATAGGCTCGCAATCGGGTATACGTCTGTTGACCTCGCTTCTCCGGTTCGGTTATAATCACGATAGGAATCGCATTTTAGAAGCATTTACGTCATATAATCGCTCAGAGTCTTTTCCATCGAAGCATGAACTGCTTCTCATAACGGTTAGGGAGGAACATTTTTATCTATGGCAATTGAAGTGGGCGCCAAGTTAGAGGGCAAGGTGACAGGCATTACGCATTTCGGAGCATTCGTCGATTTGTCGGGAGGTGTCACGGGGCTCGTTCACATCTCAGAAATTGCCGATAATTACGTCAAGGATGTTAAAGACCATTTGAAGCTGGAAGATGTCGTTACAGTGAAGGTCATTAATGTTGATAAAGACGGGAAGATCGGACTTTCGATTAAACAAGCCATCGACCGGCCAGAAGGTTCTGTACCGCCTCAGCGCGATCGCGGACCAAGCGGCGGCGGATTTAACCGCGACCGTGGACCAAGCGGCAGCGGCGGCGGTGGTGGTAGCTTCAACCGCGGACCTAGTGGCGGTGGCGGCGGCGGGTTCAATCGTGGACCGAGCGGCGGCGGTGGCGGCGGTGGACGTCCTTTCAAATCGCAGTCGGGCAAACCGGCCTATGGCAAACCTTCCTTCGAGGATAAAGTGTCCCGCTTCCTGAAAGATAGTGAAGAGCGCATTTCCTCCCTGAAGAAGAACACTGAAGGTAAACGAGGCGGACGCGGCGCGAAACGCGTTTGATGAAATAGAATATAGTGGCAGAGCGCAATATCGGCTCTGCCTTTTTTATGTTTAGCGGCGGATGCGAGCCTCTGTGCCAGCCACGCTGTCGGAAGCCGGCGCATGAATATGTCGATGCATCCAAGGTCGTTCCGACCGGAAGACGCGGCATATGCGAAGGTTCGTTCGCATCCTGCAGCCCAAAAACGTCCCGTACGTAAAATGATATGCGTTTTCACCTCGATTATACCCCTCTGAATCAAAAACTTTTCTTCTCTTCTCCACCATTCCCGACAGGTTCGGACGGCGTTTCGCCTCGAATGGATGGATACTTCCATAACAGTTTTTGTTGAACGATAGGCTGGGAAGCCTGCCGCAAACTGGGCCAAATCCATGTGTGGCAAGAGGCTGCGCCCAAGCGACAACGCTTTCAAAAGCGCTTGCCCGGTTGTCGGAAAAAACTTTCGAACGGGTTACGTCTTCTGACAAACTTTATGAAATCGCGCTCCTATAATTAGAACCACACTAACTCGGAATGGTGGTGTCTTACGATTATGGACAAGCACAATGTGGTGATGTTTCCAGGGGTGCAGAAGGCAAGTGCGGTGCAGACGGCGGTTCGCAAAGGATTAGACTGGGCGATGGCACGCCGCGTAGTTCAAATCATGTCTGCTAAGAAGTGGACATTTGCGCTTATGGCGGTTGGGTTTCTACTCGGACGTGCGGTTATCTTGGAGTCGCTTACTCCATTTGCCGTTGCATATTTTACAGTCGTCTATTTTCTCAGGCGGGATGCTTACCTCCCGGTAGCCTTGTCCATCGTGGCAGGCAGCTGGCTGGCCGTTGCGCCTGATCCGCTCTGGATCGCAATGGAGCTTGCGGTCGTCTTCCTTCTCATGAAGGGATTGGAGGCCTACGAGCGGGCGGAATTATCGTATGCGCCGCTGATCGTCTTTATCGCGACGCTGCTTGTCCGTCTATTCGGCGTCGTAATCGCGGATAACTTGGACTGGTACCAGCTCACGATGGTCGGAGTTGAGGCGGCATTAGGCTTTGTGCTTACGCTCGTATTCGTGCAAGCCGTCCCCGTGCTCACGTTGACCCGAAGGACTTCAGCGCTTAAGAATGAGGAAATTATATGTCTGATGATCATGCTTGCTTCTGTGATGACCGGTGCGGTCGGTTGGGTCGTCTACGGTCTGTCGATTGAACATATTATGTCGCGTTATATGCTGCTGTTGTTCGCGCTTGTCGGAGGGGCGCCTCTCGGAGCGTCCGTCGGCGTCATAGCCGGACTTATCCTGAGTCTGGCCGACTTAAGCGCCATCGCCCAGATGAGCCTGCTGGCGTTCGCCGGTCTATTGGCCGGTCTGCTGCGGGATGGCGGCAAGATGGCCGTCGCCTTCGGCATGCTGCTCGGCACTTCTATTCTATCGATATATATCGGCAATCAGACGGATGTCATGGCATCCACCTGGGAGTCGATTGCCGCCGTTGCATTGTTTCTGCTTACCCCGCGTTCTCTAGTACGGACTATCGCGAAGTACGTGCCGGGAACGCAGGAGCATGTGAAATCCCAATATGAATACGCCAAGCGGGTCCGCGATGTAACGGCCCAGCGCGTGGCGCAATTTTCGGAGGTGTTCAGGCAGCTCTCGCGCAGCTTCGGACAGGTGGGCGGCATGAAGAGCGAGAGCGAGAGGCGCAATGAAGTTGTGGAGCATTTCATGAATGCGGCTGGGGAGAAGACGTGCAATAATTGCCATCGGAAGGAGCTGTGCTGGGACGGGAAATTTTATCAGACCTATAAGATGATGACGGAGATGATGACGGCGGTTGAAGGAGGCAAACGCTTAAGTCCGAAGGAGGTGCCGAAGGAATGGAGCACGCATTGCAGCAAGTCGCAGCAAGTCCTTAGCGTGATGCAGCAGCAATACGAGATGTATCAGAACGATCAGCAATGGCGAAAGCAGTTAAACGATTCCCGTTTGCTCGTAGCCGAGCAACTATCCGGCGTATCACAGGTCATGGAAGACTTGGCGCATGAGATCAGGCGGGAGGGTCAACAGCTACATTTGCAGGAGGAGCAGATCCGAGAGGCGCTAGAAGGGCTCGGTTTATCTATACAAGGTATTGATGTTGTCAATCTGGAGGAGGGAAATGTTGAAATCGAAGTGTATCACAGGTTCGGCAAAGGGTATGACGAATGCCGGAAAATTATCGCTCCGCTGTTGTCGGATATATTAGGCGAATCCATCGCCGTCATATCCGAACAGTTTCCGGAGAAGCCCGGTGAACCGGCGCTCGTTATATTCGGCTCGGCGAAGGCCTTTGAGGTCGAGACCGGCATCGCCGGTGTTGCCAAGGGAGGCGACTTGCTGTCGGGAGACAGCTTCAGCACGGTTGAGCTCGGCAATGGCAAATTCGCGGTAGCCATCAGTGACGGGATGGGGAACGGCGAGAGGGCCAAGCTGGAGAGCAGCACTGCGCTTGCGATTCTGCAGCAGCTGCTTCAATCGGGCATGGATGAGAAGCTTGCCATTAAATCCGTAAATTCCGTGCTGCTGCTGCGGTCGTCGGACGAAGTTTTCGCGACGGTGGATGTGGCGTTAATCGATATGTATACCGCGAAGACCACGTTTCTGAAAATCGGCTCCACGCCAAGCTTCATCAAGCGCGGGAGCGAGGTGATCCCCATCTCCGCCAATAACCTGCCCGTCGGCATTCTTAAGGAGATCGACGTCGACCTTATTCGTGTCCAGCTCATGCCTGGCGACACGTTAATTATGATGACCGACGGAATTTACGATGCTCCGGGCCATGCAGTCAATAAGGAGCTGTGGATGAAGCGGGTCATTCAAGAAATTAAATCGGACAGTCCGCAGGAGATAGCCGATTCTCTGCTGGAGACGGTCGTGCGCTATCATAAGGGCGAAATCCTCGACGATATGACGGTCGTCGTCGCCCGGGTGGACAAACACCAGCCCGAGTGGGCTACCTTCCGGTGGCCAGGCCTCTCCAAGGTCGAGCGTCCAAGGACGGTGAGCTAATATGAAAACCTAGCAGCGGACCAAACCGGGAGCGCCAACCATGACGAGGGTCAGGATGGCGCTCTATTCCTTTTTATATTATTTTTAGAAATCTGAACCTGAAGGTGTGATGAACTGTGAGTGATCCGCATGTCCTAGTGTGGGCTCGGAAGACCAGCATCCCTAATTTCTGTGGAATGGAGAGGCACGTGAATGAATTCGTTATGGAGCTTAACCGTATTGTCCTTCTTTCTGGTTGCGGTGCTAACCCCGGTGCTGATACGCACGCTGCGGACGCTTAAGCTGACACAGCCGATCCGGGTGGAATTGCCTCCCGATCATCAGGCCAAACGGGGAACGCCGCTCATGGCGGGATTGATTCTGCTCATCGGCGCGCTTACTTCAATTGCATTCCGCCCCGAGCCCCTTGCCTTGTTTCTTAGTGCGACGTTCGTGCTATTCAGCTTGGTCGGTTTTTTGGACGATTACAAGAAAGCGGCGTACCAGGATCCGTCCGGCATATCGGGCAAGATGAAGCTTGTGCTGCAGTTCGGTTTTACCGGCATTCTCCTATTCATTCTTGTCGGGCAGTTCTCGCTATCGCCGATAATTACGGTATTCCAAGGATACTCAGCCGTTCTTCCACTCCCGGCATACATCGTTCTGATGATGCTCTTTATCGTCGGATCGGCCAATGCGATTAATTTCACGGATGGCTTGGACGGTCTGCTCATCAATGTGGCCATCCCAACCTATTTCTTTTTCTTCCTGATTTCGGAGCGGGCCGAAGTCAAGACGTTCTCGCTGGTCATGATTGCGTGCCTGATGGGACTTTTCATATACAACATTTTTCCGGCGCGCGCCTTCATGGGGGATACCGGCTCCCTGGCTATCGGAGGCTCCTTGTCGTTTCTCGCGATTCTGGAGAAGGTCGAAATTTTCATACCGCTTCTGTTCCTGGTTTATTTCGCGGAGCAGCTCTCGGTTATTCTTCAGGTCTGGTACTATAAGAAGACCAAGCTGCGCTTGTTCCGCATGGCACCCATTCATTATCACTTCCGGTTAAAATACGGGTGGAGCGAGAATACGATCGTAATCGTGTTCGGGATGGTATCTTGGGCATGCGCCCTGCTGAGCTGGTTGTTATGGCGGTTATTATTCTAATAACATCCGGGGACTCGCAGACGGAATTCCAACGAATTGGCTGCACTCTTATTTACGAATGCTGCTCCGCTCGCCTAAGTCAGTCTTATATCGTTCCATTCATCCGAAAGTCTGCCGGCCGGCAGGCTTTTTTGATTGGACCGCCAACTTCGGCGTTAGGCTGTCATAGCGGATACGCTCCAGAACGTGAAGTTTGGCAGGATCGCATGCACTGTTTGTAGAATACTGTTCTCTGGAAGGCAGGAAGAAGATTCGGAAGGCTTGAGATTGATTAACGTACAAGCGGGTTAATAGGCTAAGAAAACGGTTAAATTCTCTTGAATTTGGGCACGCTGGTAGGGACACTAGCGATAGATTCCAAAGTTTGGGGGAATGAGACGTGAAACAAATTTTACTGATAACGGATGGTTGCTCGAATGTAGGCGTAAGCCCGGTCGTCGCGTCGGCTCAAGCGCTTGCGGAGGGAATAACGGTCAATGTGGTCGGCGTGCTCGATCAAGGTGACCTTGGCGAATTCGGATCGGCCGAGATTGAGGAAATAGCCCGCGCGGGCGGTGGACTCAGCCGGCTTGTGAATACGAGGCAGCTGGCGCAGACGGTGCAGATGCTGACGCGCAAGACCGTGGCCCAAACGATTCAACAAGCGGTTCACCGGGAGCTTCAGCAGGTGCTGGGGACTTCATCGATCGAGTCGCTGCCGCCGGATAAGCGTGGCGAAGTGGTTCGCGTTATCGATGAGCTCGGCGAGACGAGCAAGCTGCGCGTGGCGCTTCTTATCGACGGGAGCGCGAGCATGAAGCCCAAGCTCCATGCCGTAGAAGAGGCGATTCGCGATTTGGCGCTTAGTCTTCAAGCCAGGCAAGGGCTTAGCGAGATTGCCGTTTTTCATTTTCCCGGATCGGCATACGGCGATGACTGCACCCTCGACCTCGATTGGACGACGAATGTTGGCGGAATGACGCAGTTTTTGCCCCGGCTGCAGATGAAAGGGACGACGCCTACAGGACCGGCGCTCATGCATGTCATTGATTTTTACCGAAAAGCCGATTATGGTTATAAGAAGAATGACGAAACGGACGGGATGATGAGTGACTACGTCGTTTGAATGGACCCTTCCGCGGGGCACGATCATTAAAGGCAAGTGGAGGCAGAACAGCTACCGCGTGGAACGTCTTCTCGGCGAAGGCGCGAATGGGAAAGTGTTCCTGGTCGAACGTCAGCGGAACTGGTTCGCGATGAAGATCGGCGCGGATACTGTCGATCTGCAGTCCGAGGTGAACGTGCTGCAGTCGATTGCCAAGCAGCGCACGGGTTCGCGTTCCGAGCCCTATCTGGTTGAAGTCGACGATATGCGGGCTTCGGACGGAAAGGAATATCCGTTCTATATTATGCGTTACATACGGGGTGCGACGTTATCCGATTACTTGTCGAAGCAGGGCATGGACTGGTTTCCCGTCGTAGGCTACAGCCTGCTGGGCAAGCTTGCCGAGCTGCATGACGGGGGCTGGACGTTCGGCGACGTGAAGGTGGAGAATGTGCTTGTTGCCGATTACGGACGCGTAGAACTCGTCGATTTCGGCGGCGTGACGGCGATGGGGAAGAGTGTCCGGCAGTTTACCGAAATTTATGACCGCGGGTATTGGAACGCGGGCACCCGGACCGCTGACGCCCGATATGACCTGTTTTCGTTCGGGGTACTCTGCATCCAGCTGCACGAGAGCCAGCGGCTGGCACAGCTGACGTCGGCACTGCTGCCGCAGAACCGGACGCCGGAGGAGCTGTTGAAATTGGCTTACGCCAACCCGCGGCTCAAGCCGCTGTCCGGCTGGCTTAACAAAGCTTTGAACGGCGGGTTCACGGATGCAAGGGAAGCATCCGGCAGCTGGAGGCAATGGATGAATCGCCCGGGGCAGCGCGGGCACGCGACCCCTGCTCCCGGATGGATGAAGGGGCTGTTCGTAGCCTCTGCCGCGCTGCTGGCTACGACGATCTATTGGCTGCTTCGGGTTTAAGCCAGAGAAGAGAGAAGGAAGCATATGGGGGATCTGATGAAGGAAGTCGCGGATATCGCGGCACGGGAGAAGCTGTGGGTATCGGGGGATACGATCGTCGTTGCCGTATCGGGCGGACCGGATTCGACGGCGCTGCTCGATATTATGCACCGCCTTTCCATGGCGCAGGGCTTCTCTCTTGTTGCCGCTCATGTCGACCATGGCTTTCGCGGGGAGGAGTCGGCACGCGAAGCGGTGTCCGTCCGAAGATTTGCGGAAGGCCTGGGCGTCCGATTCGAGTCCGCGTTGATAGACGTACCTGCTTTTATAGAAGAAACGCGTATGAACGCCCAAGCGGCGGCGAGGGAGAAGCGCTACTTATTTCTTCACGATATCGCCACGAAATACGGGGCATCGCGCATCGCGCTCGCCCATCATGCGGACGATCAGGCGGAAACCGTGCTTATGCGCATCATACGGGGGACAAGTCCAGGCGGTCTTTCGGGCATTCCGCTCCGGCGGAGCGAAAAAAACGTGGAACTAATCCGCCCCTTGCTTCGTATGAACAAATCAGACATCCTGCGCTACTGCGAAGAACGGGTTCTGACGTACAGCGAAGACAGCAGTAATGCAAAGCGCCATTATTTTCGTAATTCAATCCGTCTTGATGTGCTTCCGGCGCTGACAAAATATAATCCGCAGCTGTCGGATTCACTCGTCCGGTTGTCAGAGCTAGCCTCTGCCGAGGATGAGTGGATGGATGCCGAGACGCGCGTTGTATATGACCGCCACGTCAAGCTTGTACAGGGCGGGTGCCAAATCGACCGCAAAGCGATGCTTGACCTGCATGTCGCTTTACAAAGGAGATTGATTAAACTAATATTAAATTATATGGGATTGGAAACGGAAACCACCTCATTCGACGGAGTCGAGACGATTCGAATGGCTGCCGCCGAAGGCGCTCCTTCGACGTGGAGCGTTGATGTAGGCGGGGGGATCCGATGCTTAAGGGAATATGATACGATGCGCTTCGTGCGCGCCGATAGATATACCGAAGACAACGCCGCTGAACCGGGAAGGTATGCATATGATGCATATGGCGGAGAAGAGCAGATGAAGGTGCTGGCCGTCCCAGAAGCGGGCGCCGCATTAACATTTACCCTTGAAGAAGCTCCTGTAGATGGCGGCAAGCCATCCGGGCGGCTGGAAGCGGTGTTCGATGCAGATGAGCTGGCACTGCCGCTTGCTGTTCGCAACCGCCGTCCCGGCGACCGGATGCGGGTTCTCGGTTTAAACGGCGCAAAAAAAGTGCAAGATATGTTCGTTGATGATCGCATAGCCCCGTCTAGGCGGGAGCGGCTTCCGCTGCTGGTTGATGCGGATGGACATATCTTGTGGATTCCCGGTGTAAGGAGAGGCGCGTCCGCGCAAATTTCCGACTCGACACAACGAGTGCTTCGCATTCGGGCGGATTTCACGCCAGAGGACGATTTTGGCTCGAATAAGACGCACTCATCCATTCATAGTATAGGTAAAAACGTAGGAGGGCCCGGCATTGCTGAATGACATTCAAGAAGTACTGTATGACAGCGACCAGATTCAGCAGAAAGTGAAGGAGCTTGGCGAGACCATAAGCCGAGAATTTGAAGGGCGGAATCCGCTCGTCATTTGCGTCTTGAAAGGCGCGTTTATTTTCATGTCTGATTTGGTTAAAACCATTACAATCCCGCTTGAAATCGACTTTATGGCGGTTTCGAGCTATGGTCAGTCCACGAAGACATCAGGCGTTGTCAAAATTATTAAAGATTTGGACACACCAGTTCAAGGAAGAGACATTCTGATCGTCGAAGATATTATTGACAGCGGATTGACGCTAAGCTATCTGATCGATGTGCTGGAGCGGCGCAATGCCAAGTCAGTGACACTCGTTACATTGTTTGACAAGCCGGCCGGACGCAAGGTTGAGCTGGAAGCGGATTATAAGGGATTTGTGCTGCCCGACGCTTTCGTGGTCGGATTCGGTCTCGACTTTGCGGAGAAATACCGCAACCTGCCATTTATCGGCATCTTGAAGCCCGAGGTTTATGAGAAATAGCGGAATTGTCCGCCCGGGCTGTGCCATATAATACAAGAAGGATGCGATTCACTGTAGATGCACCTCCCTCGTCAGACTGTTTGTAGTAGGGAATCATGCTATGGTAAAATATCTTAAGCGTCTTGAGAGGAGGTAGGGGATGAATCGGATCATCCGCAACACTGGATTTTATTTGATCATTTTTTTAGTGACCGTCGGGATCTTCCAATTTATCAGCAGCCAAAATGATACCACCGTTGAAATTCGATACGACCAGCTGAAGCAAGCGCTTGTTGAAGACAATGTCGCAGAGCTGAATTATCAATTTGACGGCTATTCCTACTTGGTCACTGGTGAATATAGATCGAACCCCGATAAGAAGGGATCAACCAGCTTCTACACCCACACGAACGTAGAAGAATTCGTCGTTAAAGAAATTCACGATCTGGCAAACAAGAACAAGGTTCTTCTTACCAACAAGCCAATGAAAGAGCCAAGCATCTGGCTGACGTTCTTGACGTCGATCATCCCTTTCGTGATCATCTTCGTTCTGTTCTTCTTCCTTATGAATCAAGCGCAGGGCGGCGGCGGCAAGGTCATGAACTTTGGCAAGAGCCGGGCACGCTTGTATAACGAAGAGAAGAAGCGGGTCACATTCGAGGACGTGGCAGGCGCGGATGAAGAGAAACAGGAGCTCGTCGAAGTTGTCGAGTTTTTGAAAGACCCGCGCAAATTCGCAGCCGTTGGTGCGCGTATTCCTAAAGGCGTTCTGCTTGTCGGACCTCCGGGTACCGGTAAGACGCTCCTTGCCCGTGCAGTGGCAGGAGAAGCAGGCGTACCTTTCTTTAGCATATCCGGTTCCGATTTCGTCGAAATGTTCGTCGGCGTCGGCGCCTCGCGTGTACGTGACTTGTTCGAGAACGCGAAGAAGAATGCCCCATGTATTATCTTCATCGATGAAATCGATGCCGTCGGACGTCAGCGCGGCGCCGGACTCGGCGGCGGGCATGACGAACGGGAGCAAACGCTCAACCAGCTCCTCGTCGAGATGGACGGCTTCGGCGCGAATGAAGGCATCATTATCGTGGCGGCAACGAACCGCCCTGATATTCTTGACCCGGCGCTTCTGCGTCCAGGCCGTTTCGACCGTCAAATTACGGTCGACCGTCCGGATGTGAAAGGCCGCGAAGCGGTACTGAAGGTGCATGCGCGCAACAAGCCGCTTTCGAAGGACGTCAAGCTGGATGTCATTGCAAAGCGGACGACCGGATTTACCGGCGCCGATCTGGAGAACCTGCTTAACGAAGCAGCCTTGTTAGCGGCCCGCCGCAACAAGAAGGATATCGCGATGCGCGAGGTGGACGAAGCCATTGACCGTGTCATCGTCGGTACCGAGAAACGCAGCCGTGTCATCAGTGACCGTGAGAAGCGCATCGTCGCTTATCACGAAGCAGGACACACCATCATTGGTTACTTCCTGGAGCATGCTGATGCGGTTCATAAGGTAACCATTATCCCGCGAGGACGCGCAGGCGGATATGTTATCATGCTGCCGAAGGAAGACAGCATGCTGACAACGAAGCAGGAACTGCTCGATAAAGTAACCGGATTGCTGGGCGGACGCGTCGCCGAGGAATTGTTTATCGGTGAAATCGGCACTGGCGCTTACAGCGACTTCAAGTCGGCGACAGGCATCGTACGCAGCATGATTATGGAATACGGCATGAGCGATAAGCTTGGACCGATGCAGTTCGGAAGCTCGCAGGGGCAAGTTTTCTTAGGCCGCGATATCGGGCATGAGCAGAACTACTCCGATGCTATTGCTTATGAGATTGATCAAGAAATGCAAAACTTTATCAATCAATGTTATGAGCGTGCGAAGAATTTGCTGACGGAGAAGAGCAAAGAAGTTCATCTCATTGCGCAGACCTTGCTTGCCGAGGAGACGCTGGAGCTTGAACAGATCAAGCGCTTGATCGACACTGGATCGCTGGAAGGCAGCGAATCGTCTTCCGATGGGGAAGTTGCGGAGGAGCCTGCTGTTGAGCCGATCGTAGATACGATTGGCGGCGTGAAGGTACGCATTCAAACCCGCGAGCCAGGTGAGGCCACACCGCCGGTTGATCCGGATAACGGCGATGACGATGGATCAAACAAAAATAATTAAACACGGATAGATAAGAAAAGCTGTCTCACACCTCCTTATATGCAGCGCGATAAGGAGATGGAGGCAGCTTTTTCTAATGTCTTCATCGTATGAGGAAGACGTTCGTTAAAAATAGGCGCTTTTCTTCATTCATCTTATGGGGCGCAAAACAGCTCAAATTGGTCCATCTTGCGCGTTGTGCCCCCTTATGCTACTCTTTACGTGAAGATTGGCGGTTTTTCTTTCGCCGTCTTTATTGACAGCTACCCGGCACCCGTGTAAATTTATTCTTAATTAATGAATTCGCATCCTATGGTCCACACTATACGTATCGATATCAACAAGATTGTGCTTCTGTTCACAAAGTCATGTTTATCATGTAAACAAGAGGAGAGATTTGTCCATGGAAGCATTGGCAATGGAGCGCAAGGCGGAGCAAAACCGCGAGCTGCGCGAACGCCTGATGCAATTGAAGAAAGAACGCAATGCCATTATTCTTGCTCATTATTATCAGCGCGATGAAATACAAGAGGTGGCCGATTTCCGCGGGGATTCATTCCTGCTTGCCCAGAAGGCGGCACAGACCGATGCAGACGTCATCGTATTCTGCGGCGTTCACTTCATGGGGGAGAGCGCGAAGATTCTCGCGCCGAATAAGACCGTTATCATCCCTGACGAGCGTGCCGGCTGTCCAATGGCCGACATGGTCAATGTCGATGGCCTCCGCAAGCTGAAGGCACAGCATCCGAATGCGAAAGTGGTCACGTACATTAACTCCTCGGCGGAGATTAAAGCGGAGACCGACATTTGCTGTACTTCGGCGAATGCCGTACGCGTCGTGAATTCGGTGGACTCGGATGAAATCATTTGGGTACCGGACAAAAACCTGGGCCACTACGTCCAGCAGAATACCGATAAAAAAATGATCATTTGGGAAGGTTACTGCAACACTCACGACATGCTGACCGTCAAAGATGTAGAAGAGATGAAAGCGAAATACCCGAATGCGGAGTTCGTCGTCCATCCGGAATGCCGTCCAGAAGTTGTAGCGCTTGGCGATTTCGTCGGCAGTACAACCGCCATCATTAAATATTGTAAGGAATCCGAAGGCAAAGAGTTTATCGTCGGAACGGAAGACGGCACAGGCTTCCAGCTGCGCAAAGACAGCCCGGACAAAACCTTCCATTTTGCCACCAAATATTTGGTTTGTCCGAATATGAAGGTGAACAATCTGAAGAAGCTGGTCAAATGTTTGGAAACGATGCAGCCCCAAATTTATGTTCCGCAGCAGGTTGCCGACAAAGCCCGTTTATCCTTGGAGCGCATGTTACAGGTGAAGTAGCATGCGCTACTCTCTTTCCGAAGAAAGGAAAGTCGACGCGATGATTCCTCGTTATTTAATAGATGTTGCGATCGGTGAGCTTCCTGTTATTGAGAAGGATGTCATCGTTATCGGGGCCGGCATTGCCGGTCTTTTTACGGCGTTGAAAGTCAGCGCTACGGATGATGTACTCATGATTACCAAGAAGTCGCTGCTTGACAGCAATACGCGGTACGCCCAGGGCGGCATTGCCGCGGTCGTCTCCGAAGAAGATTCTCCGGCGTATCACCGTCAGGACACGGTCATTGCCGGCGCAGGCTTATGTTCGTCCAAGGCTGTCGATGTGCTGGTGCATGAAGGGACGGCAGGCGTGCGCGATCTCGTTCATATGGGAACGCAATTCGATCAAGAGAACGGCGAGTTCGCACTGACGAAGGAAGGCGCCCACAGCCAGCGTCGTATCCTGCATGCGAATGGAGATGCAACAGGCTTCGAAATCGTGCGGGCCTTGTCCGAGAAAGCGAAGGCCGATCCGCGGATTGAAGTCTGGGACGACCACTTCGTAATCGACCTGGTGACGGATAACGGGGAGTGCTGCGGTGCAATCGTCCAGAAGCCGGACGGGCAGCGGTTGTTCGTCCGCGGCAAGGCGACGGTTCTATGCTCGGGCGGTGCGGGTCAATTGTATCGTTATACGACGAATCCCGATGTCGCCACAGGAGACGGTATCGCCATGGCCTACCGCGCAGGCGCTTACATTCAGGATGTGGAGTTCATCCAGTTTCATCCGACCTCCCTCTGTTACCCTGGCGCACCGCGCTTCTTGATCTCGGAGGCGGTACGCGGGGAAGGCGCCGTCCTGCGCAATATTAAGGGCGAACGTTTCATGGAGCACTATCACGAGCAGCTGGAGCTGGCGCCGCGCGATGTCGTGGCAAGGGCGATTGTAAGCGAGATGGAGGAAACGCGCTCGACCTTCATTTATTTGGATATTACGCATGAGTCAGCGGAGATGGTCAAGCACCGCTTTCCGAATATTTATGAGTTTTGTTTGAATTATGGCCTTGATTTGACGACGGATTGGATTCCGGTGGCACCTGCTGCGCACTATATGATGGGCGGCATCAAAACGGATTTGAACGGCGAGACGAACATTGCCAGATTGTTTGCTTGCGGCGAGTGCTCGTCCACGGGCGTACATGGTGCGAACCGGCTGGCGAGCAACTCCCTTTCCGAAGCGATCGTGTTCGGACGCCGCATTGTGGAGCGGATCCATGAGTTGGAGCCGCTAGCCTTGAAGCCGCGCGATTTTGGAGACTCGTCAGGCGATTCAACTAGAAACAGCGCGCCGATGCAGGCGGTGGTGGAGAAACGGCTGAAGCTGCAGAAGGTTATGCTGCGTTACGTCGGCTTGCGCCGTGACGGGAAAGGGCTCGAGAAGGGGCTTGCCGAGCTGAAGCGCCAGCTGCCGATCTTTCAATCGGTGCTCAAACAGCGCGAGGAATATGAATTTGCCAACTTGCTTACTCTTGCAATGCTGACAACGCAGGCAGCTCTATCTCGTAAGGAGAGCCGAGGGGCACATTATCGGGATGATTTCCCTGAGCGTGATGATCTCGGATCGCGTAAGCATACGGTATTGCACCGGCAACATGGCGTAACGGAGGAGCGAATCGAAGATGCATCTGGATAATTCGGGTATTGGAGCGGTGGGTGGAACCGAGCACGCGCTCCGGGAACAAATACGCGCTTGGCTGGCGGAAGATATCGGGATGGGCGATGTGACGAGCTGGACAACCATTCCTGCAGGCAGCCGTTCCAAAGCGGTCATTCATGTGAAAGAAAACGGCCTTATTGCGGGAATGCCGATTGCCAGGCTTGTATTCGATGTCGTCGATCCTTCCCTTACTTTCCGCGGGCTGGTGTGGGATGGCGTGAGCGTGACGAAGGGGACCGTGCTGGCCGAAGTGGAAGGAAGCACGCACAGCTTGCTGACCGGTGAGCGTCTTGCGCTGAACCTGCTTCAACGGCTGTCCGGCATCGCGACGAAGACGCGCAGCTTCGTTGACGTTCTAGGCGGGCTGCCGGTAAGGCTGGCGGATACGCGCAAGACGACGCCGGGCCACAGACTTCTGGAGAAATATGCCGTGCGTATAGGGGGCGGGTCCAACCATCGCTTCGGACTATATGATGCTGTCATGATTAAGGACAACCATATCAAAGGCGCGGGCGGCATTACGCAAGCAGTACAGGGTGCCCGCAAACAAATTCCCCATACGATGAAAATCGAGGTGGAGACGGAATCCTTGGCACAGGTTGAGGAAGCCTTGGCTTGCGGAGCAGACATTATTATGCTGGATAATATGCCGCTTACACAGATGAGAGAAGCCGTCGACCGGATTAAATCATACGCTCCTCATGTCATCGTAGAAGCATCGGGCGGCGTCCGTCTGGATACGGTACGTTCAATTGCCGAATGCGGGGTAGACGTGATCTCCGTCGGCGCGCTTACCTATTCCTTTCAATCGCTCGATATCAGCCTGGATCTGAACGAGAAAAAGGGAGGACCGTCGGCGTGATTCTAGTCGTGGACGTAGGCAATACCAATATTGTGCTCGGCATCTATAAGCAGCGGACGCTGCTGCATCATTGGCGGCTCAGCACCAACAGGTCCGCCACGGTTGACGAGTACGGCATTATGATTCACAATCTGTTCCATATTGCAGGCGTTACGCTGGATGAGATGGAGGGGGTGGTCATCTCCTCCGTCGTTCCTCCGCTTATGCGGACATTGGAGCAGCTGTGCCAACAATATTTGGGTAAAGCGCCGCTAGTCGTCGGGCCAGGAATCAAGACGGGCTTGAACATCAGATACGAGAATCCGCGCGAAGTCGGTGCCGACCGGATTGTCAATTCCGTTGCAGGCATTGAGAAGTATGGGACGCCGCTCATTATCGTCGATTTCGGTACGGCCACGACATTTGATTATATCGATGCCGGCGGCAACTACCTGGGCGGGGCGATCGTACCGGGGATCGCCATTTCGACGGAAGCGTTATATCAGCGGGCGGCGAAGCTGCCTAGAATAGAGCTTGTGAAGCCGAAGAGCGTCATCGGGCGCAATCCTGTAACCTCCATGCAGGCAGGCATTATATTCGGTTATGCCGGCCAGGTGGACGGAATCGTTGGCCGGATCCGCCGCGAATTCAAGGTAGCCCCGCGGGTTGTTGCAACAGGGGGACTTGCAGAATTGATCGCCAGCGAATCGGAGACGATTGAGCTGGTCGATCCGTTGATTACGCTAGAAGGCCTGCGTATTATATACGAGCGCAATGCGGAGTAAGCCTGAGACATATCGTCCAGGGCTTCCGATTGCGGCGATCAATAATGAACTATATAGAATGAGCGAAAGGTGCAGCCGGATATCTGCAGCGCAGTGTTCCGATGATCCCATCATTCGTTCGATCGATTTAGCTGGCGGCTGTCTCCTTTCTTCGAGACGGCCCAAGCTGGTTTATAAACAAGGAGGGAATTAACATTGGATAAAGACATTCTGGTGCGCGGAACGGCATGGGGCGGGAAGATCCGTGTGTTCGCTGTCCGGTGCACGAAGCTTGTCGATGAGCTTCAGCGCCGTCATGAGACGTATCCGACGACGACCGCTGCGCTGGGACGAACGGCTGCGGCTGGCGCAATGATGGGAGCCATGCTGAAGGGCGAAGAGAAATTAACGATTCAGGTGAAGGGAGACGGGCCAGCCGGGCAAATCGTCGTTGACGCGAATGCGCATGGCGAAGTGCGCGGCTATGTGGATAACCCGCAAGTACAGCTGCCCAGCAACTCGCAGGGTAAGCTCGATGTCGCGGGTGTCGTTGGCCGCAGCGGATACATCCATATTATTAAGGATCTTGGGCTGAAGGAGCCTTACCGGGGCAGCATTCCGATTATCTCGGGGGAGCTCGCCGAGGACTTCACGTATTACTTCGCTGCGTCGGAGCAGACACCTTCCGTAGTCGGGCTAGGCGTGCTTGTCGACACGGATAACACGGTGCTTCATGCGGGAGGCTTCATTGTTCAGCTAATGCCGGGTGTAACGGATGATGATATCACGAGGCTGGAGCAGGCCGTAGCCGCAATGCCGCCGGTGACCGCGCTTCTCGAGCAAGGCGAAACGCCGGATGGAATCCTTCGCCGGCTTGTCGGCGATGATCTGCAGCTATTGGATACGCTGGATATCGTATTTCAATGCAAATGCTCGTATGAACGGGTCGAGAGAACGCTCCTCAGTATGGGGGAGCATGAATTAAGCCAGGTAATCGAGGATGACGGACGAGCTGAGGTTATATGCCATTTCTGCAACGAGACGTATAGTTTTGAACGACCGCAGCTGGAGCTGCTGCTGGATCAAGCGAAGCCGAAACCGATGCGATAGCCGGAGGCTGGCCTATGAAGAAGGACCGGGTATTGAGAAGCGTTGTAATGCTTCAAGCCGTTTGTATGATCGTATTAACCGTCGTTGTCATTACGCGGGTATTGTCCCCTGCCGACAGCCCGCCTTCCGACAACGACAAGGATGACGCCATTGAACCGGGCAGTCAACCCACATTAATCGCTGCCACCGTAGGAGGGGATCCGATTATGGCCTCGGATCTTGAAGAGCAGCTAAAGCTTCAATATGGCGATACCGTGCTTCGAACGCTAATGGTGCGGGCCGCCATACGGCTGGAAGCCTCCGCAACGGGTATTGCGATTAGCCAAGGGGAGCTGCAGGAAGAGCTGACCTTTATGATGGCCGGCTATGAGGACGAGGAGCATTACTATGCCGCGATGAAGGAGCAGCTGGGGCTGACCCCGGAGGCAATCCGTGCAGATACGGAATATCGGCTGCTGCTGGAGAAAATCGCCACCTCTTCGATCCAAGTAACGGATGCTGAGATTGATGAATATATCAAAGCGAATGGGTCGGAGTTCGCCCCGCAGACCCGTTATCATCTCGCATGGATTGTGACGGAGAGCAAGCGGGAGGCCAATGACGTCCTGAAGAAGCTGGCCGCAGGTGAAGATTTCGGGCTGATGGCGAGAACCTATTCAATCGACCCGGATACGGTGGAGGATGGGGGCGATCTGGGCTTAGTCGACGCCGACGACCCTTTCTTCGAAAGCGATGTATTGGCAGTTGCGAAAGGACTTGATATCGGGGAGATGGCCGGACCGGTTCCGGTTCAAGGCGGACAAGCCGTGATACAGCTGTTGGAGAAGCAGGAATCGAAGCTTCTGGAGCCCGAGCAGCTGCGCGAGATCGCGCGCAAACAGCTGGCGCTGACGAAAGCGGACTCCCTTCAGAGCATTGAGGACGCGCTGCTCGAGAAGTATGATGCGACAGTGATGCCTTCGCCATGATAATTTTGAGGCGTCTAAACTATCTATTGACAATGGCTGGTTGAGATTGTTAAGATATATACAATACCAACTGAATTAGTCGGAATAAGGAGGCTTACTTTTTCATGGCTAAAATTGTCCAAAATGTAACTGAACTTATCGGCGATACGCCGCTTGTTCGTTTGAACCGCTTAGTGTCTGAGGACAGCGCTGAAATTTATTTAAAACTGGAGTACCAGAACCCAGGTGCAAGCGTTAAAGACCGGATTGCAATCAGCATGATCGAAGTGGCGGAGCAGGATGGACGTCTGAAGCCGGGAGATACGATCATCGAGCCAACGAGCGGAAATACGGGTATTGGTCTTGCTATGGTCGCTGCGGCGAAAGGCTATAAAGCGATTCTGGTTATGCCGGAAACGATGAGTATCGAACGCCGCAACCTGCTGCGCGCTTATGGCGCAGAGCTTGTACTGACGCCGGGAGCTGAAGGCATGAACGGCGCGGTCCGTCGTGCGGAAGAGCTGCAGAAGGAGAATCCGTCCTACTTTATGCCGCAGCAATTCAAGAATGAAGCGAATGTGAAGATTCACCGCGAGACGACAGGACCGGAAATCGTGGAAGCCATCAATTCGCTTGACGGCAAGCTGGATGCATTCATCGCAGGGATCGGCACCGGCGGCACGATTAGCGGTGCGGGCGAAGTGCTGAAAGAGAACTTCCCGGGTATTAAAATTTATGCGGTTGAGCCTGCAGCATCTCCCCTGCTGTCGGGCGGCAGTCCGGGCCCTCATAAAATTCAAGGTATCGGCGCCAACTTCGTACCGGATATCCTGAACCGTGAAATTTATGACGGCGTCATCACGATCGAGAACGAGGAAGCATTCGAAACGGCTCGCCAAGCAGCCAAAGAAGAAGGCATCCTGTGCGGTATTTCTTCAGGGGCAGCGATTTATGCGGCTTTGAAGGTCGCGAAGGAGCTAGGCAAAGGAAAGCGCATCGTTGTCATCATTCCTTCCAATGGCGAGCGCTACTTGTCGACGCCGCTGTTCAATTTCGACAATTAATAACAACGAAGCTGCCAGCTTAAGGCTTAGACAGCCTCTTTAGGACTTCCTCCGACCCGAGGGAGTCCTTTCTTACTTTTCTTTCACCAAGATGTGCGAATATTGTCATGCGTAAAGACACAGAATGGCTAGCAGGAGTTGCTCTTTTCTTTTTGCTTCCGATTCGGTATACTAGCTTGAAAAATGGAGCGGCAGGTCCGCCCGAAGAACGGAACAATAGGTGATAAGCGGAGGGCTGAACATGGAACAGACAGCCTTTAAGGAATGGCTGCAATGGCGGGAACAAGGACATACAACGGTGCCTCTGCTGCTGAAGCGCGCGCTCGCTAACGGTGAAGGGCGTCCGGATACTTGGGAGAAGGCATGGCAGGCGGCATCGCCGTATGCTTTCGTTCTGGAGAGCGGTAAGGACGGAGCGTACACTTACTTAGGACTGAGGCCGGAGAGCTTCATACGGGGCAAAGGAATGACCGCCGAAGAAACAGACTGCCGTACCGGCGAGGTGAAGTCCTACAACGGCAGGCCCCTTGAGGTGGTACGCGAATGGATGGGAAACCGCAGGTCTCCGCATGTGATCGGTGCTCCTAAGTTTACTGGAGGCTGCGCCGGATATTGGAGCTATGATGTGGTTCGTTCCATCGAACGGATTCCGGCAATGGCGAGCGATGACCTGGGTCTGCCGGATTATTTATTCCTGCGCATGAACGAGTTGTGGATCGTCGACCATAAGGAGCAGGAGCTGTATTGCGCTGTACATGTGCCGCTAGCTGCGGATGATACAGATGCTGCCTTGAAGCAGCGTTACGACGAAGCAAGCGCACATGTGCAGCGAATGATGGAAGCATGGACGTCATTTACCCGGGAGCTTCCCGGCGATGAGAGGCAAACCGGGTCTAATGATCGGGCGGCGTTGATCGGCAGTGGATCGCTTCATATTGATGTGGAGGCCATAGACGGAATAACATCGCCTTTCTCCAAGCAAGCGTTCATGAATGCCGTCGAGCGGATACGCGAATATATTGCGCAGGGCGATGTGTTTCAGGTGAATTTGTCGCTGCGCCAGAGCCGAAACGTGACAACGCCCCCCGAGGAACTCTATGAATGGTTAAGGCTGTTCAATCCTTCACCGTATATGGGTTTTCTTCGTTGTCCCGACTTTCAGCTGGTATCCGCTTCGCCGGAGCTGCTGGTCGAGCTTCGCGACGGCAAGCTCGCCGCAAGACCTATTGCGGGAACCCGGCGCAGAGGGCATTCGGAGGAGGAAGACCGCCGATTGGCGGAGGAGCTGGTCTCCAACGAGAAGGAGCGGGCGGAGCATATTATGCTCGTGGATCTCGAACGCAACGACTTGGGCCGGATTGCAGCATACGGCTCGGTGAATGTGAAGGAGCTCATGGTCGTGGAATATTACAGCCATGTCATGCATCTGGTTTCGCAAGTCGAGGGCGTGCTGGCGGAAGGCAAAGATGCTTATGATGTTATTGCGGCGAAGTTCCCTGGCGGAACGATCACCGGCGCCCCTAAAGTGCGGACCATGGAAATCATCGAAGAACTGGAGCCGGTCAGACGGGGAACGTATACCGGGTCAATGGGTTGGATTGACTATAACGGCGATATGGAATTTAATATTATTATTCGAACCATGACGGTTAAAAACGGGGTCGTTCATATTCAGGCGGGAGCGGGTATTGTGATCGACTCCGATCCGGAACGTGAATACTACGAATCGTTGAATAAAGCGAAGGCGTTATGGAAGGCGATACAATACAGCGAGCAGTCGGCCGGATCCGTCAAGGCATAGAACCGCAGCAGAGCTAACCTGCCGATTCATGAAGGAACCGATCGGCCAGCAGCCTGCTGCGGTACGGCGGTCGACGAAGTTGCTATGCAAGCTGCATACCTGCGTGCCGCTCGGACTTTTGCTAGCGTAGTTTTGAATAAATGAAGGACTCACAATACGGACAAGGGGGCTTTTGCATGATTCTGGTCATTGATAATTACGATTCATTCACGTATAACTTAGTACAGTACTTAGGTGAGCTTGGCGAGCAAATCGTCGTCAAACGCAACGATGAAATTGACCTTGATGGAATCGCGGCGCTTGCTCCCGATCATATTCTCATTTCTCCAGGTCCATGCAGTCCGAATGAAGCGGGAATCAGCCTGTCGTTGATCGAACGCTTCAAGGGAGAAATTCCGATCTTTGGCGTTTGCTTGGGCCATCAGTCGATTGGACAAGCATTCGGCGGCGAGGTTGTTCGTGCCGAGAAGCTCATGCATGGCAAGACCTCGGAAATTTTCCATGACGGCAAGTCGGTCTTTGCGGAGATTCCTTCCCCATTCACGGCTACCCGCTATCATTCGCTGATCGTGAAGAAAGAGACGCTGCCCGATTGCCTGGAAATCAGTGCGGAGACGGCAGAGGGCGAGATTATGGGTTTGCGGCATAAAGAATATCCGATCGAGGGCGTACAATTTCATCCCGAATCGATTATTACCGAACATGGTCTGACGCTGCTTCGTAATTTCTTGGCTAAACGGGTAGGAACGGCGCTATGAGCTTCGTTGGCTGGAACGGATCGATTAAACGAGCGGAGGAAACCGTGATCTCAGTCAACGATCACGGTTTTTTATATGGGATGGGATTATTCGAGACATTCCGTACGTACAACGGCAAGCCATGGCTTCTGGAGCGTCATCTGGAGCGGCTTATGGCGGGCTGTCATGAGCTGGGGATCGGCTATGAAGCGGATGCGGATGCAATCCGTACATGGCTTGCCCAGTTGATGGAGGCAAACGGTCTTCAAGAGGCTTACGTACGACTGACGGTGACAGCGGGAGAAGCCGGACTCGGTCTGCCGCAGTCCGATTACGCGAATCCCAATGCGGTGCTTCTCGTCAAGCCGCTGCCGGAACCAAGCGAGCGGCTGTACCGCGAAGGCAAGGAGCTTGCTCTTTTGAAGACCTGCCGTAACACCCCTGAAGGGAACATCCGGTTCAAATCCCTTCATTACATGAATAACATTATGGCCAAGCGGGAATTACAGGGAATCGGAGCGTCATCTGGAGCCGAAGGGCTTATGCTTACGCGCGAAGGCTGGCTGTCTGAGGGCATCGTCAGCAATCTCTTTTTCGCTTGCGACGGCATCGTTCATACGCCGTCGCTTGAAACGGGCATTCTGCCCGGCATTACAAGGCAGTATGTGATGGAGCTTGCGCGTTCGGCCGACCCGGGCTTGGATGTCGCAGAAGGCTTCTACGGTTGGGAGGATTTGATTCAGGCCGATGAAGTCTGGGTAACGAATTCGATACAGGAGCTTGTGCCCATCACGTCGCTGCGCGACAGAGACGGGCAAACGGCAAAAGTCGGAAGCGGGTTGGCTGGACCCGTTACCAGACAGTTGTTATCGGCTTATAGAGGCGGAGCCGGGGGTTCTGTCATTCCTCATTAGATGATTGCTGATGAGATTAAATGTTCATAATGGAAGGGGCATAATTATGCAGGTATCCAATACGAAGGATAGCCTCTATCGGCATGTATACGATTTTGGTGAAGGAGTCACGCTGGAGCTGGGCAAACACACCCTCATTATGGGCATTTTGAACACGACGCCGGATTCCTTCTCGGACGGGGGGCGCAATCGGACCGTCGAGGATGCTGTCGCCCACGCCCGTACCATGGTAGAAGCAGGCGCAGACATTATCGACATCGGCGGCGAATCCACACGTCCCGGCTTTGAACCTGTTCCCCTTGAGGAAGAGCTCCGGCGCGTTATACCGGTCATCCGCGCAATTCGCGAGGCGCTGCCCCATGTGACCCTGTCTATCGATACGTATAAAGCTGATACGGCGCGGCGTGCGCTTGAAGCAGGCGTGCACATCATCAACGATATATGGGCATTGAAGGGAGACCCCCAGATGGCTGCCGTGGGGGCGGAATTTGGCTGCCCGGTTATCCTTAACCACAACCGTCAGGCGATGGATTATAAAGAGCTTCTGCCAGATGTTCTTGCGGATCTCCAGGAAAGCATTCAGATTGCGAAGAAGGCCGGCATTGCAGACGCATCGATTTGGCTTGATCCAGGCATTGGTTTTGCCAAGACCGCGGAAGACAACAGATACCTGATGGCTCATCTGGATGAGTTTGCTAAGCTGGGCTATCCGGTGCTGCTCGGAACGTCCCGCAAGAGGTTTATCCGCGATACGCTGCAGCTCCCGGTAGACCAGCTCGCTTTCGGTACGGCTGCTACCGTCACGCTCGGCATTGCGCAGGGCTGTCAGATTATCCGTGTTCACGACGTACGGGAGATGAAGCAGAACGCTCTTATGGCCGATGCTATTATATATGGAGCAACAGATGCATCAATAAAGCGCATCTAAGACAACCGGTCAAGCTGAAGAGGCTTGGTTGGAACACGCTGCGAGGAGGAGTCAGGCATGGATTTAATGATGCTCAAAGGGATGCGCTTCTATGGGTACCATGGCGTATTTCCGGAGGAGAACAAGCTGGGACAGCAATTTATCGTCGATGTCGATTTGCGTCTGGATTTGACGCAGGCCGCGGAGAATGACGAACTGGAGGCAACCGTCAATTATGCGGAGCTTCATGCGCTGGTGAAAAACATTGTCGAAGGACCGCCTTTTAAACTCATTGAGGCGTTGGCCGGTCATATTGCATCGCGGCTGTTCGACGCTTATACTAGTGTAAATGAAGTGACGGTCCGCGTAACGAAGCCTCACCCGCCGTTCGATATTCATTTCGACGGGGTGACGGTAGAGTTAAGCAGAAAGCGGGAAGCCTAGATGTCCAGAGATAACGAAGCTTCACCGCAGACAACTTCTCAGGCTTATATTGCGCTCGGTTCCAACATGGGCGACAGGGAACAGATGCTGCGCCAAGCGCTTCTTGCGCTTCAGGAGCATGCATCGATTAACGTGCTTCGCGTATCGAAGGTGTATGAGACCGATCCGGTCGGCTATACCGATCAGTCCGCCTTTCTGAATATGGCCGCGCTACTAGAGACGACGTTAGCGCCGATGCCGTTACTGCGGGCGATGCTTCAGATCGAGCAGCAGCTCGGCCGGAAGCGGGAGGTTCGCTTTGGTCCGCGTACGATCGATTTGGATGTGCTGCTCTACGAAGATGTGCGCAGCGACGAAGAAGAATTGATACTGCCGCATCCGCGCATGATGGAGCGTGCATTTGTGCTTGTTCCGCTTCATGACGTTCTGCAGCCAGGGCATTCGCTCCAGCAGCAGGTCGGGCAAGCGGCGAACCGGGCGTTACAGGATGGAGGGGAAGGCATCGCGTTATGGAATACGATCAATTGGCAGGACGCGTCCGCGCCTTCAGAAAGCTGAAGGGCTACACGCAGCAGCAGTTGGCGGAACGGCTGGATATTTCCGTAGCCGTACTCGGCTCCTTGGAGCGGGGAACGCGTAAACCGGACCCGAAGCTGCTGGAACGCATCTCGGAGACGCTTGGTATCAGCTATGAAGAACTAACGGAAACCAATAGACGACAAGACTAAGGAATAACCATATAAGAAAGCAGGGGCGTGCTTGACCGCCAGAGCAGCGCATATTAGCGAACGCCCTCGCGAGGAATTCGAAAAGGAAGTGAGGACGTCATGCTTAAGATTGGTAACATTGAGATGAAAAATAAGGTTGTGCTTGCGCCTATGGCAGGTGTGTGCAACCCTGCTTTTCGACTGATCGCCAAAGAATTTGGCTGCGGGCTCGTATGCGCAGAAATGGTGAGTGACAAAGCGATCCTGCATGGAAATAAACGAACGCTCGAAATGCTGTATGTAGACGAACGGGAGAAACCGCTCAGTCTGCAAATTTTCGGCGGCGATCGCGAATCGCTTGTCGAAGCGGCGAAGGTTGTCGATAAACAGACCAATGCCGACATTATCGATATCAATATGGGCTGTCCGGCGCCCAAAATTATTAAGTGCGATGCAGGCGCCAGATGGCTGCTCGATCCGAACAAAATTTACGAGATGGTCTCGGCTGTCGTTGAGGCTGTCGACAAGCCTGTTACGGTCAAGATGCGAATCGGATGGGATAGCGATCATATTTATGCCGTGGAGAATGCCCAAGCCGTAGAACGTGCGGGAGGCAGTGCAGTGAGCGTTCATGGGCGGACGCGGGAGCAATTGTATACCGGCAAGGCGAATTGGGATATTATAAGGGATGTCAAAGGAGCGGTAAAAATTCCAGTCATCGGTAATGGCGATGTCGCCTCTCCCGAGGATGCGAAGCGGATGCTCGATCATACCGGCTGTGACGGCGTTATGATCGGACGCGGCGCGCTGGGTAATCCGTGGCTGCTGTACCGGGCGGTCCATTATCTGACGCATGGCGAGCTGCTGGCTGATCCGACTCCGCGCAAGAAGATGGAGGTTGCGATTCTCCATATGGACCGGCTTGCCAAGCTCAAGGGCGAATCGGTAGCCGTACGCGAAATGCGCAAGCATCTTGCCTGGTATTTGAAGGGTCTTCCAGGCGCAGCGCGGATCAAGGACGTCATCATGGAAGAAACAAGCCGCGACAACATGGTCGGCATATTGGAACAATATATCGCCTCTCTCGGCGAAGAAAGCGAAGTGCCGGTACCCGCATCGGCACCGGAGCAGGGAGAAGTGGCGTACGGTTAACAAGGAAGCGGCTTGCTTAGCAGGCCGCCCTTGTCCTGGGAAGGGGTAAAGCGTTTTCAGCAGGCGAATGCCTGCGTTGACATTTGGGGCAAAATTGAAATATAATCTTTCAATAATCAGAATATGATGATTTAGCCATCTCAACTTTACACTTCTATACAACTGGATTTGCGCGGTATGTCATCAATGCTGTAGAACGCAATAGATTAAGTAACAGTGAATTCATACGTGGTATGAAAAAATATCACACGACAGGAGATTAGGAAAGATGGGCGACAAAGAGATTATTCTGACTCAGGAAGGGCTCAGAAAGCTTGAAGATGAGCTGGAGAATTTGAAGTCCGTTAAGCGCCGCGAGGTTGCCGAGCGGATTAAGATCGCAATCGGGTACGGCGATATCAGCGAGAACTCGGAGTATGAAGACGCCAAGAATGAACAGGCCTTCATCGAGGGACGTATCATTACGTTGGAAAAAATGCTGCGGAATGCGCGAATCATCAACAATGATGAAATCGATATTGATACCGTAAGCATCGGTTCGATTGTTGTCGTTGAAGATTTGGAGTATGGCGATACGATGGAATACACGATCGTAGGAACCGCTGAATCCGATCCATCGCAAAACAAGATCTCGAATGAAAGTCCGGTCGGTAAAGCGATTCTCGGCAAGAAGAAAAGTACGGTCGTCGAAGTCAATGTACCTGCCGGCATTATTCAATATAAAATCGTCGACATCAGAAAGTAAGATCCGGACCTAACTTTGCAAAAGCTTCCCTCTGGAAGCTTTTTCAGCATTTAAGGTCTTCCCATCCGAGATATCCTTGATGAAGGAAGACATGAACGTACATACGCTTCCCAATGCGAACTCTTGCTGCACGAAGAGCTCATTGCAGAGGTTGTACAGTAAACTTTTTAGGAGTTGAAGAAATTGGAGCATCAAACGCAAGAACAAGAATTAAGCGAATTGCTGAAAATCCGCAGAGATAAGCTGGACGAGCTGCGCGGGCTGGGCGTGGACCCGTTTGGCGGCAAGTTTGAGCGGTCGCATTCGGCTAAACAAATCGTCGATGCCTATGAAAACACGTCGAAGGAAGAGCTTCACGAACAGAATATTCAGGTGAGAGTGGCTGGCCGGATTATGCAGAAGCGGGGCATGGGTAAGGCAAGCTTTGCCCATATTCAAGATTTGAGCGGCAAAATTCAAATCTACGCCCGTAAAGATACCGTTCCTGAAACGCAGTATCAAGCCTTCGACTTATTGGATATCGGGGACATTATCGGAGTTAGCGGAGTCGTGTTTAAGACGAATACCGGCGAAACCTCCATTAAGGCGGAGGAAATCACGGTATTGTCCAAATCGCTGCTGCCGCTGCCGGATAAGTATCATGGTCTTAAGGACGTCGAGCTGCGTTACCGCCAGCGCTACGTCGATCTGATCGTGAATCCGGATGTACAGCAGACGTTCATTCTGCGTTCGCGGATTATCCAATCCATGCGCCGCTACTTGGATGCGCGCGGCTACTTGGAAGTGGAGACGCCGACACTGCATTCCATTGCAGGCGGAGCGGCCGCAAGGCCTTTCATTACGCACCACAATGCGCTTGATATGCAGCTGCATATGCGGATCGCGATTGAGCTTCACTTGAAGCGGCTGATCGTCGGCGGAATGGAGAAAGTGTACGAAATTGGCCGCGTCTATCGCAATGAAGGCATCTCTACACGTCATAATCCGGAATTTACGATGATTGAATTGTACGAGGCTTATGCGGACTATAAAGATATTATGGCGCTTACCGAGTCGCTTGTTGCACATATTGCGCAGGAAGTGCTTGGAACGATGAAGATCGATTATCAGGGGCAAGAGGTTGATCTTACGCCGTCTTGGCGCCGGG
>NZ_CP091430.1:85000-290000 GCF_024734895.1 Paenibacillus spongiae
AATTCTGACCCGCACGAATGGCGTAACGACTTGGGCGCTGTCTCAACGAGAGATCCGGTGAAATTTTAATACCTGTGAAGATGCAGGTTACCCGCGACAAGACGGAAAGACCCCATGGAGCTTTACTGCAGCTTGATATTGGACTTTGGTACGATCTGTACAGGATAGGTGGGAGCCTAGGAAGCCGGAGCGCCAGCTTCGGTGGAGGCACCGTTGGGATACCACCCTGATCGTATCGGAGTTCTAACCTGCCACCCTGAATCGGGTGGAGGGACCGTGTCAGGCGGGCAGTTTGACTGGGGCGGTCGCCTCCTAAAAAGTAACGGAGGCGCCCAAAGGTTCCCTCAGAATGGTTGGAAATCATTCGTAGCGTGCAAAGGCATAAGGGAGCTTGACTGCGAGACCTACAAGTCGAGCAGGGACGAAAGTCGGGCTTAGTGATCCGGTGGTACCGCATGGAAGGGCCATCGCTCAACGGATAAAAGCTACCCTGGGGATAACAGGCTTATCTCCCCCAAGAGTCCACATCGACGGGGAGGTTTGGCACCTCGATGTCGGCTCATCGCATCCTGGGGCTGAAGTAGGTCCCAAGGGTTGGGCTGTTCGCCCATTAAAGCGGTACGCGAGCTGGGTTCAGAACGTCGTGAGACAGTTCGGTCCCTATCTGTCGTGGGCGTAGGAAATTTGAGAGGAGCTGTCCTTAGTACGAGAGGACCGGGATGGACGTACCGCTGGTGTACCAGTTGTTCCGCCAGGAGCACCGCTGGGTAGCTATGTACGGACGGGATAAGCGCTGAAAGCATCTAAGCGCGAAGCCCCCCTCAAGATGAGATTTCCCAATTCAGTAAGACCCCTGGAAGACGACCAGGTTGATAGGTTCGGGGTGGAAGTGCAGTAATGCATGCAGCTGACGAATACTAATCGGTCGAGGGCTTATCCTACAAGCTTTCACGGAGTGAAAGACTGCTTCGGAAGCATATGCTTTAGATATAAGAGTTGCGCAAACTCGTATCCAGTTTTGAAGGTGTAACAAAACACCTGAAACGTTTGGTGGTAATGGCGAAGGGGAACCACGCGTACCCATCTCGAACACGACCGTTAAGCCCTTCAGCGCCGATGGTACTTGGACCGCAGGGTCCTGGAAGAGTAGGACGTCGCCAAGCACGAGGAACCGACCGCATTTGCGGTCGGCTTTTTGTTTTATCCTAAGCATAAATTCGTTCCCCCGGTATGACCCCTTCCAATAACTCCGTTTCCTATGGACCAATTTCATTCCATCCAGCTTTCCCCTTATATGGTGCTATCTCCTTCACAATTCGCATGACGGTTACGCTCATACTACTGTCAATGAATGCTGCGTACATGGGGGTGTTAATACATGCACAAATTTAGATCGTTAGGCAAAGCCATCCTAACAGGAGTTACGCTGCTCTCCATTGCCTTGGTCATGAATAGCTGCAGCTCCATCGAGCGGCGGTCAGAGGTGATTCTGCCGGAGTTGAAGGAACCGCCTCAAGTGAATCACAAGCCGGCTTCCATCTTGCAGCAGAAGCTGTCTATAAAAGCGAATACGGGCCGAAAACAAACCTTCGTGATCAAGCAGCGCAACGGCGAAGCCTTGCGTTCCCAGACCGCGCATCCCCCTCGCAAAGGAATACATACGCCGGTCAGAGGCATTTATGTATCGGGCTGGATTGCTGGCGATCGGAAACGTATGAGCCGCCTCATTCAGCTCGTTGACGAGACCGACCTGAACGCAATGGTCATCGATGTGAAAAATGATTATGGAAACTTAACCTACCGCTCATCGCTGCCGGAAGTGAAGGCGATTCAGGCTGACCGGAATCCATTAATAGGCGATATCCGCTCGCTGTTGTCTACACTGCGAGCGAAGCAAATCTATACCATCGGCAGAGTCGTGGTTTTTAAGGATCCGTTGTATGCGCAGCGTCTCCCGAGTGGCGCGCTGCAGAAAAAAACAGGTGGTGTGTGGATAGACCGAAAAGGGAAGTCATGGGTCGATCCTTATGTCAGGTCCGTTCAAGAATACAACATGAAGATAGCGGAAGAAGCTGCGCGCCTGGGCTTTGATGAAATTCAATTCGATTATGTCCGATTTCCCGATCACGGCCCTCGGCTTAACGAGGAAGTGCAATTCGGCCATGCTAATGGAGTGAGCAAAGCGGAGATCATTGGGGACTTCCTGCGCCAAGCACGTTCGCGTGTTCATGCTGCAGGCGCGCTTGTTTCGGCGGATGTATTCGGCCTTGTGACATCTGCCAAGGATGACATGGGAATCGGCCAAAGTTGGCAGGCCATATCGAGCACGGTTGATTTTATATCCCCGATGACTTATCCATCCCACTATTCAAACGGCATGTATGGGATCAGTCAACCGGACCTGCATCCGAGTAAAGTCATCCGTCAGGCCATGATCGATGCTAACCAGCGAAATGGTTACCTCCGTAAGAATGGCAAGCCTGCGGCGGAAATTCGACCCTGGCTGCAAAGCTTCACGGCGACATGGATCCATCCGCACCAGCACTATGGAATGAACGAAATTCGTCTGCAAATTCAAGCAGCCAAGGAGCAAGGTGTCAATCAATTCCTGCTCTGGAGCTCGAATTGTAAGTATGATTATCATTCATAATTTTTACATGGAAGCTCGTCTGCAGTTATCTTGACAGCCCCTAACCCCTCTGCTAAGATTGCTAATAATATACGCGAGAGACATCGATTTAGGGCGATTTTGGACAACCTGGTGTTGATTGAGTGAAACGTTAAGGAGGACATACTTGTGTGGGAAGATAAATTCGCCAAAGAGGGGTTAACCTTTGACGATGTACTGTTGGTACCCCGTAAATCGGAGGTACTGCCGCGGGAAGTCGATGTATCGGTTAAGCTTAGTGCTCAGGTGAAATTAAATATTCCGTTAATGAGTGCGGGAATGGATACAGTTACTGAGGCAGCCTTGGCAATTGCTATGGCCAGAGAAGGCGGCATCGGAATTATTCATAAGAATATGTCCATACAGCAGCAAGCGGAGGAAGTCGATCGCGTTAAACGGTCGGAGAGCGGCGTTATTACCAATCCGTTCTCGCTTAATCCGGAACATCACGTCTACCATGCGGAAGAACTAATGGGCAAATACCGGATCTCCGGCGTTCCGGTTGTAGATGAGAATCAGAAGCTGGTCGGGATTCTAACGAACCGCGACTTGCGTTTCGTCCATGACTACTCCATGAAAATCAGCGAAGTCATGACGCACCAGAACCTGGTTACCGCACCTGTAGGCACGACGCTGGCTGAGGCTGAGGTTCTGCTGCAGCAGCATAAGATCGAGAAGCTCCCGCTCGTGGATGAGAATAACATCCTCAAGGGTCTGATAACGATTAAAGATATTGAGAAAGCGATCCAGTTCCCGAACGCAGCGAAGGACGCTCAAGGCCGTCTGCTATGCGGGGCAGCAGTAGGGATAGCCAAGGACACGCCAGAGCGCGCTGAAGCGCTTGTGAAGGCCGGTGTCGATGTTCTCGTTATCGATACCGCCCATGGCCATCAACGCAATGTCATCGATATGGTGAAGAAGCTCCGCAGCGCCTTCCCTGAGTTGACGCTCGTTGCAGGCAATGTGGCGACTGGCGACGGCACTCGCGAATTGATCGAGGCTGGCGCATCCGTCATTAAAGTCGGTATGGGACCGGGCTCGATTTGCACCACGCGCGTTATTGCAGGGATCGGCGTACCGCAAATTACAGCCATTTATGATTGTGCCGACGTCGCGCGTCAATATAACATTCCTGTCATTGCCGACGGGGGAATTAAGTACTCCGGCGACGTAACGAAGGCTATCGCAGCAGGCGCGAGCGCCATTATGATCGGCAGCTTGTTCGCCGGAACGGAAGAAAGCCCGGGCGAACAAGAGATTTATCAAGGCCGCCGGTTTAAGGTTTATCGCGGTATGGGCTCCATCGGCGCAATGAAAGAAGGCAGCAAGGACCGTTATTTCCAGGAGAACGAGAATAAGCTCGTTCCGGAAGGAATCGAAGGCCGCGTGCCGTTCAAAGGGCCGTTAGCCGATACGGTTCATCAATTGATCGGCGGCTTGCGCTCCGGTATGGGGTATTGCGGCGCCCAAACAATCGATCAATTAAAGTATGATACGCAATTCATTCGCATCACGAATGCAGGTCTGCGCGAGAGCCATCCGCATGACGTGCAAATTACGAAAGAAGCGCCGAATTACTCGCTGTAATTGACGTCATCATGTTGAAGACAAGCAGGGAGATGGTGATTAGCCGCCATTCCCAGAGCTTGTCTTTTTTCATATAGGTTTCGTGTGATACAATAAACGATAGATTATCCCATGGGAGAAAAGGAGAGAAGACGTTGAAACGGAATCGAATACCGGTACGTCTGCTGCCGGTCATTTCCGCCATGCTTGCTGTATGGCTGCTCATGATGACAGTGGGTTCCACCGCTGTGCTGGCAGTAGGAGATAATGACGCAACCAAAGGTGCAGCTGCCAATCCGCTCGGAATTGATGCGAAAGCTGCCATTCTAATCGATGCTGCCACCGGACAGGTGCTCTATGAAATGAACGCGGATGAGGCACGCCCTCCGGCAAGTATGACGAAACTAATGACGGAATATATCGTTCTGGAAGAAATTAAGGCCGGGAGACAGAAGTGGGATACCGTTGTCACGGCTTCGAAGGCCGCTGCTTCCACCCCTCCCGACGGTTCGCAGATTTATTTGGCCGAAGGCGACCAACACCCTCTAAAGGACTTATACATTGCGATGGCAGTCGGATCTGCGAATGATGCAACCATTGCGTTAGCCGACCATATTTCCGGGACCGAGGAAGCATTCGTTAAGAAAATGAATGAAACGGCACAAAAGCTTGGTTTGAAGACCGCTCACTTTACAAGCGCAACCGGTCTGTTGGATACGACGGTCATCTCGGCCAGAGATCTGGCGAAGTTCTCCAAAATTTTGCTTGAGCAGCATAAAGAGTTTTTGGACTACTCCAAGATTTCTACTTATAAATTCCGCGAAAGAGACTCCAAGCCGATGGTTAACTGGAACTGGATGCTGGAGGCCCACAAGACGAATCCGGAAACGCCGAGCTTGCGGTCATTCTCTTATCCGGGAGTCGACGGGATGAAGACAGGCTATATCAGCGCTGCAGGCTACTGTTTTACGGGTACGGCTATGCGCGGCGATACGCGCTTGATCTCTGTCGTGATGGGTGCCAAAACGAAGGAATCCCGTTTCCGCGAGACGGCCAAGCTGTTCGATTACGGCTTCAACAATTTTGAGCGGAAGACCGTCATTGCATCGAAATCAGTGGTAGAAAACGCGAAGACGGTCAAAATAAAGAAGGGCGTTTCCACGGAAGTGCCGATTACGACGAAATCCGATATTACTTTCTTGGTGAAGAAATCCGTCGAGCCAAAGCTGGAGCAAACGAAGCTGGAACTGATGACGGAAGATCAGCTGGTCGCACCGATCGCGGTTGGTCAGAAGGTCGGGTCCGTAACGTACACTTACAAGGATCCGGATACGGGAAAAACGATCGATTCGACCGTTGAATTAATCGCCTCCGAGGAAGTCGAGAAAGCCAGCTGGTGGCGCCTGATGTTCCGGGCAATCAAAGACTTTTTTGTCGGATTGTTCAATGGGATCGTGAATTTGTTCTAACCTTCTTTAATACGACCAGATTAGTATGAAATGATGGTTGTCGATTCGGGCCGAATACTGTAAAATCAATGGTTAGAGCGTGTTCGGAAGCGTGAATAATAAGCAAAACTTACAGTACAGGAGGCTCTCTAGAATGGAAACAGGAACTTCTCGCGTTAAACGCGGTATGGCAGAAATGCAAAAAGGCGGCGTCATCATGGACGTCATGAACGCTGAACAAGCGAAAGTTGCGGAAGCAGCAGGCGCAACGGCGGTTATGGCTCTTGAGCGCGTGCCATCCGATATTCGTGCCGCTGGCGGCGTAGCCCGTATGGCTGACCCGACTGTGCTGGAAGAAGTCATGAAGGTTGTATCGATTCCGGTCATGGCCAAAGCTCGTATCGGACACTTTGTCGAAGCGAAGGTCCTTGAAGCGCTGGGTGCCGACTACATTGACGAGAGTGAAGTGCTGACGCCTGCCGATGAAGTGTTCCACATCGATAAGCGCGATTTCACGGTACCGTTCGTCTGCGGAGCGAAAGACCTTGGCGAAGCGCTGCGCCGTATTCAAGAAGGTGCGTCGATGATGCGTACGAAGGGCGAGCCGGGAACAGGCAATATCGTGGAGGCTGTTCGCCACATGCGTCTCATTATGGGCCAGCTCCGCAAAGTACAAGGCATGTCGAAGGACGAGCTGTATCACGAAGCGAAGAATCTTGGCGTGAACTACGATCTGCTGCTCGGCGTTCATGAGACGGGCAAATTGCCGGTCGTGAATTTCGCTGCAGGCGGCGTAGCAACACCATCCGATGCGGCACTGATGATGCACCTTGGCGCGGACGGCGTATTCGTTGGCTCCGGTATCTTCAAGTCCGACAATCCGGAGAAATTCGCCCGTGCTATTGTCGAAGCGACAACACATTACCAAGATTATAAGCTGATCGCGGAAGTGTCCAAGAATCTTGGCACGCCGATGAAAGGCATTGAAATTTCCAAGCTTGATCCATCCCAACGGATGCAGGATCGCGGCTGGTAAGCCGATGAGGAAGATCGGCGTATTAGCGCTTCAGGGCGCTGTTGCAGAACATATGCGCAGTATTGCGGCTGCCGGCGGGGAGCCGGTAGCCGTTAAGCTTACGGAACAGTTGGATGAGCTGGATGGATTGATCATTCCAGGCGGCGAGAGCACGACGATCGGGAAGCTGATGCGCAAGTATGGCTTCATGGAGGCGATCCGCGAATTCTCGGCGCAGGGCAAGCCGTTGTTCGGGACTTGCGCAGGGCTGATCGTGCTGGCGAAGCGCATCGAGGGTCAGGAAGAAGCGCATCTCGAGCTTATGGACATCACGGTTGCGCGCAATGCGTTCGGCCGTCAGCGCGAGAGCTTCGAGACGGATCTCCCCGTTAAAGGGATCGAAGATCCGATTCGTGCGGTCTTCATCCGCGCTCCGCTCATCAAAGAGGTATCGCCGGAGGTGGATGTGCTCTCGGTGTATAACGGCGAGATCGTTACGGCACGCCAGGGCCATCTGCTCGTATCCTCCTACCATCCGGAATTGACCGATGACTACCGGCTCCATGCTTATTTTCTAAACATGGCTGAAGAGGCGGCGAATCGGAAAAAGGCATAAGACTGCGTTGTACGCAGTCTTTTTGCCGTATTAGGTCATGAAGTCTATCGCATTAAGAGAGGGGTTCATTGTTCGTGTTAGATGTGAAATTGCTGCGAAATGAGTTCGGCAAGGTCGAACAAGCGCTTACTAACCGTGGAAAATCGCTTGATATAATCGCAGGCTTTCCTGCGCTTGACGCAAAACGTCTTGAGCTGCTGCAGGAGAGCGAGCTGCTGAAGAGCCGCCGCAATACGGTATCGCAAGAAGTGGCAAAGCTGAAGAAGAGCGGCGGAGATGCAGAAGCGCTCATCGTCGAGATGCGTGAGGTAGGCGACCGCATCAAGGAGCTGGATGAAGAGCTTCGCAATGCTGAAGCGGAGATCGAGGAGCTGACGCTCTCCATTCCGAATATTCCTCATGACAGCGTCCCCGTGGGTGCTTCGGAAGAGGATAATGTCGAGATTCGCCGTGTAGGCGATGTACCTGCCTTCGCGTTCGAGCCGAAAGCGCACTGGGACCTAGCCCAGCAGCTCGGCATTCTCGATTTTGAAGCAGCAGGGAAGGTAACGGGTTCCCGTTTCGTCTTCTACCGCGGTCTTGGAGCCCGGCTGGAGCGTGCGCTGATCAGCTTCATGATGGATCTGCACAGCGACGAGCATGGCTATGAAGAGATGCTGCCGCCTTATATCGTAAACCGCGACAGCCTAATCGGTACAGGACAGCTGCCGAAGTTCGAAGAGGATCTGTTCAAGCTGAACGGGACCGATTATTATCTGATCCCAACGGCGGAGGTGCCGGTAACGAACGTGCATCGCGAGGAAATATTGAACGCGGAAGAGCTTCCGAAATACTTCGTCGCATACAGCGCTTGTTTCCGCTCGGAAGCAGGTGCGGCTGGCCGGGATACGCGCGGACTGATCCGTCAGCATCAATTCAATAAGGTCGAGCTTGTGAAGCTGTGTAAGCCTGAGGAGTCGTACGCGGAGCTTGAGTCGCTGACACAGAACGCCGAGAAGGTGCTTCAATTGTTAGGATTGCCATACCGCGTCCTGACGCTGTGCACCGGAGATATGGGCTTCACCTCCGCGAAGACGTATGATCTTGAAGTGTGGCTGCCAAGCGGCGGCACCTACCGTGAAATCTCCTCGTGCTCCAACTTTGAAGACTTCCAGGCACGCCGCGCCGGGATCCGGTTCCGCCGGGAGGCGAAGAGCAAGCCGGAGTTCGTTCATACCTTGAACGGCTCGGGTCTGGCGGTTGGGCGGACGGTTGCAGCCATCATGGAGAATTATCAGCAAGAGGATGGCACCATTGTGATCCCTGAGGTATTGCGTCCCTATATGAACGGCTTGGAAGCGATTCGTCCTAAGGACTAGTCGCCGCTGTAAAGTGAACGTAAACCAACCACAGGTCAAAATATAGTTGCATGAATGTTTTGACCTGTGGTACAATATTTCTTGTCCCCTTGTTAGAGGTCCGGACACGAAACCGAATATACATGGAGAGGTACCGAAGCGGTCATAACGGGGCGGTCTTGAAAACCGTTAGGGTGCAAGCCCACGTGGGTTCGAATCCCACCCTCTCCGCCATAATTTATAACCGACAGCCTGCATGCCATATGCAGGCTTTTTTATTTTGTGCTTTCACCGTCCCCCAAGTACATAAAATAGCGCCGGAAGCCGCATATTATCGGCATGGAGGTGGTAAGCGATGAACAAACAGGATGGATTGCGTATCGGCCAACAGCAGCTAGCCGAAGCTTGGCAGCGGACGCTGCCGGATACGATTAATGAAACGGATAGCGCAATCGTCAAGCCGGATGAAGCGAATGAACAAGCACTTCGAATCACTATAGAGGCTGCTGGCCATCAGATGTATAGCTTTGATTTCCGAGTGGAATATGTGGACAGCCGCGAGGTGCGGGTGGAACTGGTCGACGTGGAGAGAGACGGCCGCTCCGTTGATGAGCGAACCGAAATTATTCAACAATTAATTCAAGACTATACACGGCATATCCATGAATGCGCACAGACGCTCCACGCGGTTACGAAAACATAGGAGACCGGTTTGTGAATGGAAAGGACGGTTAGAACCAATATGACGAAGCCAAAAGGTGCTATTGATAAAAATTTAAGCAATGTGATCAAAGAACTGGAGGAAAATCCGGTGAACAGCCATCAAGCGCAGCAATTTCAGCAGGATTCGAACGATCGCCGTCATCAGGACATGCTTAACCATGATGAACCGACCGATTTGTCGCATCCGCGCAGCTAAAAGGGAGGATTCCGTATGAGTAAACCAAGAGCCGTTCCCGTACCGGACGGAGAGAACCACGAAGCAGGTAAGAAGACCCATGCAGGTCCGCAGGAGCCGCTATCGGGCTCCAAGAAAGTAAAGAATCAGAACCATACCCGTCATAATAACGGTGAGGGATAATAGCCGAGTTATGACAAGATAAAGCACGAAGACAAAGGGATTCCTTACATTCCAAATTATGTTTTGGAAATGAAAGGACTCCTTTTTTCATGCTTTAACAAATCTTAAGCTTCAAATTTCCCTATTCATCGTATAAAATGTATAGATGTTATGAAAATAAGGAAGGGGATTTACAGAAATGAAAGTATGGAAAGCCGGACTTGTTGTGGTACTCGCAGCAATTCTGACCGTTGTTACAGCTTGCAGCTCGGGGAAACCGCCGAAAGAGGCTGTCGTATCGGCAATGTCGAAAATGAGCGAATTAAAATCGTATACGGTTGAGGGGTCATTTGGATTTGACGATGTCGTCATTCCGGAAGGTATTGCAGGCGATTCTGCAGAAGCAGCCGGCGTAGCGGCAGTTGCAAATATGTTGAAGGGCTCTACGGTCAAGATCAAAGGTACGTATCAAGCCGAACCGATGCGTACGGACATGACAATGGACCTGGTCATGGGTGCCGATGGTTCGAGCTTCAATCTATCTATTCCGATGATTGTGACGCAAGATAAGATGTGGGTGAAGATTCCGTCGATTCCGGGCGTTCCATTGCCAGAAGAGATCTCCGGCAAATTCATCGAGCTCGATATGAAGAAGCTTGCCGAGCAAGCCGGTCAAGACGCCGCGCTGCCGGATGTGGCTGTGACGCAGAAGATGGGTCAAGATATGGCTAAGGTTCTGCTCGACAACTTCGATGAGAAGACATATTTCAGCGAGCCAAAGGCGGAAGAGGTTAAAGACTTCCCGGCTGATCTGAAGCAAGATCAGATCGTCCGTTTTGCGGTTACGCAGCAAAACTTCGACCAAGCCATCACGACAATCGTCGACAAAGTAGCTCCGCAAATTCTCGATCTGTTGATGAAGAACGAAGAGTACTTGAAAGCTCTGCAATTGACAAAGGCTGATCTGGAAGAAGCGAAGAAGCAGCTGGATTCGACAGCGGACAGCGAGATCAAGAAGGGTATTGAAGAAATCAAGAAGAGCCTGAAGGTGAACGAGCTTAGCCTGACAGGGGCGATTAAGGACGATTACCTGACTTATCAAGACGTCCGCGCCAACCTTGAAATGACGGAAGAAGCACAAACGATGAAATTTGCTATGCATCTGTTGATGAAATATGATAACTTGAACAAAGACGTGAAGTTCGAGAACGAGCTTCCGAAAGACGCCGTTTCATTCGAAGAGCTGATGACGATGTTCGGCGGCGAACTGTAAGATTCTTGCCATTATTGTGGATTTCATGAATCCTACGAATTCATATCCAAGAAGAGCGCTCTCCTGCGGGAGGGCGCTCTTTCTGTATGTTTGTTGAAAAGGTGGAAAGGAGTCTAACCGGGTAGAGATAGCATAGCTATCCGGCAATCATTCTGATCGGAAGGCCCGGTCAGTCAATGCTTGGTCTTGCGCGGGGCTGCAGTTCCGCCTTCAAATCGCTCGAACTTCGTAAAGAGACAAGAGTTGCCATAAGGGACACGGGTATGGATGATATCGATAAGCAGGGAGACGGTCTTCGCCGTTTCCGCCGTGGAAGCATATAACGTCGTTAGCTGAGGAACGCTTACTCTTGCGAGCTCGTTCAAGCCGGAGCCGATCAGGCTGATGCTCTGAGGAACAGCCGTGCCGGTCTCCTTCAGCCGCTGCAGGACGCCGAACTGGATGACCGTATTGGCACAGAAGGCAGCCGTATAGTCGACCTGCAGAATCTCGGCCCTTTTGCAAAGCTCATAACCGTTCTCTTCGTTGCTGATCTGGATGAGCGATTTATCAACCGGCAAACCATTATCCTCCAGTGCCTGGCAGTAGCCTTCCATGCCCAGGCGATGCGTGTAATAGTCCAAGCTTCCCATGAATAACGCGATACGCGTGTGGCCGATAGAAATTAAATAGCTCGTTGCGTCATAGGCCAGCCTTCGATCATCGTTGGCGGCGAAATTCACGTTGTCGATGATGTCGGGCAAGGGAAGGCCCTCTATGATATAGGGTGCCTGCGATTGACGAAACATGTCGATGAGCGTCTTGTCCACATCGCCCGAAACGATGAAGCCTTCGATCTCCTGATTGTCCAGCAGCCGCTGCAGTTTATTGAGCGAGTCTTCCGCAGACGTAATGTTCATAAAGACAAGCCCGTAGTTCAGCTGGCTTGCCTCCTCCTCCATAACTTTCAAATTCCCCATATAACGCGGGTCATTAGATTCGCGATTATATAACACATAACACAGCTTGGGGCTAACCTCAACATCGCGGTAACCGAGCTCTTTGGCCGCCTGCAGGATTCGGGTTCTCGTCTCGGCGGAGATCGTGCTGCTCGGCGTGTTATTTAATACGAGAGATACGGCCGTGCGCGAAATGCCAAGATATTCTGCAATTTCTTTCTTCGTAACCATCGGGTGGGCTCCTTCATAAATCCATTTAGACAAATGAGATAACGATAGTTATATTCTAAGAGTTGAGGGAGAGATCGTCAATCCATAAAGTGGAATGAACCGGGGTTGAATACAGAAAAAGGGGATGAACACGCGGTTTCTCTCCCTCTTTTTCACACAGATCTGCTTCTTGGCTCATAACAAAACGCAATTATGGAAAAAATTGTTGACAGCTCTCATAACGCGAGTTATATTCTTACATGATTAGTCATTACTATATCTGGAAGGGGGATGAGCTCGATGCGCCGAATCACCGCGGTACTCATAGGAGCTGGTGCAAGAGGGAGGTTTGTTTATGGTCAGTATGCGAACAATCATCCGGATCAGATGCAAATCGTCGCTGTTGCGGATCCTGATCAAGAACGCAGGCAGCATGCGGTGAAGGAGCATGGCATTAGGGAATCGTACCGTTTCGATAGCTGGGAACAAGCCCTGTTCAAGCCAAAATTTGCCGATGTCGCGGTCATTTCGACACAAGACAGGATGCATTTTCAGCCAGCTTTGAAAGCGCTATCTCAAGGTTATCACGTATTGTTGGAAAAGCCAATGTCCCCTTATAAGGACGAGGTGCTGCAATTGGCCGAGGCTGCCAAGAAGCATGACAGGCTGTTAACGGTCTGCCATGTGCTGCGATATACACCCTTCTGGTCGAAGGTGAAAGAGCTTCTGGCTGACCGTGCCATTGGAGATATCGTCTCGATTCAGTTGAACGAGAACGTCGGTTATTTTCACATGGCCCACAGCTTCGTCCGGGGGAATTGGCGGAGAACGGACGAAACCAGTCCCATGATCCTGCAGAAATCCTGCCACGACATGGATATCATTGCGTGGTTAATGGATCAGCCCTGCCTTCGCGTCAGCTCTTACGGTTCATTGCTGCATTTTCGCCCGGAGCGGGCGCCGGCCGGATCGACGGAGCGGTGCACCGGCGGTTGTCCGGTCGAGCGGGAATGTCCGTATTCCGCAATCAAGATTTATTCCGAGGACGAGACGCATGAGTGGTCCAGATTTATAACGCATGATTTGTCGCCTGACGGAATTAATAACGCGCTTCACGAAGGCCCGTTCGGCCGCTGTGTATACCGCTGCGACAATGACGTTGTCGATCATCAGGTTGTGAACATGGAGTTCGGGAATGGGGCGACGGCGTCATTCACGATGTCGGGCTTCACGCATGATTGCTCCAGAACGGTTCAAATCATGGGGACGTTCGGCGAAATAAGAGGCCGCATGGAGGACGAGGAAATTACGCTCTACCCCTTCGGCAAGCAGCCCGTGTCTATTCCCGTCCATGTCCATACAAGGGGTCATGGGGGCGGCGACGAGCTTCTGGTCCAGTCCTTTCTGGAGCAAGTAAGAGCAGGCAGGTCTGCAGACGGGCTAACTTCCGCCCAAGCCTCCGTCCAAAGCCATCTGATGGCTTTCGCAGCGGAACAATCGAGGCTTGAAGGAGGCGGCTCCATAGAGCTAAGCAGCATGATACCTCAGATGACATAAATCGTTGTTGGAAGATGCAAGAGTGATGACCATATACGATATCGGGGGATATGAATATGAAAAAATCGATGACTTTGTTAATGGCCGTGATCATGGTCGTTACCCTGCTGGCCGGATGCTCGGGAGGCAATAAGGCCGGTAATGACGGGAAGGGCGGTAATGCCGGCAATAACGGGAATACCGCTGACCAAGGAAACAAGAGCGGCAATAAGAATGCGGGTGCGAATGCCGGTACGGAAGGCAAGACGAATAACGCCGCGAAGGATGAGGTCTATCCGGAGAACGGCTTATCGAAGAGCGAGAAGGTTACGCTGAAGGTCGGGTTCTGGGAAAACGGCGGCGGGCGCTCCTGGATGGATACGGCCGTGAAGAAGTTTACGGAGAAGTATCCGAACGTCTCCTTCGACATCACCTCGACACCGACGCTGGAAACGATCCTTGAGCCGATGATTGCCGCAGGCGATGACGAGGAAATGTTCGACCTGTTCTTCCCGAGATTCACGGCGGCCGGCCAGGGAGAGAAATTAATCGAAGCGGGCAAGATCGAGCCGCAGGACGATCTGTGGGACCGTGTCCTGCCGGACGAAACCGACAAGACGCTCCGGTCCGTCATTTCCGATGACATGTTCGAAGCGGTTAAGTTCAAAGGAATGACAAGCCGGGTACCGGTAGGCGGCTATACAGCCGGGCTGTTCTTCGACCAGAACCTGTTCGACAAGCATGGCTGGAACAAGAATCCGAGCACATGGGATGAATTTGTTGCCCTGCTGGGCGACATTAAATCGAAGGATATAATCCCCATTACGTTCCCGGGTGTGTACGCAGGCTATCTGACAAACTATACGTTCGATCTTCTGCCGTTTGGCTTGGCCCAGGGAGAGGGCAAATTCGATGCCTATCTCGATAATTTCCGCAATTATAACGGCCCGCAGTTAACGACGGATTACAGTAAGGAAGAGTGGAACCGTCTATACGATCTAGGCAAGAAGGGATATTTCCCGCAAGGGGTTGCAGCGCTTAACCATACCCAGTCCCAAATGCAGGTGCTGCAGCACAAGGCTGCGCTCGTGTCTACGGGCGATTGGGTCGGCAATGAGATGAAGAATAGCACGCCGGAAGGCTTCAAGTGGGGCTTTATGGCCATTCCTGCTACGAATGACAAGAATCAAACGATATTCATCAACTCCGGCGTAACCGATATCGGATTCAGCATATGGAAGAACAAGCCGGAGAATGTGAAGAAGTGGGCGAAGGAATTCATCCTAAGCCTGTACAGCTTTGAAATCCAGGAGATTCTTGCATCCGAAGCGGGAGCCTTCCCTGCCCGCCTTGATTTCGGCGACGATCCGGCGCGCATTGCCAAGCTTCAGCCGGCTCCTGCGGCAGTCATGGAGTATGCGACGAAGCACGATGTGAAGTATATTTCCTTCCGCCGTAATTTCAGCTTGATGAGTCCGGAATCCGCCCAATCGTCGAAGCTCGTATCGGAAATGATTACGGCGGTAGCGTCTGGGAAGAAAGATCCGCTGCCGGTGTTGGAGGAAGCCGAGAAGCTGCTTCAGAAGAGCGTCGAGAAGGATCGGCCGAAGTGATCGTGCCAAGCGGTTCGTGCTCCGTATAAGTTAAAGCGATCGGAACCGAAGGGGGATCCGCTTCCCCCTTCGGTCATTCAGCTAGCAGGGAGGCAGCGATAGTGGCGGCAGAAGCGAAGCAAGTCGCGGCAAGCATACGCAAACGGGCGGTTTCGGACAAAATAAAACGGCAAAAGCTGATCTTCCTCGTTCTTGCCATCGTACCCTCGTTTGGCGGATATCTATTATTTACGCTATACCCCAATTTATTGTCGATCTATTATTCCTTGTTGAATTGGGACGGCTTAAGCGAGCCGGAGTTCGTCGGGTTCAGCAACTATAAGTTCATGATAAGCGATCAATTCGTATGGCGGGCGCTGTATCACAATTTGCTTTATATGATCGTCGTGCCGTTTGCCATCCTTTTTATATCGCTCCTGCTGGCCTATTTGCTGAATAATAAGCCATACAGAGAGAACGGATTCTACAAGGTTCTCTATTTCTTTACGAATATTCTCTCGACTGTCGTCGTCGCGTTGCTATGGTCGTTTATATTCGACGGCAGCTTCGGGTTGTTGAATGGCATCTTGGAATTAGTGGGCATACCGGCAGAAGGGTTCTATTGGCTGGGCGATACCCGAACGGCGCTGTGGGCGTTAGTCGTTCCGATGGTGTGGAGCGGAGTCGGACTCTATACGGTCATCTTCATGAATGCGATCAGCGGGATTCCGAAATCGATCTATGAGGCTGCGGTTATCGAGGGCGCCCGTCCGATGCAAATCCTGTTCAAAGTGACGATTCCGTTAATACGAGGGGTCATCCGGGTCTGCGCCTTGTTCGTCGTGCTGGGCACGATAAAGGGCTTCGAGATGATTATGGTCATGACGAACGGCGGGCCGGAGGGCTCGACCGATGTGATCGGGCTTTACATGTTCAATATGGCCTTCGGCAAGGATTATCACAATTATGGGTACGCCTCCGCAATCGGCATGGTTCTATTCCTGATTCTCGTTGCGGCTAAACTCATCCTCGATAAATATTACCCGGACGAAGGAGTCGAATTCTGATTGTCCCAAATCATTGCGAAGAAGGTGGCCATAATCGAAAGGCGTCGTTCCGTGATGGACCTCATATGGCGGGTACTGCTTTTTCTATGGGGACTGTCCATTATTTTTCCGGTGGTATGGATCCTAGTCCAGTCGCTAAGATCGAATGCGGATTTCTTCCAAAATATTTGGGGGGTTCCGACTCAATTCCAGTGGCGCAATTATTATGAAGCCTGGACGGGCTACAATATTGGCAAATCGATGCTCAACACGCTGTATTACGTGGGGGTAGGGCTGGTGTTGGGCACATTCCTGACGGCGCTTAATGCGTATGCGTTAACGCGGATCACGTTCAGAGGCAGGAAGCTGATCTGGTCGATTATCATGCTGTCGTTATTCCTGCCGGGCATCAATGCGCTCATCCCGCAGTACATCCTTATGAAAACGCTTCATCTGACCAACAACCTGACCGGGCTCATCGTGCTGGACAGCTTCGGAGAGAACGTCTTCTTCCTGATGCTGCTCGGCGGGTTCATGTCCTCGCTGCCGAAGGATCTGGAGGAAAGCGGTTATGTGGACGGGGCGACGCTGTTCCAGGTGTTCTGGCGAATTATCGTCCCTCTCTCGACCCCCGGCATCGTCACGGTAGCCATCTTCAAATTTCTCGGGCTGTACAACAACTTTCTGGGGCCGTTTATTTATCTGAGCGATCCCGCGAAATATACGATCGGCGTCAATATGTACCAAGCCAATATGAGAATGAGCTATACGGCCGATTGGGTGACCATGTTTGCTGGCGTCATGATTGTCATGGTGCCATCAATCATCATCTATATCTTGTTTCAACGGCGGATTATGGAGGGGGCGACGCTTGGGGCGACGAAGGGCTAATTGCAGCAGGGACGGACATGGGAAGACGATAATCGAATGAGGAGAGGGTACCGATGGCAAGGTTGTCTGCTCGGTTTAAGAGCGGGATGATATGGATATTGATGGTCTGCCTGATCATCCCCTACATGGCCGGAGGAGAGGCGGCGAAGGCCGAAGCTGCTGCTCCGGAGAATTGGATTATAAATCCCGGATTCGAAAATGTAAGCGATGGAAGGCCGGTCGGCTGGGGGCATTCAGCCGGTCAATGGGGCGTTGACTTCGGCATAAGCACGGAGCAGGCCCGTACTGGAACGTACAGTGCGTTCATCAATCATTCGACAGGCGACGGGCTGCCCAATATAATCGCGCTGGAGAAGCTGTCGATTCAAGATTCGGAGGAGTATGTGTTCTCGGCTTGGCTGAAGGTAGAAGACAAGTCGATGACCGGAACGCCGATGCTCAACATGGATTTCTACGGCGATGAGATTAACGAAGTGACAGGCGATACATGGATCGGCTCCAAGAACCAGCCTTTGGCAAAAGGGGAGATCACGGGCGATTGGCAGCAGCTCACCTATCGATTCACTCCGCTGCCGGGCTCGAACAAGGTCGTCATTTACTTGATGGTAGCCGGGGGAACAGGCAAAGTTTATTTTGACGACGCCTCCTTCCTGCCTGCTGCCGCCGAGCCGGAGCCGGAATTGGGGCCTTATCAGATCTGGACGGGTCCAAATACGGTGAATATGACCCGGACGGCGAAGCCGCTCGCATCGACGGATCTGAAGCTGGATATGGCGAAGCGCGAATACCAGAGCGGGCAAGTGTTTGTCACCGCACAGGATGGAAGGGCGGAAATCACAAGTGCCTTTATATCGGATTTAACTTCCGGGGAAGCCGTTATCCCGAGCAGCAGCGTGCAAATTTTAGTCCAGCATTATGTGAAAATCGACAAGAACTCCAACGGCGCCTATCAACCGGGCGAATACCCGGATGCACTGATTCCGCTTGATGCGTTTATGTCGGTGCATGGCAAGGTAAACGTCAAGCAAGGGCAGAACCAGTCGATCTGGTTCACCGTCAAGACGGAAGAGACGACGCCGGCCGGGATTTATCAAGGGACGATTACATTAACCGTCAACGGGGAAACGAAAGCCGTTCCCGTTGAAGTAAGGGTAAGAGACTTTGCGATTCCGGAAGAAAACCACGCTGAAACCGCATTTGCGATTTGGGGAGGCGATATGCTGCTTGCAGGCCACCCCGGAATTGCCAACAACTCGGATGCGTACTGGGAGCTCATGCGGAATTATTACGAATTCATGCTCGACTACCATGTTACGCCTACTGCGCTGCCAATCCCCACCGACGATTACGTCCAATACGTCAAGGATGCAGAACCTTATATTAACGATCCGCGAGTATCCGCCTATAACCTGCCCTATACGATTGGAGACTTGGATGACCCGGTCAACGGCAGAGCGGCCATGCTGATCAAGGATCTGAAGGCGAAAGGGCTGCTCGACAAGGCGTATTATTATTTGGGCGGCGAGATCGATGAACCGACTCCGGCCATGTTTCCGAAGGTGATCGAGCGGAGTGAGCAGATCAAAGCGATCGAACCGACGCTGCGGCATCTGGTTACGACAGGCATTAACCCCGAATTGAGTGCGGCGGTGAACACGTTCACTCCGTTATTCAATGAGTTTAATACCGAAAGCTATTTGCATGCGGCCCATGAGCATCAGGCGAATGGCGGCCATATCTGGTGGTACGGGTGCGTCGCGCCCAAGAACCCTTATCCGACGTATCATATCGACGACGATATTATCGGAGCCCGGCTCGTGCCTTGGATGCAGCGTTCGTACGGCATTGAAGGGAATCTGTACTGGTCGGTCAATATTTTCAAGAAATATGACGGCACCAAATATATCGACCGCGATATATGGAATGATTCGTTTGCTTTCCCAGGGGCGAATGGCGACGGATATCTGCTGTATCCGGGTACGAAATACGGCATCAACGGGCCAATCGCCACACTGCGCTTGCAGACGATCCGGGACGGCAACCAAGATTACGAATATTTATGGCTGCTAGAACAAAAGATCAATCAGGCAGCCGAGAACCTGAATGTCAATGTGACAGTGAACGATATCTTGAAGCCTTACTACGATCGGCTGTTCACGGATGTCAAAACCTTCACGAAAGATGTTAATGTGCTACAGTCGGTACGCAGCGAAGTGGCTGATATGATCGAGCAGCTGGATCAAGATCCGAAGGCGCTCATCCTTCTTAGCAATCATGCCACCGATGCGTCGAAGCGTGATATCACGATTTATGCTGCCAAAGGCACGGAGGTTTCCGTCGACGGTCAAGCGGTTGCCGCAGAGACCATTACGGATAATGAGACGGCTGATCAGTACAAGACTGCCGTTAGCGTCGTTCCGGGCACGAACGAAATTACAGTCGTACTGAAGAAGGATGGCCGGGAGCTGACCGTGAAGAAGCAGGTGGTCGTCAAGTCGCGGGCGATCGAGCCGATTATGAAGAAGACCGTGATCAACAATTTCAGCGATGAGCAATCATTAGCGGGAATCGTGAAGGAATACAGGGTTACGATCGAAGGGACATCCGACGATCATGCTCCGGGCGGCGGCAAGTCGCTGAAAGTTAAGATTCCATATCTGGAAGGCGAGGCTTATCCAGGCATCCGTCTGCCGGTTGCCGCAGGGTTGAAGGATTTCTCTGAAGCGGATTCGTTAGAGCTCGATGTATATAATGATTCGAGCCAGACGATGAATCTGTTCGCGAAATTTTTCGATGCGCAGGGCAAGCCTTCCGATCACAAAATCGGAACGCTTCTGCCGGGAGCCAATCATCTGGCGCTGCCGCTTGCACAGCTTGGCCAGATCGACAAGAAGAATATAGCCTCGATTCTGTTCTGGACGTTATCAGGTTCGTCCGAGGTCACGTTCTATTTCAGCGATGTTCACCTTATGGGCGTCGATAAAGAGGCGATGAAGACCTTCCAGATCCGCTATACCCCTATCGTTCCGGATTTGTCCGGCAGACTGGACGGCGCCGTCTGGAAGCTGGATAAACAGCTGGCTTATACAACCGGGAATACGGAAATTAACGCCGCCTACGATCTCAAATACAACGATACTTATTTATATATTGGTGTCGATGTGACCGACAATGAAGTCGTGAACGGGAATGCTGCAGACCCGTGGGACGATGATTCAGTGGAGGTCTATCTGGATGGCATCGGGGCAAAGGGAGTCTATAACGAGCATACGGTCAGGTATGTGTTCCGGTATGATGACGACCAAGTCCATGCTTATGGGCTGCTCAATCAGCAGACCGGCGGTATTCTGCATCAGTCCGACCGTACGGCTGACGGCTACGCCATGAAAATCGCGATACCTTGGCGCGTAATCGGGACCAGCCCATCTAATGGCGACGTCATCAGCTTTACGATGCATGTGAATGATGCCGGCCATGGCAAGAGGAGCTTGACGCAGGATATTTCGGCCGACGCCACGTCCTCGGAGCATTGGGCGGACAGAGTGTTCGTCAATGAAAAAGTAACCTACGCTATGGACAGCATTGCGGATGATCGGGTTGTCATCAACGGCAAGCCGGATGAATCGTTCTGGAATTTGGACTACAATCTCGGACAGCAGACTTTTGGATTCACGGTTGATAAGCAAAATGCGGCAAAGCTGGGCCTCCGTTGGAGTCCGAGTCATCTATACGCTGCGTTCGATGTGACGGACAGCCTGGTGCACGCGCCGAAAGTAAAGCCGGTCTGGGAAGAGACTAGCGTGGAGCTGTTCATTGACGGGAAATTTATTCAAGGACCTCGCGACGCGTTCTCGCCGCAGTATACCATTCGCTTCGGAGACGATACGGTCTATCTGAATGGCGCCGCCAAGGACGATAAACAAGGGATTGTTCACCAGACCGTTAAGACGGATAAAGGTTATCAGGTCGAGATGGCCATCCCTTGGGAGGCGATCGGCATTACGGCCGAAGAGGGACAATGGATGGGCATTGCTTCCCATGTCAACTTTTATCAGGAGTCAGGCGGGGCCGTATTGGGATTAACGGAGAACGGGATCAGCGACGTGTCGAATACGGCTAATTATCTGGCCTTCCAGCTGCGGAGCAGCATGCCGGAACCGGTGCCTGTGGCTGCTATTGCGGTAACGGGGGCGGGTAATGCCGGCACGATCGCCCAGAAGAACGGGACGCTGCAGATGGAGGCAGCCGTAACGCCTGCGAATGCGGATGTGAAAACCGTGTCGTGGGCGGTGTTCAGCGAGGACGGCCGTTCCGCGACGGATCTGGCGGTGATTACGCCTGCCGGTCTGCTCGGCGCAAAGAAGAACGGCAAGGTAAGGGTTGTAGCGACCGCGCAGGACGGTTCGGGCGTCCAAGGGTATGCGATCATTACGATCGGCGGGCAGACGACAGATCCGGGAACTTATTATCCGGGGACGGTCACAGGGACGGTAACGGGACCAACCGAAGAGAAGAATACGGAAGCAGCTGTCCGTATTGAGAACGGCACCGCGATCGTGACAATGGAAGCAGACCGGACGACGGTTTCTATCCCTATTGCCAAGCTGCTGGGGAATCCGGTCCGAGTGGAAGCAGGCGGAGCGGTGATTACGATTGATCCGGCGGTATGGAAGGACTTGATCGCACAGTCTGACAGCGAGAAGGCCGTTATCCGCCTATCCATTGTTCCGGTGGACGATTCGGAAGTGAATCCATCTGCGGGTGCAGGAGCGGGACGTCTGCAGCTGGCCAGTCAGGCGTACGATATTCATATGGTGTTAAAGACGGCCGATGGCAAGGAAATCCCGCTCAGTCAGGCGGCAGGCGGGGTTAAGCTCGAGCTGCCCTATCGCTCGAATGGTGCCGATGAAGGCTTATTGGGCATCTATCATTATAATGAAGCGACCCAACGGTGGGAGTACGTGGGCGGCAAGGTCAATGCCAAGGACGGCTTGGTCGAGGTGCGGCTGGATCATCTGAGCCGGTATGCCGTGCTCTCCTACAGCAAGCGGTTTGCCGACGTGCCGAGCGGCCACTGGGCCTATCGCACGCTTCAGCTCTTATCGGCCAAACATATTGTGACCGGCGTTACGGATGAAGAATTTAAACCAGGAAACCGGACGACGCGGGCGGAATTCGTCACGCTGCTGGTTCGGGCCTTGAATTTGACAGAGCAGGGCGGAGAACTGCCGTTCACGGATGTACCGGAAAACGCATGGTATAAAGATCAGCTGAGCGCAGCGTACAGCGCGGGACTCATCCAAGGGATTAACGAACATACGTTCCATCCGGAAGGTTCGATAACCCGGGAGGAAATGGCTGTTTTGCTCGTCAGGGCTTATGAATCGCTGATTGAAGGGAAGGAACGATCTGCCGGCGATCAGGCTGCGGTCTATGCGGATCAAAACCAAATCTCGCCTTGGGCGGAGGAGTCGATTCATAAGGCAGCCATCCAGGGTCTGATGATCGGTCAAGCGGGTGAGAGGTTCGCGCCCAACGACAATGCAACAAGAGCGGAATGCGCGAAGGCTGTCTATAATTTGATGAAAGCCGCCGGGCTGCTCTAATCATGATGCGGCAGGGCTCTGGATCCATTCCAGAGCCCTTGTTTTTTACCGTCAGCAACAGCAGGGGATGTGGGCGAAGCGGATAAATTGAAAAAAATGTTCGTTTAACGCAGGAATTGGATCGAACGGTTTCGAATACTGTTAATGGGCACCGGTTCTCGCAGCTGATAATCGACGCATCAGAGTTGTATTCCGTCAGAGGGAGAGCGTTGGCTTGTTGAACGGGGCAGGATCCATGTTGGCGGTTGTGTTGACAAGGTGAATGGAGGGATAACAATGTCAATCTTACGGTTTGTCGTCGCAGGTACCGGTTGGGTAGCCGGTGAGTATTTGAAAGCGATTCAAGCCCGGAAGGATGCGGAGGTTTACGGTGTGGTCAGCCAAAGTGCGGAGCGCGCCCGGCAGCGGCTCGCGGAATTGTCGATCGATGCGCGTGTGTTCGAGCGTTATGAGGATGCGGTACAGGACCCTAATGTCGATGCGGTCGTCCTATGCTCGACGCCAGAGCTCCGCCCCGAGCAGACGGTTCTGGCTGCCCGTCACGACAAGCATATCGTGCTGGAGAAGCCGCTTGCGATGAATCGTACGGCTCTGCTGGAGATGGCCGATGCTATCGAGTCCGCGGCAATCAAGACAGTAGCCGGATTCGTGCTTCGCTGGAATCCGTCATTCCGGAGCACGAAGGCTCTCATAGAGGATGATGCGATCGGCCGCGTGTTTATGGCTCAGATTGACTATTGGCATCATGTCGGTCCGCAATATCCCCAATACCGCTGGAGCAAGAGCAAGGCGCTCGGCGGCAGCAGCATGCTGTCGGCCGGCTGCCATGCCGTAGACGCCGTCCGATATTTTGCCGGCGATATTGAAGAGGTAACCGCTTATGGCTGCCGGACGTGGGCGGATAGCGACTATGAGTTCGACGCCAATGCGATTGCCATTTTCAAATTGAAGAGCGGCGGCATTGGCAAGGTATCCTCATCCTTGGAATGCAAAACACCTTACAAGTTCAATGTACACCTGTTGGGCGAGAAGGGTGCTATTCTGAATAACCAGCTGTTCAGCCATAAGCTGCCGGGCCAAGTTGACTACGCGACGATTCCGACCATCCTGCCGGACAGCGGGGATGTGTCGCACCATCCATTTGCCGACGAGATCGACGACTTCATCAACTCGATCCGCAGCAACACGAAGACACGCTGCGATTTCATGGATGCTCTGCAATCCATGGAGGTTTGCTTCGCGATTGACGAGTCGATCGCCAGCGGCCGCAGCGTCCAAGTACCCGATTGGCGCAGCCAAGTCGGGGCAAACTAACCGTTTATTATAAACAGGCTTTTTACGCCGTGTATCCAGGTCGTAAAAAGCCTTCTTTTATATCCGTTCAAGCCGATTGCCAAGCCTTATTGGGGCTTGTTCATCTGGCGGTATGCGGATGGCGTGAAGCCGGTATGGTCACGGAACAATCGGGAGAAATAGAACAGCGTCATGCCCACCTTCTCCGCGACATCGGAGACGGTCATCGGTGTTGCCGACAGCCAGTGCTTCGCACGCTCTACGCGCATGGCATTCAAATATTGGACGGGCGTACGGCCGGTGAACTGCTTGAACACCTGAATGAAGTAGTTGGGGTGATAATGAACCAGCCCGGCCAGTTCTTCGATCGTCATATGCTCGGAGAGCCGCTGCTCCATATAACGCAATACCGTATACATCTTGTCGACAATCGTGGAGGAACGATTGAATGTGACATCTTCGGCTTGCTCGACAAAGCTGGCCATCATTTCCATCATAACGGCATTCATGCGGAATCCGGCGGACAGCTGATGGCTGTCCATCGCTTCAATTAAAGTCTGGAACAGGGATACCCAATGGTTCCAGGCCGCAGGGTCCTTGATGGTAAGCAAGTTTGGCGTATCCATCACGTCAAACAGGCGAAGATCGCCGACTGTCGCGGTGAAATGGCACCAGTACTTGCTGTAAGTATGGTCGCTGATCGTGGAGTAGCTTTGCCGGACGCCGGCCGGCATGAAGACAAGCTGGCCTTTGACCGGATGCAGCTCGGTATCCTCAATGCGAACCATTCCCTCTCCCTCTTCGATGAGATAGAAACGGTTGAAATCCGGAACGAAATCAAGACCGCGCCAGGATCTCGACACTTTCGTATATTCGGCCGTCCAAACCTGAAATCGCGTAGCATTTATGAATTCTTTCCACAAACGTCGTTTGTCATCCATCATCAAATGCGCCGATCTCCCTTATGTTGGATTCTTCGTTCTATGGTGATAAATGCACTACCATTATATAACGTGATGTCTGCTTAACGCGAGACGAGTTTACGAGGATGAAATCAGGAGAACCAATATATAAAAATCTATAATTATATCAAAGATGGAAAAGTAAAGTCTGTCGAAATTTGTCGTATAAAAAAGAGAATTCAAACGGATGAAATGTCGTTTACAATCCATCCCGTTTCCTTGATAATTAATGAAATAGAAATTTATGCAAATATTTCATTCTTATGGTTCAGGTATGAAATACGGAGAAGCCCTCCATGAGGTAGTGTATCTGCAAGAGTGCGTGGTGCAAGCGGGAGGAGGATCGGGAGCCGCAATTGACGAGAGCCGCTACTCTTGACGCTGCAATCACGATCGAATTTGAACGTAAAAAAAAACCCGTTCACAGGAAGGGGTTTTAATCGATATGTGGCGCGCCCGATACGATTCGAACGTACGACCTGCAGTTTAGGAAACTGTCGCTCTATCCTGCTGAGCTACGGGCGCGTGGCAAGGATAATAATAGCATGAAGCCTGAAGCGGTGCAAGCGCCATAAGGCCAGATTAACAGTCGTCATGTTGCATTCCCCGAAGGGAAGAATGATGAATGGCTCATGTCATCTGACATCGTCAACAACTGTCATAATACGATAATGGAGGTGGAATGTAGAAATTTGTCGAAAATTTACTTGCAAAATTCGGGTTCTTATCGACAAGATTTTACAAAAATCTCTGCCCGTAAAGCGTATAATGGAATTGTTACCGATTGTAACATTCGATGCGATAGGAGCGATTCCCGAGGCGTCATGAAAGACAAAACTAAACTACTCGACGAGCTGCATGCGCTTCGCTTAAAACTGCTGGAAACCGCGGAAGCGCGGGGCAGCCTGACCGACCCGGAAGTGCTTGCTATTAGCGAAGCGGCCGATCAACTGATTGTTTCCTTGCAGCAGCTACAGAAAGAAGAGCTGAATCGGATCCGATCAGCAGATCAGTATCCTTCTCCGTCATAACGCAACACAATTTATGTGCGCCCTCTAAGCTTACGAAAGAAGTTTGTAAGAAGAGCGGCGCATTCTTCTTGTAAGACACCGCTCACCAGCTCTGTTTCATGATTGAAGCGGGGCTCTTGAAGCAGGTTCATTAACGTGCCCGCGCAGCCGGCCTTCGGGTCCGTCGTACCATAAACCACTTTATGCATGCGGCCTTGTACTAGCGCGCCTGCGCACATCGGACATGGCTCGAGCGTTACGTACAATGTGCAATCGAGAAGACGCCATGCTCCAAGCCGGTTACTGGCTTCGCGTATCGCGATCATCTCGGCATGTGCTGTCGGATCAAGCGTCGTCTCGCGCAGGTTATACCCTCTCCCGATGATTTCCCCGTCCTTCACGATGATGGCGCCAATCGGAACTTCCCCGATCGCTTCGGCTTTCATCGCTTCCGCCATGGCTTCCCGCATCCAAGCTTCATCTTCCTCACGATAGTAATTCATATTCCAGACGTCCTTCCCCAGTAAGCTGCTATCTCGTATTCGACAACATTCGTAGTGCAAAAAAACTCGAAATATGCCGCGAACACATATTCGTTGTTAACACGTTGTGTACAACATTGTGGATAACTCATTTTTGTACACATAATTATTCACATTTTATCCAAAACGGCTGTGAATAACGTGGATAACTTATGATTTATTTGGTGTTTTGCAAAAAATATTACCAAATTTCATCCTGTAATGTGGGAAACATGAGAGATTCCTTTTACTTTTTCCTAAATATGTTATGATTCAAATAGATTCTATCAGTCGGTTTAAAAAAAGGGTGTGTCGTAAGATGTCGGTTAAAACGAAACTGTCCTTTATGGTTTCCCTCATCGTGTTCGCCTTACTCGTTCTTAATGTGATTCTGAACGAATATTCGACGCGGGTCAACCTCCGGTCCGATGTGGAATCTACCCTTATGCATGTCAGCGGCCAGATTGCAGCTTCGGTTGCCGAATATGACAAGGGAGACCAATTGTTTGATCGGGCATTGGAGGATAAACTGCGTGCGGCGACGATCCATGCTGCCAAACAACTTGGCGGATCGGTTGAGGAGATAACCAATGAGGAACTCATCCTTCTGGCATCTCGAGCCGGTGTATCGCAGCTGGCCCTTCTTGTCCGAGATGGGGACGGCTTTATCGTTAAGCGATCGACCCGGATCGAGGACCTTGGGATGAACACGCAATCATGGGGCAAATGGGACCAAGTGTTAAAGCGGGGTGCGGGAGATGCACAGCCAGAGAAATCGTTCTGGACCGGACCGGTGGAGCCGGTCGTCTCGGATACCAATTATACGGTGAAGCGGAGCTTCTACATAGACGGCAACAAGAACTATATCATTAGCTGCAGTCTTCAAGATTTGCAGGCAAGCACGTATAACCCGATGGACAATCCGGCGGCTTATATTCAACTGATGAAGGAGAATAAACCTTCTATTCTGGAAGTGACGGGATTCGACCTGACCTATGTCGATCTGGAAGGTGCGGCTAGTAACCCGATCGTCAAGAAGGCGATCGGGTTCGGTACCTATGATTTCATGGAGGTATCCGCCGATCTCGATCATATTCGCAGAGCCGTTGCGGGCGAGAGAATATTTCAAGAAGCCGAGCTTGGCGGACGGAATGTCATCAAGAGCTTTCTGTACGTTGATGAACCGAATCCATATGTCATTAGCGTCGTGATGGACAAGGGACCGATGTTGGCGCTAATCAAACATCAGCGTGTCAATCAAATGATTATCTCCGGCGGACTGCTTCTCATCGTGGTACTCTGCAGCTACTGGCTGTCCGATATTCTGATGCGTCCCGTACGCTCTATACTATGGAAGGTGAATGAAGTCTCGTTCGGACGATTCGACAATTCCATTGAAGTGAACCGCAAGGATGAGCTGGGGCAGTTGGCCCAGCGGGTGAATGCCATGTCGAAGAATCTGGGCATCTACATGGCGAAGCTGAAGCTGGCCTTCGAGGAGAACCGCTCGATGAAGGAATATCTGGAATCCTTCATAAACCATACGACGGATGCGATTCATGTCGTCGATCTGGACGGACGGATTACACAAGTGAACCGTGCCTTCGAGGAATTGTTCGGTTATCAGGCGAGCGAAGCGCTGGGGAATGTTCTGCCGCTCGTCCCCGAGCACTTATTGGAGGAAGAACGGGAGGCGATGGAGGGGTTAATCGCGGGTAAGCTGCTCTCGTCGCGCGAAACGGTGCGGGTAACCAAGAACAACGAATGGATCGATGTAAGCATTACCACATCGCCGATTCGCGACAAGCATGGCGCGATCCGCGCCATCGCCAGCATTACCCGGGATATGACCAGCCGCAATAAAATGGAGGAGCTGCTGCGCCGTTCCGAGAAGCTGACGACGGTAGGACAGCTTGCAGCCGGCGTAGCGCATGAAATCCGCAACCCGCTCACGACGCTTCGGGGATTCTTACAGCTGCAGCTGGAAACGGGCAAGCTCAATAGCCGTCACATCAGTATCATGTTGTCCGAGCTGGACCGGATCAATCTCATCGTCGGCGAATTTCTCATTCTGGCGAAACCGCAGGTCACACGCTTCGAAGAGAAGGATGTCCGCCTGGTGCTGGACGATGTGATATCATTGCTGGACAGCCAAGCTCATTTGTGCGACATTGAGTTCGTGACGACCTATACGGAAGAATCGTGCCGGATCTCCTGTGAAGACAATCAATTGAAGCAGGTATTCATTAATATTCTGAAGAATGCGATTGAAGCCATGCCGGAGGGCGGTCATATTACGATCGACATTGAGCGGAAGGGCAATCAATCCGTCGCGATCGCCATTACCGACCAGGGAATCGGCATACCCGAAGATATCATTCCGAAGCTCGGCGATCCGTTCTTCACCGGCAAGGAGTCCGGTACAGGTTTAGGTATTATGGTCAGCCAACGTATTATCCAAAGCCACCAGGGTACGATGGATATTAACAGCCGCGTTAACGAAGGAACGGTGGTGACGATTACGCTGCCGCTGCTAACGGAGGAGAGCCAGGCTCATATAGAAGTCTCGGCAAGCCGAGAGCATTCGAATGTTGTACAATAAGGAGAGGACAGGTGGACGGTCATGGGGAAGCGGGATAACGGCGGATCCAAGGGCTATCGGGCATTGCTAGTCGGCGCCACGGGTCTTGTTGGCAGCGAGCTGCTTCGCCAGCTTCTAACGGATGCAGAGTGCATACAGGTAACTGTGCTTGCCCGCCGTCCGCTTGCGGATGATGCGGCTGTCGTGGGGCAGGGAAAGCTGCGGGTGATAACGGCTGACTTCGATCAGATGGAGCGGGCACTGGCAGGTGTGGAGGCCGAGGTCATATTCTGTGCGATCGGCACGACGATCAAGAAGGTGAAGACGCAGGAAGCATTCCGGCGAGTCGACTACGATTACCCGGTCATGCTGGGCGAGTGGGCGCTGCGAAAGGGCGTGAAGAAAATGATCGTCGTTTCCGCCATGGGTGCGGACGCATCTTCGCGTATTTTCTACAGCCGGGTAAAGGGAGAGATGGAACAGCAGCTGTCCAGGCTCGGTTTGCCGGAGCTGCATGTGCTGCGGCCCTCCTTATTATTGGGGAATCGGACGGAGTTACGGACAGGCGAGCGAATAGCAACGCTGCTCTCTCCATTGCTCAGCATGCTGACGGTCGGCCCTCTCCGCAAATATCGTCCCATTCATGACAAGCAGGTTGCCGCCGCGATGCGCGCTGCCGCTGCTGAAGGGCAATTGTTAAACAAGCGGGATCGGGTTCGAATGTATGACAGTAATGAAATTGCTGCTTCGGCGGCTGTAATAGGTATGAGGTGAAAGGGTATTGAGAATCAATAAGTTCATTAGCGAAACCGGTTATTGCTCTAGACGCGAGGCAGATAAACTCGTCGAAAGCGGGCGCGTCACCATCAATGGCCAGGTGGCGGAGCTTGGCAGTCAGGCGGAGCTGACCGATGATGTCCGTATCGACGGCAAACCGGTTGGCGAACAGAAGGGGCATGTCTATATTGCCTTGAATAAGCCTGTCGGGATTACATCGACGACGGAGTCGCATGTGGAAGGCAATATTGTGGACTATGTCGGCCATGCGGAGCGGATCTTTCCGATCGGACGGCTGGATAAAGATTCGGAAGGGCTTATTCTGCTGACCAATGACGGGGATATCGTAAACCGGATTCTGCGGTCGGAGGGACGTCATGAGAAGGAATATGTCGTCACGGTGGATCGACCGATAACGCCTCGTTTCATGAAAGGGATGAGCGAGGGCGTGCACGTGCTTGGCAGCATGACATTGCCCTGCATCATGGAGCAGGAAGGCGAGCGTGTCTTCCGCATTATTCTAACCGAAGGCCGCAATCGCCAAATCAGGCGCATGTGCTCGGCTTTCGGCTACAGCGTCCGACGGCTGCGCCGAGTCCGGATTATGAACATCGAGCTTGGCAGTCTCGGTTACGGCAAGTGGCGGGATTTGAACCGCGATGAATTGAAGCAGCTGTTTGCAACCCTGGATAGTCATTAGAATCGTGTCGAATGGTGACCATTTCCCAGGGAATAATAAGACAACGCCTTGAGACGCGCAGTCCAAGGCGTTGTTTCTGTTTATATAGCCCCGTACCTACTATCGGACACGCATATTTATCGGATCGTGCATGTTTTGTCGGCAAAATGGGCATATATGCTTCTATCACGTCTTTCATCTACTGTTTCGGCGTAGCCGGAACGGATACCGCATTCTCCGGGTCGACGAATTTGCGGATAATGGATACTTCAACGCGGCGGTTCTTCGCTCGTCCAGCCGTTGTATCGTTCGATTCGACAGGACGATGCTCCCCGTATCCGATCGCGCTGAAGAGTCGTGGGTCAAGCGACTTATTCGACAGTAGAATGTCCATAAAGCGGATCGCGCGGCTCGAGCTCAGATCCCAATTCGACTTGAAATCCGATGTCGAAATAGGCTCGTTATCCGTATGACCGGATACGACAATCTCATAGCCGGGATATTTGCCGAACATGGTCGAAATGGCGACAGCCAATTCACGGGCTTCGGGCTTCACCACGGCGCTGCCGGAAGCAAACAACGCGTTGTCGCTAATGGTAATCATCAATTGAGACTGATTAAGTTTCGTGTCGAGCTGGGTGGTCATTCCATTGGTCTGGATGTACTTGTCCAGCTGCTTCTTCAGTTCTTCGAGATCCTGCTGCTCTTGCTTCATCAGCGCTTCGCGATTTTCCTTCTTCTTGGCTTCGTCGGAAGATTTGCGGTTATTCTTATCCGCATCGTCCATCTGCCTGCCGGTTTCCATAATGGTTGTATTGTCCAGAACGTTGACGCCGGAATTGAACGCGATATTGAACGCCTTGCTCATATCTTCGAATTTTTTGGCATCAACGGAGCTCATTGCATACAGTACGATAAACAATGCAAGCAGCAGCGTCAGCAGGTCGGCATAAGGAATAAGCCATGATTCGTCAATATGCTCATCGTGGTGTTCGCTTCTATGCTTTTTGCTCAACGCCCTCCGCTCCCTTCTCGCTCATTTTCAACCTTTCGGTCGGGGTCAGGAAGACGGATAGTTTCTGATTGATCGCAATGGTCGAAACGCCGGATTGGATCGAGAGCAAGCCTTCGACCATCATGAGTCGAAGATCGATTTCCCGCTTGGAGAGACGCTTCAGCTTATTGGCGATCGGATGCCACAAGACGTAACCGGTAAAGATACCGAGCAAAGTCGCGACGAATGCACCTGCGATAGCATGTGCGAGCTTGGTCATGTCGCTCATATCGGAGAGCGCTGCGATCAGGCCGACGACGGCCCCCAGAACCCCCAAAGTAGGAGCGTAAGTGCCGGCCTGAGTGAAAATAAGGGCGCCTGCGCGATGGCGGTCTTCGGTGGCATGGATATCCTCCAGCAGGACGTCGCGTACAAGGTCCTGGTCGTTGCCGTCAATAATCATCCGCATCCCGTTGCGAAGGAAGCGGTCTTCAATCTCGTCGACATGCGTCTCTAAGGCAAGCAAGCCTTCGCGGCGTGTGATCGTTGCCCATTGGGTGAACATCTGGATTAATTCCTGACGCGGCATAAGCTTCTGCGGAACGAAGATCATCTTAATTAATTGAGGAAACTTCGCCAGCTCCGATAGCGGGAAGCCAATGAACAAGGCAGCTGCGGTTCCGACGATAATGATCATAAAGGCAGCCGAATTGGCTAGATTCGAAATCGGGGCACCTTTGAGCGTCATTCCGACCAGAACGGCCGCAACGCCAAGCACTAAGCCAATGATAGTAGATTTTTCCATAATGACACACCTCGTCCAGAAGTAATATAGTAATAAACCGTGAGCCGCGGTCGCTTCGGCCGCTAACCCCGGATAGGAGTCTGCCGAGGGACAAAAACTGGTGCGTCTAGGAGTCTGTCCGACGAGGTGAAAGGTTTCGTCAGGGCAGACTCCTAGCTGACAAGATAAACAGTTTTTTAAGGCAACTCTGTTCTATATTAATTATCGACAGAAACGAGCCGTAGATTAGAGCAAAATGGATGTTTTACGCGGGTAATGTTAATTTTCCGCGGATTTCGTGTAGAATAGTTGTAAAGAAGGACAAATCCAAGCGAAGGTGGTCCGTTCATAATGGGCGTAAAGCACGCTAGAGAGTATAAAGATATATTGGAAGAATTGAAAGAAGCGATTGGGTCGATCGATGACGGGTACCGGTTCTTCGATATGGAATCCGATGAGTGGGAAGCGTTGGCCGAGCCTGAGCGCATGGATGTCATGGAGGCGCTCGCGGACGATGTGTTCTATGGGCTCGGCGTAGAGCCGATCATCAAAGTAGGCGGCGGCATGGTTGCCTACCGGCAGAAGCATCATTGTATCGAAGTGTCCGTGGACGGCAGGGAAAGCCGCATCATTCGTTTAATTTAACCTGTGGGAGGGGAAGAACGATGGGCAAAATGGAGAAGATGCCTCCGGCATCCGCGGACGAGGCAATCGCCGCATTGGATGGATGGGAGCGCGAGGATGAGAAGTGGATTCGCCGGAGCTACCGGTTTAAGACGTTTCCGGATGCGGTCTCGTTCGTGAACCGGGTAGCGGCCATTGCCGAGGAGATGGTTCACCATCCCTTCATCTCCATTGACTATAAGAAAGTTACGCTGAGGCTGACATCCTGGCACGCGGGTGGATTAACCGAGCTCGATATGGTCTCTGCACGCAGATATAATGAAGCGTATACAACGGAGTCTTAGTTCGATCGACGGCAGCTGCTGTCGACTGGGGAGATGCAAGGGCGCATTCGTCTCGGGCCGAATGCTGTCGATACCGATTGCCGACGAAGCAGATAAAATAAAGTCGACGAAAATGGAAGCCGATTTTGGATTGTATCCGGGATCGGCTTTTTTTGGCGTTCAGATACGTTTATAAATCTAACGCATTAAGTTACTTTCGATATGAAAACATAAGGAATTTCGATTTTCACATACGAAATCTATTGAATACAACAAAAACCTCTGTTATATTGGCAGAAACATGTTATATAATATAACATATACTAATCAGTGATCAGGGGAGGATGTCTGAATGAAGAAGAATACGAAGAAAATCAAGTTAGCGGTCATCGCAACGTTATCCTGCTTAGTCATGCAATCCATGAGCGTCTCGCCGTTATATGTCGAAGCTGCCGGCAGTTCGTCTGACCGTCCTCAGACCCATCGTCTGCCGGCTAATGCGGATAACGTCCGCTGGGGCAACATCGGGGTAGGGAAGCCGGCTCTGAGCGTTAACTCCGGGGATATCATCACCGTAGAAGCCGTGACCCATCACTCTGGCGACGATTACGAACGGATGATTGAAGGGGATGCAGGGGTCGAAGATATTTTTCATTGGACAAAAGAAGAGAAGAACGAATCCGAACGCGCCCCCGGGGTACATATTCTGACGGGGCCGATTGAAGTCAAAGGGGCGGAGCCGGGCGATGTCCTGGAGGTGCGGATACTGGATTTGAATCTGCGTCCCAGCGGGAATCCGGCCCACAAGGGCAAGACGTACGGCTCTAACGCTGCAGCTAACTGGGGCTACCTCTATGGAGACATGGTTGAGGAGCCGAAGACTCGCGAAGTGATCACGATCTACGAAATGGAGACGTACGGCTCTGCCAATTATGCGAAAGCGGCTTACAGCTATACCTGGACTCCTCAAACCGACCCGGACGGTAAGGTTCATGATACGATCGATTATCCCGGCGTCGTCGTCGACCACGATACGGTCGTGAAGAATACGGATATATTGAAGGATGTCCGAATTCCCGTTCGACTGCATTTCGGTACGATGGGCGTGGCGCCGAAGGAAGCGGATGTCGTCGACTCCGTGCCGCCTTCCTATTTCGGAGGAAACATTGACGATTGGCGCATCGGAGAGGGAGCGACGATGTACTATCCCGTATCGGTGCCCGGCGCGCTGCTGTCGGTCGGCGATCCGCATGCCGCTCAAGGGGATTCGGAGATGAACGGAACGGCGATCGAAACCTCGCTCACGGGAGATATCCAAGTAATTCTGCATAAGAAGAACCAGCTGGACGCCAAGCTGGACGGTCTTAGCTTTCCGCTGCTCGAAACGGAGAAGGAATGGGTTCTCCATGGCTTCAGCTATGCGAACTATTTATCCGAGCTTGGCGAAGAAGCCCAACAAACCATCTATAAGAACTCATCCATCGATAAAGCAATGAAGGATGCTGCCTATAAAACGAGACGTTTCCTCATGGACGGCATGGGGCTGACGGAGGATGAAGCCTATTCACTCATGTCGGTTGCCGTAGATTACGGCATAACGCAGGTGGTCGACGGGAACTGGGGGGTGCATGCATCCATTGACCGCGGCATGTTTAACGAGCAGGCGACGAGGCTTGTTACGCTCCGTGACCGTTTCGAGAGTTTCGGCGCGAAGGTCAAATGGAATAACGCGGAGCAGACGGCTGCGATTACGTATGGAAGCAATACCCTTGTACTGAAGGCAGGGGCTGCGGAAGCGAGCTTCAACGGCAAGAAGGTAAAGCTATACGCGCCCGTTCGGCTTGAAGAAGGATCGGTGATGGGATCGGAGTACTTCGTGAAAATTTTTGAAGCAAAGCTGATGACGGCCAAATAGAGAGGATGGGTTGCTTGATTGTCCGGCTGGTTCAGGTTGGTAACACTTAATAATGCTTAGTAATACAATTCGAGAAAATCGCCCTTTATGATGCCTGTAGGAGGCAAAATGAAGGGCGATTGTCTTGTTGATGTTTCTTGACTAGAGCTATTCCTCCGAAACCTTGGAGAAGAAGGACAGTGCGTATAGCGCAGCTAAGCCAACGATAATATAGACGATTTTGGCGCCGATCGTATCCGACCCGTCGAATAACTCTTCGACCAGATTCCATTCGAAAATCCCGATAACCAACCAGTTCAAGCCGCCGAGAATGAGGATAATCAAACTGATGATGTTCAACGCCTTCACTAAAGTTCGCCTCCCCTGTAAATGTACTGCGGGCGTGTAACATGGCCCTCGCAGGCATCTGCTCATGCAGCTTGCATGCGTTATTCCCTACAGGGTTATGCGGGAAAGCCGTCGAATAGTACGGAATTAGGAATCGTTTCTCGTGCGGTTGTCCCGAGGTTCGTAGGTCATACAGTGGACGAGCGCCGTTCCTTGTGTCGAATGCCGTTCATACGTGTCGGTGATGACAAATCCCGCGTCCTTATATACTTTAATCGCCCGCGCATTCCACACATGCACCTCCAGGTCGATCTCGTCGCCGGGCGCTCTGCTCCGGGCCTCTTGAACGATGGCGGTTATGAAGCTATGGCCCTGGCCTTGGCCGCATAGATCGGGACGCATACCCAATCCTAATCGGGTAACGCCAAGAAGGGGGAAGAATTGCGCGAATCCGACAAAGTCTCCGCCAGCATCCAAGACGGCTGCATACTGCATCGCGCGTATGACAGGATCGCCGAATTCCCGGCCCTCCTGCTTCATCTCCGCCCAGCTGGACCAGTTATAAAAGTCGAACGGCGGCTCATACCGCCAGCTGCAAAGCTGTTCGGCCAGACGTTCGTCGAGCGGCGTGACGGAGTAAGGTGCTGCGGCTGCGTATTTGCTATCTGACATGATGTCAACCTCCTGTGTGAGTAGAGCGGACGTTCCGATATGACGATGTGCACCATTATAACAAATTACGGTCAAGCATGATAAAATGGGGAAGAGCGCTTCGCTGGCAGCAGCGGGATTAATCGGACTTGTGTAGGTCGAACTTTGAAAGGGGTAAATAAGAATGGAAGCAATCGTGTCCACAAAGTGGACGTTGGCACGGCTGTACGAACCGGATCTGGTTATTGTGGATTGCCGGTTCATGATGGGTCAGCCGGATGCGGGGCGTCAAGCTTACGAGGAATCGCATATTCCGGGAGCCGTATATTTGGATCTGGAGAGGGATCTGTCCGGGGAATTGGACGAGCATGGCGGGCGGCATCCGCTGCCTGACCCGGCGACGCTGGCACATCGCTTCGCCAAGGCGGGCATCAGCAATGAAAGCCGCGTCGTGGCGTATGACAGCCAGGGCGGAGCGATGGCTTCGCGGCTGTGGTGGCTGCTTCGCTATTTGGGGCATGACAAGGTAGCCGTCATGGATGGCGGGTTCCCTGCCTGGCAGGAAGCGGGTTTCCCCGTAACCGCTGAGCAGCGCGTGATCATTCCGGCTTCATTCTATGCCGAAGTCCAGCATGGCATGCTTGCAGAGGTATACGATGTTCAGGAGAAGCTGGGTGCGCCGGGCATCGCGCTGGTCGATTCGCGCGAAGCGCCGCGCTACCGCGGCGAGGTCGAGCCGCTCGACCGGGTTGCCGGCCATATTCCCGGTGCGGTTAACCGCTTCTGGAAGGAAGGCATCGACGATCAGGGGCTGTTCAAGAGCGCCGATGAACAGAAGGAGCGGTTTGCCGATCTGCAGGATGCCAAAGAGATCATCGTGTACTGCGGCTCGGGCGTAACCGCCTGCCCGAACGTGCTGGCGCTCATGCGAGCAGGCTTCTATAATGTGAAACTGTATGCGGGAAGCTGGAGCGATTGGATTAGTTATGAGGGGAATCCGGTTGCGGTAGGGGAAGAAGAATAGCCGAGTAAGGCATAATAGTATGTACATTGTGAATACATCGTCAGGTGGCCGTCACGCCCCGGCGATGTTTTTTTATGCCCTGAAGTCAACAAGAGGTCAACGCTCGCGCTCTGAAAACATTTTCATGCGCCCTCCGACTTGGAGCGAACTGGGCTTCTGTTCGGCTTGGCTTGGTGTACCGTACAGACCTAACAGGCACCAGCATCCTCGCATGCTCCGAGAACCAGTAACGCTGGCGTGCAGAAACGCAAGCTTTGGGCCTTGGCGACAGGAACGATACACCTCAACAATCATGAGTGGCGATAAAATAAGGCTAGTGGGTCGGGACGTTCGGTACAGAGCCATATCTCTCACGCCTGTAACCATTTTCAGGACAGAATCTACAGCTGGAGCGATTGGATTTCTTACAGTGAGAATCCGATTGCGACAGGAGAAGAGTAAGAACTGAGAATCCGCGTCGGACGCGGGTTTGGGGGGCTGTGACAGGTTGCCGAGGGGCGAGTAGTTGCGGCCCTCTTCGGAGTTTTTGTTAAACAGCTTACAAACAAGGACCCGAGGAAAGCATCTCATCCACGTGTATACAGAAAGGGTCAACCCGGGTACATCCGCGTTGGCCCTTCTGCACTAACTTTCCGAATTGGAGAAACGGACATGAATGGACACGATCTCCGCCCGCGATCCGATCCGGATCGGAGGGCCCCAGAAGCCGTAGCCGGAAGATACGATGGAATAAAGCTGCCCTTTCTGCAAGTGGCCCCAATCATTCTCGAACAACATGCCGGTTACCAAATTGCCGGGCGCGATTTGTCCATAATGCGTATGGCCAGATACCATCAAGTCGATGCCTTGCTCCTTCGCGATGTCCAATTCGACCGGTTGATGCTCCAGCATGAACACCGGTCCCGTGCGATCGATGTTTTTCGTCAAATGGACCAGCTCCGCTCTCTCCTTATCGCTGTAATCCTTCCGCCCGATCAGCGTCAGCCAGCCTCCAACCTCAATCGTCTCGTCATACAGCACGTTGATCCCGCTCTCCTCGAGAAGACCGATCAATTCCTCCGTCTCGCCCTTGAACCGGTCATGGTTGCCTAACGAAGCGAAAACGCCGAGAGGCGCTTCGATCCTCGATAAAACATCGCCAATGCCCTTGTCTTTGTAAGGGATAATATCATCATCCACAATATCGCCGGGGAGCAGGACGATATCCGGCTTCAATGCGTTTATCTCCATAACCATCCGCTGCGCATGGCTTCTTCCCGATAAATAGCCAAAATGCATATCGGACGCCATCACGATATGAAGCTCGCCGTTCTCGGGGCCTTCTTGGTCGATAGGGATGTCATAGGAACGCACGGTCGGACTATAAGCATTGAAGCTTCCATAACCGATCAGAATGGCCAGCAGGATCAAAGTGGAGATTCCCGACCACTTCTGGACGGAATGACGAGGCAGCCGTGTCAGCTTCGTTAACCAAACGATGAGGTGAACGAGCGGCAGCAGCATGGCCAATAAGCTGAACAGGGCCAGCCAATAGCCGCCGATAACGCTTAAAACGGTGGAGCCCGCAACAACTCTGGAAAGAATGAGAGAGCTCGCCAAAAAGACGACGGCCATAATATAGAACAGCCGAAACCTGCGCGATACGGCCGGCTTAATCCACGTCCAACCGCTCCATCCAATATAAAATACGATTAAGGCATACAGGACGATAAATACGAGACCGATGACGATAAACATGTTGCCCTCCTTAATAAGCTCCTTCTACTATACCTTTCAGTTTCATTCTATACGTAAGAACCCCATGACGGGTTAGCTCTCGCCTTGTATTTCAAGATGAGGGCTATTGCTCTATGTATCCGCATTATGGCGAAGCGACTTGGAAGATGACCTCAATGTTCTGATTGTAGTTGCCGAAGCCTTGGCCAAACAGCGTCAAGCCGCCGACATTGTCGGCATCTGGTCGAACGGCGATGCGAAACGGCATATCGTGGCCAAATAGGGGCTGTATGTCGCGGATTGCCGTATCCGACAGCTTGATGCCGTCGATGAAGCTGCCATCCTCCGTCACCGATAAGATTTTGAGCAGACCGTATTGGGTTTTATTCGTGTCCGGCCACCAATCCGGATTGAGGAGGCCTCTTCTGTCGCCAAAGTCGCCGGGGCACGTCCATATGCCAAGCTGCCTGCCGCCGAGCTCGAAGGAAATATCGGACGGCCAATTCTCGTTGCTGCCAGGCGCTTCCGAGCAAAGCTCCATGGAGATGTCGATCCGGGTAAGCCGCTGTCCAGGCAATAGGTAATTCGGAATCCGGTATTCGACGTATCCTTCGGCGAACCAAAGCACGTCGGCGTCGAAGCGCTGCGGGTCGGAGAAATATCGGGGATCGTCAAGCTGTCCGATAAAGGAGGACTGCATCGCGAGTCCGCATGTAGGCTTGACGGAATAATCGGTGTAATGTCCGATGCGTATGGAACACGACAGGGCGTCCCGCCGATTCCCGGTGCGAGCTCGGAAGCCGCCTTGAAAGGATTCCACTGCAAGCCTGCACAGCTTCTGCCGTCCGTGCTTGCCCGGAGCATGCGTACATACGATCAATCCCGATTCTTCAAGCTTTCGAATATGGATGGTAACGGTTGCGGACGAGAACGACAGCGCTTCGGCGATTTCCTTCACGCTCATTGCCCGCGTGGCGAGCATATCGAGTATATCCAGGCGCGGCCTGGAAGAGAGCGCTTCATAGACAAGCAATGATTTGTCGTCAGTAGAGAGATAACGAATGGTAACCAACTCCTTTTAATTAGTTAAAATGCTAACAAAAAGCGTGAAAAAATGCAATTCGAATGCATTCCGAGGGATATTCTTGACAGTGGACAAAGGCTGTTTCTATAATTTAACTGAGAGCGCATTTGATTAGTCCGTAAACTAATTAAATTATGGGGAGTGAGACAAGAATGGATATGTCTAACATTCAACCCGAATGGAAAGTAGAGAAGATCGAGATTGCAACTCTTACGGGTGAGCGTGCAAGAAGCGCGGGTTCGAACGGCAGGATCGGAGATCACGGTAAAAATTGCTCCGTTCGTATCGCCCGAATTACGATTGACGGAGAGGTTGGCTTCGGTAGCACGGGGTTGTTGACGGAGAAATTGGCGGAAACCGTAGTCGGTATGAGGCTGGTGGATCTGTTCGATCCAAACGGCAGAGTGCTTGAACCATACCGAATCCCGCTCGAGTATCCGATTCTGGACTGGCTGGGGCGCAGACAGAATACCCCCGTATACGAATTGGTATCCGCTTTCAATCGGGAACCGGGTTCTCCGCTTGTTGTACCCTGTTACGATACTTCGCTTTATTTCGACGATCTGCATTTGCAGAATGACCGGGATGCGGTGGCGTTGATGAAAGAGGAAGCCGAGCAAGGAAGGTCCAAAGGCCATCGGAATTTCAAGATCAAAGTCGGCCGAGGCGGCAGACACATGCCGCTATGGGAAGGGACGAAGCGGGATATAGCGATCATTCATGGCGTTGCCGAGGTAGCCGGACCGGCGGGGCAGATTATGATCGATGCCAACAATGCCTATAATTTGAATTTGACCAAAGAAGTGCTGGCGGCCGCCGCAGACGTGAATCTGTACTGGATCGAAGAGGCGTTTCACGAAGACGATGCCTTGTATGCCGATCTGAAATCGTGGCTCCGTGAGCGCGGCCAAAACGTGCTCATTGCGGACGGAGAGGGGCTTGCGTCTCCCCATCTCGTCAACTGGGCGAAGAACGGCCTTGTCGACGTACTGCAATACGACATTATTTATCCGGGATTTACGCATTGGTTGGAGCTTGGCGCGCAGCTCGACCAATTGGGACTGCGTTCTGCGCCGCATTGCTACGGCAGTGCATACGGCATCTACGCGCTCGGGCATATTGCCGCTGCGATTAGGAATTTCGAGTTCGTCGAATACGATGACATTACGATCGAAGGCATGGACGCGTCCGCTTATCGGGTAGAGAACGGCCTGTTCCATGTCCCGGACAAGGCTGGCTTCGGTCTCGATTTTGACGAGGAACGGTTTGTAAGACAGGTTCTGGCAAACGGCTGGAGCCGTTAACGGCGAGTGGATACCGGTTGAATGGATGAAATAAATGCACCTGAGGCGCAAGGAAGGAGGGAGGAAGCTAGAGGGGGATACTGAGGATCGGTTGGATTGGATTTCTTACAGTGAGAATCCGGTGGCGCCGGGGGACGAGTAAGAGTTCAAGAGGCCGCGTCTGACGCGGATTTGGGGACTGTGACAGGTTGTTGGTTCGTGACCTGTTGCAGTCCTTTTTCGTTCCGCTTGTTCTAGCCATTGAGGTATGCCTTGCCTTGGCGGCCCTATGAAATCTCGCTAAACTAAAGGGAGGAACGATAAAAAGAAGGATACCCCCTCGTCCTAAGCGAAGATGATTATAAAATTGCAGAAAAAGGGGTTGGGAAAGTTGGACTGGAAAAAAGAAAGCACCATGTTTGACCAAACCGCCGATTATTATGATAAATACAGACCAAGCTATCCGCAAAAAGTAATGGATTCACTCGTAAGTGCTGCAAATATAACCGATAAGTCGGCTATTCTTGAGATTGGTTCGGGCAGCGGCAAAGCGACAGAATTACTCGTGCCATATCGTTGTCATATCCTTTGTGTGGAGCCCGGCTCGAATTTGGTTAGAGAAGGGAGAAGAAAATTCGCCAAGTATCCCTTTGTCCGATTTGAGGAATCGCGTTATGAAGAGTATGCTGCCAAAGGCACTTCGTACGATGTCATTTTCTCAGCGCAAGCATTCCATTGGATTCCGCAGCCGATCGGGTTCGAGAAATGTGCAGCTGCATTGATGGAAGGCGGTTATCTCGCATTAATATGGAATATGTATCTTACATATGACAATGAACTTGATCATGAGCTTGTAGCATTGTCCAATAAGTACGGCGGCTTTGCCGATTTTCTATCAGAGGATGGCTGCGAAAAAAGAATATCATCAGTAGCATCACAGATTGAGCATTCAGGGCTTTTCACAAAGCCGCAGATTGATCGCCACTTATGGAGTCAGGCGTATACGGCCGATGAATATTTTGGCTTTATGCTGACCGGAAATTTCTTTGTTCAGAAGTCAGAGGAAGAAAAGGAAGAAGCCTATCAAGACATATTGGCCTTAGCCGGCAAACACAATGGGGTTATTGAACGGCCTTATCTATCGGTGTTGTATTTATCGCAAAAAAAAGCAAGAAAATAAATCGCTTGCGGGTTTTCATTCAACAGCTTGCAAGCATCGATTGGCCTCACGATACGGCACATTCGTGCCATATTGACCATTTATTAAACCGAATGGTTGATAACTACGGAGTGTCAGGCTATAATCAACCACAAGGGTGAATATTACATGGATAATTTAGATCGCGTTTTTCATGCCTTGTCCGATCCTACGCGCCGGGAAATGGTTCAAATGCTCACGGAGCACGAGCATACGGTAACTGAATTGGCAGCGCCATTCAAGATGTCGCTGCAGTCCGCCTCCAAGCATATCAAGGTGCTGGAGGAAGCCCGGCTTCTTCAAAGGACGGTTCAAGGTCGGATACATATTTGCCGCCTCAATCCCGGATCGTTGGCCGCGGCCAGTGCATGGCTTCGCTTCTACGAACAGCAGTGGTCCAATCATTTTGACGTATTGGAACGCGAGCTGATGAAGCTGGATGCGGGACCGGAAGGAAATGACGCGCATTGAACAAGGAAAGGATGATCGCAATGTCCGACTTCTCCGTGACGACGTTAACGATGCATCGCCGATTTAGCTCGACACCCGATCGGGTGTTCGAGGCGTTCTTGAACCCGAATCTGCTCGTCAAATGGTTCATGACACGTGAGTTTTCCAATAAAGTTGTGAAGAACGAGCCCTATGTCGGCGGGACATGGGAAATCGTCGATCATCGTGACGGCGTGGATTACCGCGCGATCGGTCACTATCTCGAGATCGACCGTCCGCGTCGTCTGGTACTGACGTTCCAAATGCCTCAGTTCAGCGAGTCGACCGATACGATCACGGTAGAGCTCCAATCCGTCGAGGATGGCTGCGAAATGACGTTCACACAGGAAATCGTCGTACCGCACGAGGCGAATTGGACGCCGGAAGATGTCGCCAAGGCGCTTGCCGAGTACCACAGCGGCTCGGAGCATGGATGGAATCTTATGTTCCTCGGCCTGAAGGAAATCGTGGAAGGCTGAGGCTCTTCCAATCATTTCATCTCCGTAGGAGGATGATCGACATGAACTTGTTAGAGCATGAGATATAACTCCTTAGTCCAGCTATAAGAGGGCCTCCATATTTAACAGCTGTAAGATTGCGAATAATCAAATACTGCTGAATATTTGGAGGTCATGAGATGAAATTCGATAAACTATTTTTAGATCATATATCGAGCGCCCAGCATGACTTTTCCGGCTGGGATTTCGCTTATATTACCGGGACAGGCCGAATGGGGAGCCAACTGCTCTCCTGGTCATACGGCAGTATGGCAATCCCCCTTGTCCGGAAAGCCAAATCAATGTTGGATATGGGAACCGGGGGCGGAGAATTCTTGTCTATGTTGGGCCCTCTGCCTGAATGTGTATTCGCTACGGAGGGATACCTTCCCAATGTTCCGATAGCCAGACATAGATTAGAGCCTTTGGGCGTGAAAGTCGTACAGATCGAAGATGACTTCGACCTGCCGTTTGACGATGATCAATTTGATCTGATTCTGAACCAGCATGAATCGTATTCTCCGACAGAAGTGAGAAGGATTATTTCGGACGATGGCATTTTTCTTACTCAACAGTCCGGTGGGCTGGATTGCCGGGAAATCAATGAGGCCTTGGGCGTTCCGTTGAATGAAGAATTCCATCATTGGAATTTAGAGACGGCCGCCGAGGAGCTTATCTCGAACGGATTTGAGGTTCTGACAAGCAAGGAAGAATTCCCGATTCAACGGTTCTATGATGTAGGCAGCATCATTTACTATCTGAAAGCAATACCTTGGCAGGTTCCTGGATTCGAGCTTGATCCATACCTTGCCCCAATATACGAGATTCACCGGATCATCGAGAAAAAAGGCTTTTTTGACGTAAGTCAGCATCGATTTATTATAAAATCACGGCCTATTTAAAGTATGGGAGCCTTCTTATGCGGGAGGCTCCCCTTTTTTTGATACGAAGGCAATATTGTGGAGCTATATGCGAAGAACATGAAGAGAGCTTACGCCGGCCCGTATGCTGCTGTTGGGAAAGAACGATTATTAACGGTATTATATATGTGAGAAACCATCAGGGAGAGATATGATGAAAGCAGCCGATACACAAGTTTGGATTCAACAGTTCTACGATCAGCGCGGATGGTCGAATTACGGTCCGTTCGAAAGAATCGGATTTCTGACGGAAGAGGTAGGGGAAGCGGCAAGAGCTGTCAGGGCATTGGAGATCGGAAGGGACCGCCCGGATGAGCATCATAAATCCACAGACCGGTTAAAAGAGGATTTGGTGGAGGAGTTGGGGGATGTATTAGGCAACGTATTCATCTTGGCGAGCCTATACGATATCACAATCGAGGAAGTTCTGGAAGCACACAAAAATAAACTTAGCAAGCGATACGCCGAGAAATAGCGAGGATGCTGCCGCTCAGCTTGTTAATGAACCGTCTCAACTTAGGCGGGTGAGGGGAGTACAACGATGGAAGAGCGCATATTGCAGTTCCTTCATGAAACCTATCCGATTCATTGCGATCTGGTAGAAGCCGTAACCAATGAGATGTATCGCTGCCGCGCAGCAGAAGGCGGCTTTTTTGTACGCATAACGAATTACAAAACCGATCGGGAGCAGGCCGAAGAAGTTAACTGGGTGAACTTTTTATACCATGAGGGGATTGGGGTTCCGCAACCGATACCCTCACGAAAGGGTACATTCGTTGAAAAGGTCATGTTGGATGAAGAGAAGCTGGCGGTTGTATTTCAAGCTGCGCCGGGTATTCATTTGCCGCGGTCCCAGTGGAATTCCTCTATATTCCGAAAGCTGGGGCAGCAAATGGGCAGGATGCATCGCGCGTCCAGAGCGTATACGGAGCGTGAGGCGGCTGTATATATCAAAGATTGGCACGATAACGATGAGTATGATTTTCTGGCCCATATTCCAAGAGAAGAGACCGTTATCCGGGATATGGCCCGGGATGTTCTGGATCGTGTTAACAAGCTGCCGCGAGATCCGGATTATTACGGCATCATACACGGCGACTTGTGGCTCGAAAATATCCTTGTCGACCGCGACCACAAGCTAACGATGATTGATTTTCAAGATTGCGAAAAGCATTATTATGGATTCGACCTGGCTGTTCCCATCTATTCTGCACTGGAGTTCTCGTTCGCAGGCAAAGGAAATATAGGCGAGTATGCCCAGTCCATTGCCGGCGCTCTTATAGAAGGCTATCAAGAGGAGAACGATCTTCCGGCTGAGGTGCTGCAGCACATGCCGATTTTTATGAAGCTGAAAGAATTGTTTGAATACAATCTGATGCATATGTATTGGAATCGCGACGAACTAACCGAGGAGCAAGTCCGAATCATGAACCTATACCGCATTCGGATCGAACAAAACCACGTCATCAAAATTTAGCACATGTCCTCCAAGGCATTCCCGAGCATCTGAGCAGCGGCCTCAGATGCTCTTTATTTGCAGATCAGCTGTTTAAAATGGAAGCCAGCCTCTGAACCCCTACTAAAATCTTCTCCTCCGATCGGCGACCTGCGTCATCATGACGACCGCTGCTTTGGATACGTTGCAGCCAACGGCATTGATGGTCGCAAGAAAGCCCGTTACGGATGCCGTATTAATAATCGTGCCGCCATTCCCGAGTTCCTGCATTTTTTTTCGGGCGGCCTATTCTTCCCCGCGTTCATCGTGCATTAACCCAGTATCCGCTCCTTCCGGTATTCACCGGGGTTGATCCCTTCAAGCTTCTTGAACACCCGGCTAAAATATTTCTCGTCTTGGTAGCCGACCATTTCGGCGACCTGGGTGATGCGCAGGTGGGGATTGTGCAGCAGCAGTTTGGCCTTCTCGATCCGAATGCGGCTGAGGTAATCGAGAAGGGTGACCCCGTATTCCTGCTTGAATTTGCGTGCGACATACTCCCGGCTAAGGAAGAAGCGTGCGGCTACATCCTGGAGCGATATGTCCTCGAGATAATGGCTCTCCACGTATTTGGCGATATCCTGGATGAAAAAATGATTCTTCGCGTGCGCTTGGACGAGCGTCTTGGACGCCGCCTCCAGCCGCTCGATCATCTCCGCCTTCAGATTCTCCCAAGACAGCATCCCTTTCTCGTTCAGGGGCAGCGGAACGATCGTTTCCGCCTTGGCTTCTTCCCGCTCTTCCGCATGCTCCGCATTGACGGCTTCTCCCTCGATCCACTTCAGGAGCATCCAATCCCACTCCCCGTCCCATTGCATCAGCTGCTCCGGCGACACCAAACCCAATTGTTTGACGCCGGCAAGCCAGTTGTCCACGGCTGCTTGGATTTGCTCGCGACTGCCGCTCAGCGCGGCCAGTCGGAAAATCTCCTCGAAGGAGGCCAGGCGCGGCTGGCGTTTGGAAGACGCTCCGTCTTCCTCCTGATAGGGATGGAAGTGCCCGGGGGCGAGAAGATTACGTTTTTCGACCGCTCTGGAAGCTTCTCGATAACCGCGCTGCACTTCGCTTGGGAAGGCGTGCGATAGAGCGATCCCGAAATGAAAGCGGCGATGGAGCGTCAGATAAATGCCCTCGTTAATATCCCTCAATACGCTGCTGAAGCCGCTTGCATCGTCCCAGAAGAGAAGGACAAGCTCGCCGGGGCTGTTCAACTGACGGAAGGCGACCCCCCTTGACCGCAGCAGCTCGTTGCAGATATTGCTCAGCGTGAAGAAGAGCAGCTGATGCTGATTGTGAAACTTGGCCAGCAGCTTGCTGTCGATCTGCGAGACGGCCAGCACGGCCACGGAGCAGGAGACGGGCCCGGCAGGGAGGCGGAACTTCTCCAGCAGCTGATTCAGAAGCTCCCTGCGGCTTTGTCCCGTAACGAGGTCGGTCAACAGCTTGTCTGCATAGTGAGGCTTCATTTCATTCACTTCGATGCTCCGCCTGGTAAGCCGTTTCCGTTCCTCTTCCTCCTTGCGCCAGCAGTCCGCCGCTTTGCCCAGCGCTTCGTTCAGGGCGTCGGCCTTGACCGGCTTCAGAATATAGTCCATTCCGCCGTTGCGAATCACATGGCGCATCAATTCGAAGTCGTCGTATCCGCTGATGACGATCACTTTGATCCGCGGCATCTCGTCATGAAGCCAGGTCAGCAGCGCTGCACCGTCCTTGCGGGGCATGCGCATGTCGGTCAAGACGATCTGCGGGGCATGCTCCAGGATGGCCGTCACCGCATCTTCCCCGTCGGTCGCTTCCAGCACCTCGCGGATACCGAACCGGTCCCAGTCCGCGAGCAGATTGATGGCACTCCTTACGTGTTTTTCGTCGTCAACGATCAGGACCTTCATTTATGAATCCCCTCTCCAACGCATATTCAATGGTGATTTGCACGCCATGGGGCATGATGTTCCCGATATGGAGAACTGCCATGTCCGCAGAGTACAGCCGGAGCCTCATCAGCACGTTGCACAAGCCAATAGACGCCCTGTCCTCCATGTTGTTCTCTTCGTAATCGTCTTTCTGCGCCGAAAGCTCTTCTTGCAATTGCTTTAGCCTGGCCTCGGGAATGGAAGCGCCGTTGTTCTCGATCATGATAACGAGCCGATTCGGGGCCGTTACCCTGCTGCGAACCGACAGAAGGCCCCGGCCGAGGCGGGGATCCATGCCATGCTTGAAATAATTCTCGACCAAAGGCTGCAGCGTCATCTTGGGGATAACCGCGGTTAAGCTATCCGGCGCCAAGTCGAAAATATATTCGAACTGATCGTCGAACCGTTCCTTCTGCATGTTCAAGTAGAGCCTGACGTGATCGGCCTCCTCCTGCAGCGTCACCGTGGATTCGCCGCTGCGCATTTTGTAGCGCATCATTTCCGCCAGAGAGGAGATGAGATTATAGACTTGCGGCACTTTTTGCTGCAGGGCGATCGTTCCAATCGATTGCAGCGCATTGTACAGAAAATGCGGATCGATTTGCGCCTGCAGCGCCTGGAGCTGGTTCGTCTTATTGGCGAGCTCGAGCTTGTACTTCCGGAGAATCAGGTTATTGATCGTATCCATCATTTGCCTGAACCGGCGGGATAACGTGCCGATCTCGTCCTTGCTGTCGATCTTAATGTCGATATCCAGGCGGCCGGTCTGGATTTCGTTCATGTAACCGGCAAGCTGCTTAATCGGCCTCGTAATCCGGATAGAGATAAACAGCGTGCCCACGATGACGGACAGCAGCGCCAGAGCCGCGATAACCGCGTTAATCATCGTCAGCTCCGTAGACCTTCTGTAGAGGACACTGTGGGGCACTTGCTTGATCAGTGTCCACTTTGCAAAGGGAACATCGAGTTTCTCATAGACAAGGATGGCTTTATCCCTATCCATGGATCCCGAATTTCCGTCCGTTGTCTTCGCTGCGATGTCCGGATCCCCGATCGGCTTGCCGATCTCTTCAGGCTCGCCGCTGTAGATAACGATTCCGTTCTCATCCAGCAGGTACAGCTGTTCGTCGCCGGCATCGTAGAGCTGGTCGCAGATCGCCGCGATTCCCTCGAGATGAACGTCGATGGCCAGAATCGCCAGTTGGTCGGTGGAAGGGATGCGAACGATTGGCCGGAAGAACGTGAACACCTTCCTGTCCGGATTGTCGTTCGGTGAACGCGGGAAACCGTAGCTGTGCGCGGGATGCGGAGGCTCGGTGTCTGTCTGGTCCGTATCGTACAGACGCGCGCTCTCATATGGAGCGGGGCGGAAATTCCGTCTCGGCACGCTGTTCGTGATCAGCGTCGATTGATTCGTCATGAATGAATGCAGGTAGACCTGCCAAATATCAGGAAGCGAGTTCTGCAAATTTTGCAGCGTCGTGTAGATTTCGGCGGCGGCCTGGTAATCGTCCGGGCTTTTGGACAAATTAGTTAGGAAATGCGGGTCCGAATAGATGACAATCGAGGCCCGGTTGATATTGCTCAAATAGTTGACGAGATTCGTCTTGCCTTGGAATATGAGCCGCGCGTTCTCGCTCACCGACTGCTCCTTGATCGACTCCCGGGTGTGAATAATCGTAATAACTTGGGACAGGATCAGCGGAATGATTGTGACGGCCAGCATGAACTGGATCAGCCTTTTGCGTATGCTGTGAGACTTCATCGTAAATTCCCTCGCTTGCCACAACGGACGCCATGCAGATCAATATCGTACTCCTATCGGTTCACGATCGTCCGTTTTTTTCGATATGCGTATCCAGCATACTGAATAATAAGTAAAAAAGAAAATGTGTAAAGGGGAGAACGGGGATGAATTCCAAAAAGGCATCGCAACTGGCTCAACAGATCGTATTCGTCGGTCCCGCGCTCGTGTTTTTCACCTTGATCATGGTCATTCCGTTCCTGTTCGGGTTGTATTATTCGTTCACGGATTGGAACGGCGTATCGGGAGAAGCAGGCTGGGTCGGGTTCGATAACTATAAACAGATTTTCATGCATGACGACGCGTTTCGCGAATCGTTCTGGTTTACGGCGAAGTTCACGGTACTGGGCGTCGTCTTCACGAACGTTCTGGGCTTCGTGCTTGCGTACTTCCTGACGAAGCCGCTCAAGACCCGGAACGTGCTGCGGACGGTATTCTTCATGCCGAATGTTATCGGCGGCCTGCTGCTTGGATTCATTTGGCAGTTTATTTTCGTAAAAGGCTTCGCTGCCGTCGGCAGCACGACGGGAATATCCTTCTTTAACTTACCCTGGCTGGGGACGGAAAATACGGCGTTCTGGGCCATCGTCATCGTGTTTGTCTGGCAGACGGCCGGCTATCTGATGGTCATCTACATCTCGTCGCTGAACAACGTGCCCCGGGACATTCTGGAAGCGGCCGAAATCGACGGGGCCAGCCGGCTGCAAATTTTGCGCTCGATCATCATTCCGCTTATCATGCCGGCTGCGACGATATGTCTGTTCCTGGCGATCTCCTGGTCGTTCAAGATGTTCGACTTGAATCTGTCCCTGACCAAGGGCGGGCCGTTCGGTTCGACGGAATCGGTTGCGATGAACATCTATAACGAAGCCTTCTCCAAGAATAGATACGGGCTTGGCACCGCGAAAGCGATCATCTTCTTTGTCATCGTGGCGGTCATTACGAGCTTGCAAGTGAAGTTCACGAAAAGCAAGGAGGTTGAGGCGTAATGGACATCGCGAAAAAAAACCGGGCGGGAACGATCGCGACGGAACTGGTTATGATCGTTCTGGGAATTCTGTTCCTCGTTCCGTTCTACTTCTTGTTCGTGAATTCGGTGAAAAGCTTCGGCGATTTGCTCACGAACGCGGCCAGCCTGCCGAAATCGATCGAGTGGGGCAACTACTCGCGCGCTTTCGACATCACGAACTTTCCAACCGCGTTCCTGAATTCCTCCATCATCACGATCGTGAGCAACGTCCTGCTGGTTCTTATCAGCGCTATGGCGGCGCATCGCATGGTTCGCAGCAACAGCCGGTTTAATAAAGGTTTATTCTTAATGCTTGTTGCCGCGATGGTTGTGCCGTTCCAATCGATCATGATCCCGCTCGTCAAGGTTGCCAGCACCCTGGGGCTCATGAATAGCATTCACGGCATGATCATCTGTTACCTCGGATTCGGGGTGCCGATGTCCGTCTTCCTGCTTCACGGCTTCGTGAAGTCGATTCCGCAGGAGATCGAGGAGGCGGCGACGGTGGACGGCTCAAACGCCTACGGTGTTTTCTTTCGGGTCGTGTTCCCCCTCATGAAGCCGATGCTCGTGACGGTGTTCATCCTAAACACGCTCTGGATCTGGAACGACTATCTGCTTCCGTCGCTCATCCTGCAATCGGTGGAGCTGCAGACGATTCCAATCGCGACGTTTGCGTTCTTCGGACAGTACACGAAGCAGTGGGACTTGGCCCTGCCGGCGCTCGTGATGGGCGTCACCCCAATCATTGTCTTCTTCCTGTTCATGCAGAAATATATCATCGAGGGCATTACGCAAGGCGCAGTCAAGGGTTGACGAGAGGTCACTCCCGTCTACCTGTTTGATCAATATTCTGCCTATAAGTACGTTGATTGACCTTATACAATGAAAACGTAAGCAAGCCAACAAGAGAAGTAAAGGGGAGGCACCACCATGAAGAAGTTGAACTTCAAGATGACAGTCGTTCTGCTGCTCGCGTTCTCGCTCGTCTTGTCCGCATGCGGCTCCAAACCATCGAACAACGGAGATACTGCGGCTAACGGCGGCGGCTCGCAAGAAACGAAAACGATCAAGATTTTCCAATTCAAAGTCGAGATCGCCGAAGCGCTTAACCGCCTGAAAGCGGAGTATGAGAGCACGCACCCGGGCATCAAGCTGGACATTCAGACAGTGGGCGGAGGCGCGGATTACGGCGCGGCATTGAAAGCGAAATTCGCTTCGGGCGAAGAACCCGACATCTTCAACAACGGCGGATACAGAGAATTTGAGACTTGGATCGACAAGCTGGAGGACCTGTCCGATCAACCGTGGGTCGCGGATGCATTGGACGTTGCGAAAGAACCGATGACCAAGGACGGGAAAATCTACGGACAACCGATGAACCTGGAAGGGTACGGCTTCGTATACAATAAAGACCTGTTTGCCAAAGCGGGCATCACGGAAGTGCCTAAGACGCTATCCCAGCTGGAGGAAGCGGCGAAGAAACTGCAGGAAGCGGGCATTACGCCGTTCGCCAACGGTTACCAGGAGACGTGGATTCTCGGCCTGCATTCGTTAAACGTGGCATTCGCGCATCAGAAGGATCCGGACGCGTTCATTAAAGGGCTGAACGAGGGCACGGAGAAAATCCCGGGTAACGCGGCGTTCCAAGAGTGGATCAAGCTGGTCGACCTGACGTTGAAATACGGCAACAAAAACCCGCTGACAACGGACTATAACACCGAAATGACGATGTTCGCCAATGGCGAAGCCGCAATGACTCAACAAGGCAACTGGACGCAAGTGCAGATCAACGGCATCAACCCGGATCTGAACATCGGCATTCTGCCGATGCCAATCAACGAGAACGCGGACGATAACGATAAGCTGTTCATCGGCGTGCCGAACAACTGGGTCGTCAACAAGAACTCACCGGTGAAAGCGGAAGCGAAGGAATTCCTGAACTGGCTCGTAAGCTCCGATGCCGGCAAGAAATATATCACCAAGGAATTCAAGTTCATTCCGGCATTCAAGAGCATCGAAGCGACGAACGAGGACCTGGGCGATCTTGGAGCCGAAGTCGTGAAGTACAGCCAGGAAGGCAAGACGCTGAGCTGGAACTTTAACAAGTTCCCGGACGGCGGCATGAACGAGTTCGCAAACCAGATCCAAGCGTATTTCGCGGGCAAGTCCGATGCGAACCGCTTGTTGGAGGATCTGCAGAAGGCATGGGACAGCCTAAAGACAACGAAATAATAGCAGGCTAGGATGAGAGGCGGACTCCGGTTAACGGTGGACGCCTCTTTCCATTTCAATAGGGAGGGGACGGACACATCCTACATATTTCGATTATCCGGAATAACAAACGACACGGTCGTTCCTTCGCCGGGCTTGCTGACGATAGACAAGCCTTGGCCGTATAATTGCATCAATCGCCGGTGCGTATTGGCAATACCGATCCCGCCCTTGCCCTTCATGGTCGGATTCAGCAGCTGAATGACCTTCTCCTGTTCCATCCCCTTGCCGTTATCCTTGACTTCAATAAGCGTGAAGCCGTCCCGGCGGGCAATCCGAATATGAACCGTACCGCCTTGATTCCGGCTGAGGAGGCCGTGTCTGACGGCATTCTCGATCAGCGGCTGAATCGTAAGCGGAGGGAGGAGCAGGCTGATGCCGGGCTCAACCTCCCATACGACGGATAGCCTGTCCTCGAACCGAACCTGCTCGATATGCAAATACGCTTTGGCAAGCTCCAGTTCATGCGAGAGCTCGACCAGCTCCCCTGTATTAAGAAAATCGAAGCTGATCCGCAAGTAAGAAGCGAACGCATACCCCAGATCCCGCATCCGGTCCGTATCGATATCGCTAAGCGCCATAATGGAATTCAGCGTGTTGAATAGAAAATGAGGATGGATTTGAGCCTGAAGATAGGCGGCTTCCATACGCAAACGTTCATGGATGGACTGCTTCAGCGCGGTCAGCGCCCGGATCCGGTATTTGAGCTCAAGCGCATCTACGGGCTTGGTTACATAATCATTGGCTCCCGACGAGAATCCGGTATAGATGTCGGCCGGCTGGCTGCGCGCGGTCAGCAGCAGCACCGGAAGCTCGGATAGGGAATAATGCTCCCTGACCCGCTGCGTTAGCTCGTAGCCGGACATGTGGGGCATCATGACATCGGCAATCAGCAGATCCCATTGCCTGGTATCCAGCAAAATCAGCGCTTCGCGGGCGGATTGGGCCGTTGTAATGGTATACGGTTCCGTCGATAGAATGCCGACTAACACATTGAGGTTGACAGGGTCGTCATCAACGGCAAGAATATGCATCTTCCGCTCATTCAGCAGCGGCGGAAGATTTGCAGCGGCAGCCATTTCCCCGATTGCAGCCCCGGGAATCATTAATCCGGCGAAGGCTTCTTCCGCTCCGTCCGTTGCATTCGGACGACGAAGCGGGTGCTGCGGCAGCGGAATAGCGATAGATCCGCTAAAGGCAGATCGAAGTTGAATACGGAGCCCTTGCCCGGTTCGGAGCGAACGGTTAAGGCGCCGCCATGCAATTCGACCAGCTGCTTGCAGATGCTTAAGCCAAGTCCGATCCCCCGCCCGTCGCTTATTCCATTAGCCCCTTGCTCGTACGGGAGAAACGCGCGTGCCTGTGTTTCCTCGTTCATGCCGACTCCGGTATCGGAGACACGGATGACGGCCCGCCCGCGCCGAGTTTCAGCGGAAACGGAGACGGTTCCTTCCTCTGTATACTTAAGGGCGTTATGTATCAAGTTGTACAAAATTTGCACGAGCCTCTTCTCATCCGTCATTACCGGCGGCATCGATTCCGCGATATCCATGGTCAGCCGGACAGGCTTGCCTTCTGTCATGAAATTCAGCATGCCGATTACGCCGGGAGCGATGGATTGAATCTTTAAAGGCTCTTGCTGCAGGATAATGCGCTGTTCCCGGAGCCGTGCCGCATCGAGAAGATCGCCGAGCATATGCGACATGCGGCGGCTTATTGTGACAAGCAGCTCCATGTCCTTCAGGCTTCTCGCGGTCATTTTCCCTTTCTCTTTCGTTGCGACGGTTTGCGCGATATTCATGATTCCGTGCAGCGGCGTCCGCAGTTCATGCGACGTATTGGCGAGAAATTGGTCCTTCAGCTTGTCGGCTTTCTTTAATTGCTCGTTCAGCATGGCGTTTTCTTTGGTATGACGGAAGTATTTCTTAAACCAGTACGCAGAGAAGCCGATGATGGCCGCAATTCGATCTATAGGATAGTACACTTCGATAACGGATTGATGCCTATTGAATATGTGCCAGAACACGCCGGACAGGATGCTGGCCGCGGACAGCAGCAGGAAGATCATGTCTTCGTCGGTCTGGTTCTCGTCGGTCTGGTTCTTGAAGAACATGGTGCCGATGGTCCAAATAAGGCAAGCGAACGGGAACAAATAGAAGAACGCATAAATGCCCAGTTCGATCGATCCGTGCACCCATGGCGCGCTTGCCGCCAGTAGAAATCCGGAATAGGCAGCGAGCGCCGCCGTATATAGGCGGAGCCACCCGTTCTTCAGCGAAATCGTATAGAACCTTCGGAAGATAGCGAGGATCAAGAAGGATTGCCACACGTAAACGAGCAGTTTGATCTTGAGCGCCCACGTGTAATTGATCGATAGCCACACCAAAAGCAAGTTGTCGTAATCGGACACGATAATGAATCCGGCCGTGAGCGCAAACAGAACGAATAGGAGCAAAGCTCTCTCCCGGGGATTAAACAGGTAGAGAATGCCGGCATACAGAGCGTGAAGCAGCAGGATGATAAACGAAGCAAGCTGAAACCCGATGGAATACCAGCGAACGTAATCGATCGCGGCCTGAGAGCCGAACCGGAGAGAGCTCAGGATCCCGCCATTATAAGGGTTATCGAAGTTAGCCGTGCGAATTAGCACTTCGATCTCTTCCGTGCCTTTACCCGAGTAGGAGGCGGTGAAAGAGATTTTTCTGGGCGTATACTCGCCGGCGCTTGCGGCAGGCATTCCAATAGGCCCCTCGGATAGCCCGTTTATCTCTACGTTGGTGGAGGCTTCGATCCCTTGGAGCCATAACGCGACGGGCTGCTCCAGCGGATCGACTAGAATACGCAGCCGGTATGTTCCGTACCCGTAGGAGGAATCCGAGCCCTCCGCCAGCCCGCTGCTCCAGTCTCCCGGAACCTGGACATAGCTTGATTGATTTTCCGATCGCGATAGATCCGGATAAGTAATGAATTGTTCAGGGTAGAACTGCCACTGCCCGTCCAGCGAGACGGTGGAAGTATTGTCAAAGTCCCATCCGCGCATGTCGAGTACGCCATTGACCGCACGGGGATGTTCCTTTGTATCAAAGATTTCGGACCAACCCCACCGCAGGCCGATGAGAACGCCAAGAAATAAAAGAATGATAGCTGCATATTTAAGAGCGGTTGTAGGTTGATTTCGCATCATACGAGGAAATTCGACACAATCTGCGTTTATCCTTTTCATTAATGGCCTGAATATCATCTTCGCGAGGTACGTTGATTCTCTTAGGGGTATTCATGACTGGTTGAACATCGGCGGGGTGGAAAGGGAATAAATTGAAGGGAAATCGAATGGGGTATGGAAATGGTTAATATGGAGTGTCTGAAGGGAGAATGGCTGCCGGAGTGACGCAGCGGTAATCGGGCAGGCCCCTTGAAGATTTTTTTTGTTCTACGATGTCGATTCCGCGGCCGCTTATTCGTCGTCTAGATAGGAGCGAGATTCCCGGGCAGGCGAACACGGATATCGGTTCTCCATTATGAATACAGGAGGCGGTATGTATGCGATTTATGATGATTGTCAAAGGCACGAAGGATTCGGAAGCGGGCATTATGCCCAGCACGGAGCTGCTTGAAGCCATGCTGCGGTATAACGAAGAACTGGCCAAGGCCGGCGTGCTGCTTGCCGCCGATGGACTGCACGCAAGCTCGCAGGGGATACGGATCTCTTACCCGGAACCCGGAGGCAAGCCGAAAGTAACGGACGGCCCGTTCGCGGAAGCGAAAGAAATCATAGCCGGGTATACGCTGATTGAGGTCAAATCCAGGGAAGAAGCCATCGAATGGGCGCTGCGCATGCCGGATCCTCACGGCTTCGGCGAAGGGGAGATCGAGCTCCGCCAGATTATCGACGCAGCGGATTTGACGCAGAACCCGGAGACGCTGGCGATGGAAGCCGCGCTTCGTGAGAAGATGGAGGGGACCCGGAAACCGTGAGCGGCTCCTCCGTCCAGCGGACGATCGATGCCATCTGGCGCATCGAATCGGCCAAGCTAATCGCCGGACTGGCGCGGATGGTCCGCGACGTCGGCCTCGCGGAGGATCTTGCGCAGGACGCGCTCGTCATCGCATTGGAACGGTGGCCGGTCACCGGTATACCGGACAATCCCGGTGCTTGGCTGATGACAACGGCGAAGCGCCGCGCCATCGATCAGATCCGCAGGAGCAAGCTGCGCGAGCAGAAATACGAGGAACTCGGACGCGGCAGCGATCTGTATACCGAAGACGACATCGATATGGCGCTGGATGGCGAGGTTGAAGACGATCTCCTCCGGCTGATCTTCACGACCTGCCATCCCGTCTTATCCCAGGAGGCGCGTGTAGCATTGACGCTGCGGCTGCTCGGCGGGCTCACAACCGATGAAATCGCCCGCGCTTTCCTTCTTGCGGAATCGACCATCGCGCAGCGGATCGTCCGGGCGAAGCGGACGCTCAGCGCCTCGAAGGTTGCCTTCGAGGTGCCTGCCGGCGAAGAGCTCAAGCAACGCCTGTCGACCGTGCTTGAAGTGATCTATCTGATGTTCAATGAGGGGTATGCTGCAACTTCGGGTGACAGCTGGATGCGCCCGATGCTGTGTCAGGAGGCGCTCAGACTCGGACGCATTCTGGCGGAAATCGCGCCTGCGGAGCCGGAGGTTCACGGCTTGGTTTCCTTAATGGAGATCCAATCGTCCCGGTTCCGGACCCGGGTGAACGCTGCGGGGGAACCCATCCTGCTTATGGATCAGAACCGCGCATTATGGGATCATCTGCTGATCCGCCGCGGCTTGGCCGCTCTCGAACGCGCCCGGAAGCTGGGGCGTCCGCTCGGTCCTTATGCGCTGCAAGCTGCCATATCCGCATGCCATGCGCAGGCCCGTACCGCATCAGAGACCGATTGGGCGCGTATTGCCGCCCTGTACGAAGCCTTGTCGCGCGTCATGCCGTCGCCTATCGTGGAATTGAACCGCGCGGTGGCGATCGCCATGGCCTTCGGCCCGGCATTTGGTCTTCAACTCGTCGATGAGCTGGTCGCCGAACCGTCGCTCAAGGACTATCACCTGCTGCCAAGCGTTCGCGGCGATCTGCTGGTCAAGCTGGGCCGTACCGGCGAAGCCCGCGAAGAGTTCGAACGCGCCGCATCGCTGACGCGCAATGCAAGGGAGCGCGGGCTTCTGCTTAAGCGCGCCGCGGAATGCGCTGCGAGCGAATCGGGCGACTGCGATCAGCAAGGCATCGATGCGTGACCGCCAACCCAACCCATGCCGCTGCGCAGGCAGAATGTTCTTCCGATCGCTGTTGTTCCCGAATTTCTTGAATGATACAAGTAGGTTGAAATTCAGGAACATAGGCGACCGCTATCGCTTCTCCAGGACCATTTTTCCTGCTCCGCTCGATGTTACGTTTCTCGTTCCGCCTATATAATCGCGAATGGACCGTTGTCCATTCGCGTTTTTTTATTTTTCATTTCACCTCATGTCGATTATGGCGTCTCCCGTTCGTCGTTTGTATAGAGGCGGGTTAGCGCGCAGCCTCAGTCTCAATTGAATCGGGAGGGAACGTGGGTGCGGTATATATTGATGGTCAAGGCCACCGGACATTCTGAAGCCGGCGTGAGGCCCAGCCGGGAGTATCGGGAGGCGATGACTGCCTACAAGGAGTCGCTGGACAAATCCGGCGTGCTTCTCGCAGCGGAAGAGCTGCAGCCGAGCGCAAGCGGGGTGCGGATTACCTATCCGGCGCACGGCGGCAAGCCGAAGGTGACGGTCGGACCTTTTGCGCGGGAGAAGGAGCTGGTTGCAGGCTACATCTTGATGGAGGTGAGCTCAGAAGAAGAAGCGGTCGAGTGGGCAATGCGCATGCCGCATCCGAGCGTCTTCAGCGGGGGCGAAGTCGAGCTCCGTCAGCTCATCGAGGATGCGAATCCGCCGCAAGCTCCGCATACGCGGTTCTTGGAGGCTGATCTGCGGGACCAAATCGATATGCTCAAAAAAAGTTAAACTTTTTTATTCGTATCTGTCGATTCCGTCATGGCCCGTTCGTCGTGTTTATAGAGGTCAAGATTTAATCTAATGTCCGCAAGTGTTACAATCGAAAATTCCGATTGTCACTTGCCGGCAAAACAAACCCAATGGAAAGGTTGATGAAGAATGGGAGCACAGCTTACCCCTTATTTGATGTCGGAGAATGCAAGAGCGCAGGCGGAATTTTATAAGCAAGCATTGGGAGGAGAAATCGGGTCCGTTCTTACGTTCGGTGAAACCCCGGGAGCGCCCGAAGCGATGAAGGATAAAGTCATGCATATGGTTTTGACGGTTGCGGGAACCAATACCCTGTTTCTGTCCGATTCCTTCGAACCGGTACCTGGCAGCAGAAGCCTTAATTTATCGTTATCGTACGGCAGCGAAGCCGAAGCCCGCACGGCCTATGCGAACCTTGGGGAGGGCGGCGAGTTCAAGCATCCGTTCGATCGTCAGCCGTGGGGGGCCTATTATGGCGAAGTCGTGGATCAATTCGGCGTCACGTGGATGATCGTCACGCAATAAGAACGGCACATTCATTTTACACAACAAAGGAGCAGCGGTATATGAACCAGGAAGTAACAGATTTCATTGAAGCGGTAAAGGAGCCTTGGCAAGGGGAGCTGTGCTCCCGCCTGCGCGAGGTTGTTCACGGGGCGGTTCCGGACGTCCAGGAGCGCATCCAGTACAAGAAGCCTCATTTTTTGAAAAATGGGAAATACGCCGCCGTGATCTCAACGTCGAAAGACGCGGTCAGCTTTACGATCTTTAATGCGGGCGGGCTATCGCTCCCGGAAGGATTGTTCGACGGTCCCCCGGAAAGAAAGACGATCAAGCTGCGGCAAGGGCACACGGCCGATCGCGATCAGCTGTCCTCGCTGGTTAGCCAAGCTGCCTCCGGATTGTAAAGATACGCTGAAGCTGAAGTCGGCAAGCTGTCTTGAAGTGCGCTGGAGTGAATGCCATTGAAGAGTTGGAATCCCGCGAGGGATACTGGTTGCAGGGCTGTAACAGGCTGCCGGAAGGTATGCTGTTACGGCCCTCTTTGGGCATTCATTGAGTGCCGCCACTAAGCTAGTAAGTATTATACTCATGCAAAGCTTCGCCGCACGCTGGGGGCTGCGAACGGTGTGCAGAAGCAGACCGCTGTTGTATGAATCGATCGCCGCGGCCGCGGATGATACCATGCTTATGGACATAGGTTCCGTTAGCGAAGTTATCAAGAACGTTTTGCGAGTGTTGCGGACATGAGAGCCTTTATAGGAGACAAAGCGTCCCCGAATTGCAGTTAATAAAGCGAATAACGGATTGTATGTCCGCAACCGTCGCCAATCGGCTGAAATTCGGCGAATAACGGATCGTATGTCCGTAACTCTCTCAAGGTCGTCTTGTTCGACTTGCGCGCACACCACGTGGTGGACCGCAATCATGCAAAGCCACACCGTGCGCTGGGGACTGCGCGCGATGCGCAAAAAGTTCAGCGTATCCTTGTTCGTCCTTGTGCGCGGCGGAATCATCCAGATGAAGGTTTAGGAGGCATGATACAAGGGTCAGCCCGCATGGGTGAAAAAGCGGCGGTTCGTCTTACAACCGGGGATCAGTGCATAGCGATAGATAGATACAGAGCCAAGCGAGGCATGACCTCCTTGGCTCTGTATTTTTTGCACGGCCAGGAGATTTGCCGACTAGCTTCATGAATGATCTTGTGAATGTCCAGTTACGGCTATAACCGGCCTGATCTGCCATTTCTTTATACGTTAAACCCCGAATTTCATACTTGAATTAGCGGGGGTTACTGTATAATTCAGGTAGGGAAGCGAATAACGACAAGGAGTTGGGCAGGAGTGGGAGAGCGGATTAAGACGGGAATTATCGGCTTGGGCGGTCGCGGCATGGGGCTGCTTACGCAAATCATTCTTAAGATGCCGGATGTTGAGGTAGCCGCCGTATGCGATCTATACGCGGACAGAGGGGAGCAGGCTGCAGACCAGGTCGAGAAGGCGCAGGGATACCGCCCCGTCGTGACGACGGATTATACGGAGGTATTGGCCATTGCCGAGATCGACGCTATCGTAATTAGTGCATCATGGGCCGCTCATATGGATATTGCGATCGCTTCGATGGAAGCTGGCAAATATGTGGCCAGTGAGGTAGGCGGGGCTTATTCCGTTCAAGAATGCTGGCGGTTGGTCGAAGCCTATGAACGAACCAAGGTGCCGTGTATGATGATGGAGAACTGCTGCTATGGCCGGGAAGAGCTTATGGTGCTTAATATGGTTAAGCACGGCGTATTTGGGGAGATCGTGCACTGCGCAGGCGGATACCATCATGATCTGCGGGATGAAATCGCTTACGGCAGTGAGAATCGGCACTATCGGTTAAACAATTATATTCACCGGAATTGCGAGAATTATCCGACCCATGAGATCGGGCCCATTGCCAGGGTACTAGGGATCAATCATGGGAACCGGATGGTATCTCTGGTGTCCATGGCCTCCAAGGCCAAAGGATTGCAGGAATATATCAAGAGAGAGAAAGGCGAGCATTCCGAGCTGGCCAAGACGGATATTATGCAGGGCGATATCGTAACGACGATTATCAAATGCGCCCACGGCGAAACGATTACGATAACGCTCGATACGACGCTCCCGAGGTATTATTCCAGAGGCTTCACGGTAAGAGGGACAAAGGGAATGTACGCGGAGGAGAATCTTTCGATCTATATCGATGGCATGCATGATCAGCACCACTTCGACTGGAAAGGCCAATGGGGCAATGTAGAAGGCTTCCGGGAAAAATATGACCACCCTCTCTGGAAAAAATACATCGAGGAAGGCGTTAAGGGAGGCCATGGCGGCATGGATTGGCTCGTATTCGAAGATTTCTTCGATAGCGTAAGAAAGAGGACGCAAACGCCTATCGACGTCTATGATATGGCTTCCTGGATGTGCATCTCTGCATTATCCGAGGATTCGATCGCGATGGGCGGCCATCCGGTCGCTATACCCGATTTTACCAATGGCAAATGGATGAATCGTTAGGAGGAGCTTTCGTTTGAACTTGAAGCAATTGTGCGAAGGGATCAAGCTGGATCCGGACGCTCGGCAGATTTTATATGATTATCAAATGGATGAACCGCAGTATCAAGCCTGCAAGAAGCAATTTTACGCCAACCGTTACGCCTTTTTTGAGAAGGTAAAGCAGACTGCAGGCTACCGGCAGCTGTTCTTGTATTTATACGCAAGGTTTGCGGCAGATGTCCATGAAGAGTACCGGCTCCGGGGGATCGACGATGAGATCTACTTCGATACCTTCTCGGATATTCAGATCTGGTGCTTAACCTGCAAACGGGATTATGGCGAGTATGGCATCGAAGAGTACCACTGGCTGCAGGAGCATATTCAGCTTCGATTATTCCGCTTGGGCCGTCTGCAATTTCAACCTTCTGCCTTGGAGCGCACGCTGGAAGTGGACGGAAGGACCGTATTTAAGAATCAAATCGTACTCAATGTACATATTCCGTCCGGCGAGTCGTTGGAGTCCCGGAGCGTTGAGGAATCCTTCGAACGGGCACGAAGCTTCTTCAGAGGGATAACGCCTGTTTTTACTTGCCATTCATGGCTGCTGTATCCGGGATTAAGCGAAGTCCTGCCGCAGGGCTCGAATATCCTGCAATTTCAGAAGGAATTCATCATCTATGAGACCGATTGCGAGTCCAATCAGGCGGAGCAGCGCATATTCAATCAACCTCGCTCCGACCGCTCCCAATACGAAGAGCACACCACCCTGCAGCGGTCGGCCAAAGCATATCTCCTGGCGGGCAACAAGCTGGGCAACGGTTCTGGAATCAAAATGAATCCAATCGGTTAGGAGCTTCCAAGATGAGTGAAAATACGAAGCTGTGGTATGATCATCCGGCAGGATGGCCCGAAGGGAACGAGCAGGATAGCTGGAATCGGGCGCTGCCCATCGGGAATGGAAGGCTCGGGGCTATGGTATTTGGCGACTATCCCGTGGAACGGGTGCAGGTGAATGAAGAGTCCATCTGGGCGGGGCCGCCTGTCCCTGTTCACCAGCCGGGGGCGAAACAGGCCATTCAAGAAGCAAGAGAGCTGCTGTTTGCGGGCAAAAGCGCAGAGGCGGAGCGGCTGGTTCAGGAGAAGGTGCTGTCGCCGCATACGGGCCCTAGAAGCTATCAGCCGTTCGGAGACCTATGGCTCCGCCATCAGGAGACCTCCCAAGAACAGCCGATAAGCGAATACAGACGGGAGCTGGATCTCGATACGGCTATCGCGGCCGTTTCTTACCTTCAAGCCGGGGTTCGCCACTACCGGGAGGCCTTCTCCAGCGTGAACGACCAGGTGCTTGTTCTTCGGTGGCATACGGAAGGCCAGGGCCGGATCGATACCCGGATCGATATGACGCGTGAAGAAGATGCCTTCGTCGAGGTCGGGGATCGGGACGCTCTGGTGCTTACCGCGCAGGCCGCCCATGGAACGACGCATCCGGGCGTCAAATTTGCCGGCGTGTTAAGAGCGGCAGCAGAGGGCGGTACCGTCAAGCAAGAGGGGAGGACCATCGTTGTAAGCGGTGCCGCTACATTAACCTTATACCTTGCCGTTCGCACCGATTATCATTTTGCCCAGCCGATGGAGCCTTTGCGTCATGACTTGGTCGAGCAATGCCAGGATGATTTGCGGAAGGCCATGGCCAAGCCGTATGAGCAGCTGAAGCGGGAACATATTCATGAGCACCAACGGCTATTTAGACGCGTGGAGCTTCAGCTCAAGCGCTCGCCGCTTGCCGATTCCGTTCCGACGGACCGGAGACTGGAAGCGTTCCGGCAGGGCAGCGAGGATCAAGGCTTGATAGCGTTGTATTTTCAATTCGGAAGATACCTGCTCATCTCTTCAAGCCGTCCGGGCGGCATGCCCGCGAATCTTCAAGGCATATGGAATCCGCATATGAAGGCGCCATGGGATAGCGATTATCACATCAACATCAATCTGCAGATGAACTATTGGCCTGCCCAGGTGACCAATCTTGCGGAATGTCATCTTCCTTATTTCAAGCTCATTGAAGGGCTGGTCGATCAGGGCAGCAGGACAGCGCGCGAAGTGTATGATTGCCGGGGGTTCGTTGCGCATTATACGACCGATGCATGGCTGTTTACGGCGCCTCTTGGCGCGGTTACCTATGGCATGTGGCCGATGGGAGCGGGCTGGTGCGTCCGGGATTTCATGGAATATTACCGGTTCACCGGAGATCGGCGGTTTCTGGCAGAGCGTGCTTATCCGATCTTGAAGGAAGCCGCGCTCTTCTTCCTGGATTGGCTGGTGAGGCATCCGGAGACCGGGCAGTGGGTTTCGGGTCCGTCCTCTTCGCCGGAAAATACGTATGTATCCTCCGATGGCACGGGCGTGAGTCTATGTATGGCCCCGGCAATGGATCAGCAAATCATATGGGATGTATTCGCTTGTGTGGTCGAGGCTGCGAGGGAGCTGGGAATAAGCGATGCATTTACCGGGCAGGTGGAGGAAGTCTGGAACGAGCTGGCCATATCCGGTATCGGCTCGGATGGCCGTCTCATGGAATGGTATGAGCGTGTCGATGAGGTCGAGCCCGGCCACCGCCATATCTCCCACCTATACGCCATTCATCCCGGAGCGCAATATACGTACGCATCCGCGCCCGACCGGATGGAAGCCGCCCGGAAGTCGCTGGAATACCGGCTGCGGCATGGAGGAGGACACACGGGCTGGAGCCGCGCCTGGATCATCAATTTCTGGTCCCGGTTGAAGGATAGCGGGCAGGCGCTTGCGAACCTCGAATTGTTATTGATGAAGTCGACGCTTCCGAATTTATTCGACAGTCACCCTCCCTTCCAAATCGACGGCAATTTCGGCGGTGCTGCAGGGATAGCCGAGATGCTTCTGCAAAGCCATGCGGGTGAACTGGAGCTGCTTCCCGCGCTTCCGGAGGCTTGGAGCGAAGGCAAGGTGAAGGGGCTTCGGGCGCGCGGCGGGTTCCAGGTCGATATGGAATGGCAGGAGGGGACGCTGAAGCGGTGCAGCATCATTTCACTAAACGGAAGTACCTGCAAAGTCGTATATAACGGCCATGTGGCGGTTATCGATACGGAAGCGGGAGGGACGTACGAGATCTCGTTTTCTGATCGGCTAAGTGTGATGCAATCGGGATCGGGATCGGAATCGGATAACGGATATACCGGATAAGAGAAAATAGGGGAGGTTTGAAAAGGATGGCTGTATCGATTAGACAAGCTGCCGCGGTTACGCCTGCAAGGAGGCAATTGCTGTGGCAGGAGATGGAGTTCTATGCCTTTATTCATTTTACGGTGAATACGTTTACGGACCGGGAATGGGGATTGGGTGATGAAAGCCCGGAAATATTCAATCCGTCCGAGCTGGACGCTTCGCAATGGGTAGCAGCCTGCCAAGCTGCCGGCATGAAGGGGCTCATTCTCACGTGCAAGCATCATGATGGCTTCTGTCTATGGCCAAGCAAGTATACGGAGCATACGGTCAAGAATAGTCCGTGGCGGGATGGCCAGGGCGATTTGGTCCGCGAAGTGGCGGAAGCCTGTCGGAAGGCGGGCTTGAAATTCGGGATCTATGTATCCCCTTGGGACCGTCACGAGCCGAATTACGGTGATTCGCCTGCATACAATGCCTATTTCGTCAATCAGCTGCGCGAGCTGCTTACGAATTACGGAGACATCTTCTGCGTATGGTTTGACGGCGCCTGCGGGGAGGGACCGAACGGCAAGAGGCAGGTGTACGACTGGGAGGCTTATTACAGCGTCATTCGCGAATGCCAGCCGGACGCCGTCATCTCCGTCTGCGGCCCGGACGTTCGCTGGTGCGGCAATGAGGCGGGTCATACCCGCAGCGCGGAATGGAGCGTCGTACCGGCCAGCATGCGGGATAATGAGAAGATTCAGGAAAACTCGCAGAAGGCGGATGACGGGGAATTCGCCAAGCGGGTCGGATCGCATGACGATGATCTGGGGAGCCGCGAGGTTCTTGCCCGGGTGGATGAGGTTGTCTGGTATCCGTCCGAAGTGAATACGTCGATCCGCCCAGGCTGGTTCTACCATGAATCGGAAGACGACAAGGTGAAGACGCTCGACGTGCTGGTCGACCTGTATGAACGAACGGTTGGCGGCAACGCTTCGTTCCTGCTGAACCTTCCTCCCGATAAGCGCGGGCTTATTCATGAGAATGACGTTCGCACGCTGCGGGAGCTCGGTCAGCGGCTTGCCGCAACGTACCGGAACGATCTCGCGGCGGGTGCCGAAGTACAGGCATCGGATACGAAGGACGACAATCACCGAGCAGATCATGTAACGGATGGCACTGCCGATACTTACTGGTGTCCGCCGGAGGGCGTGGAGCAGGCGGAGCTGACCATTGATTTCGGCCGCGAAGCGCATTTGGATCGCGTCGTATTGATGGAGAACATCCGGGAAGGCCAGCGGGTGGAACGGTTTCGCCTGGAATGCATGGTCGGAGATGACTGGAAGACGATTTATGAAGGAAGGGTCATCGGGTACAAGCACATTTGCCGTTTCGACCGCGTAACGGCCAAGCGAATACGGCTCGTTATAGACGAGTCGCGGTGGTACCCGACGCTCCAAGCCTTTGAAGTTTACGACAGCGGTAACGAATAGGTTGATGACGGACATCAATTTGTACTAGACGCCAATAAGGCCGGGAACGCCTCACAATTCGAGGGGCTCCCGGCCTTAGCCATATATATGGGTTGAATACGATAATTGGGTAAGCAACAGATAATAGGCAAGGACGATTATATTGTTAAGCTGGTTAAAATGAAGTCGGATTAAATAATAACGGCGTTCTTGGACTTGGTGCCGAGAGCGCCGTTTGGGTATGTAGGAGCATTCAATCGTTGAGGACACCCTGGAGTTCTAGAATCGGCCGGAACGAAAAATGGAAAATATGAGCCAGAAAAACAAGAAGATGGCGATTACAGAACCAATTTCAATGACGGGAATCCGCCAAAGCAGCGTATCCGAATGGCTTAGGGCAGAGCCGACAATCAGTCCGACCAGCACGATGCTCAAAGACAGCAATACAATACTGAACGAAAGACGGTTGCTGATCCGATCCATTTTCTTCATCAAGGCATCCAGCTGAGGGACCGTAATTTCAACGCTCACCTTTCCTTTCCGCATCAGGGACGTCAATTGCTTGACGCCTAACGGCACTTCACGCAGCAGATCGATATAATCGGGCAGATCCTCGAGCCATTTCTTCAGCATTTGGACGGGATTGAGCCGTTCCAGCAGCAGCTTCTTCCCGAACGGCTCGGCCACATCAAAGACGCTGAAGGCCGGATCCAGTGCCGTTACCACCCCCTCCATGGTCAGAAGGGCTTTACCAAGCAAAGTCAGCTCCGATGGTATCCGAATCCGGTGGCGAAGCGCTACGGTGAATAAATCATGAACGGCTTCGCCCATACTGATCTGGTCTAACGGGACCTTATAATACTTTTCCCGCAATTGGTCCACATCCGCATAAAGCAATTCGTCGTCCACATCTTCGGGGACAACCCCCATATTGGAAATCGCGCGGATAACGCCTTTGGTGCTCTGATTGCGCAAGGCGATGACAAACGACGAAAAATTCTTCTTCATCGCCGGAGTCAGCCGCCCCACCATGCCGAAGTCAAGCAGGACAAGCCCGCCGTCCTGCTGTGCGAGCACATTCCCCGGGTGGGGATCGCCGTGGAAAAGCCCTTCAACCAGGATCTGATGAAGAATCGTCGTGGCAAAAAGCTCCGCGAGCAATCGCCGGTCCAGCCCCGCCCGATCGAGCTGCTCTTGGTCGGATAGCTTGATGCCTTCTACGTAACTCATGGTTAATACGCGGCTCGTACTGTAATCCCAGTATACCTCCGGTATGCGGACATGCTTTAACCTTGCGCTCTGACTCCCGAACCGTTCGGCATTCCGCGCTTCTCTCGTGTAGTCTAATTCAGCTCGAAGTGCTTGTCCGAGTTCGTCTACGATATCGCGCAGTCGATAATTGCGCGCCCACTCCAACCGGTGCTCGGCTAACCGCGCCCAATCGGTCAGAATGTCCAGATCGGTCTCAATCAGCGTTTGAATATGGGGACGCTGCACCTTGACGGCGACGGCTGTTCCATCCATTAATACGGCATGATGGACCTGCCCGATGGAGGCCGCCGCAAGGGGAGCTTCGGAGAATTGCAGGAACAGATCTTCGACGGGAAGTCCCAACTCTTGCTCAATGATGCCGGACGCCTCCCGATACGAGAACGGGGGCACGTGATCTTGGAGATGCTCAAGCTCGGACAGGATGGAAGGTGGAATCAAGTCGGGACGCGTGCTTGCGATTTGCCCCAGCTTGACGAAGGTCGGACCCAATTCCTCCAGCAGCAGACGGATGCGCTCGCCTACCGATTTACCCTGCATCTCCTTTTCATTATCGCTTCGAAAGAATTGAAGCTTCTGGGTCAGCCCCATTTCCTGATAGACATACCCGAGTCCGTTACGCGCGAAAGCGGAAGCGATCGTCCGGTACCGTTGCAGCTGTCGAATCCGTTTTCCTGCGTTCATTTGACGGCCTCCTGTCAGTCCTCGCTCGTACCTTTGCGTTCCAAAGCGTCTAACCGCTGCTCGATTCGCGCGATATCCTCCTTGGTTGCCAACCGGCTTTCTCCCAGTATGGCGTTTACGCGTTCCTTCACCATCGCTTCTAACCGGTTCTTGGACTCCTCGCCCTTCTTAATAAGATCATCCACCAAACCGGAGGATTCCGCCTTGTTGATCTCACCCTTTTTCACCAGCTCTTCGACCGTCTTCTCGATCTGCTCCTTGCTCACAATGGCAACTCCCAAGCCAAGCGAGATTATTTTACCGATTGCTTCTCTCATTATGATCACGGCTCCTTTATTATGAATTTATGCTTGAAAGCCATGGAATACGACAACGCGCATCATACTCCCAAGCGCTCAGCTATCGTTCACACCGGATTCTCATCCAAGGCGGGACTGGACCGGGCTTATCCGACCTCATTCTTCACGGTCTTTATAATGTTGTGTTAAATATCTCTTTTTCATCCATTTTTTTAAGTATCCGAGGGGATGGGGAGTGTGATGTGCAAGTTATATTTTTGAAGCGCGGCTACTATCCAAATGTGTGCGAATATGGCATTATTAGGGGGTCGTAGGGGAGGCAGATCGGATCGTGAGGCATTGGTATAAAGTGCGGCTGCTCCAAAAGCTGATTATGATTATTATATTTTTCCTGATTATTCCAGTTCTTATAATCGGGTTCTATTTATTTTCGACGAGCCTGTCGCTCGCACAGAAAGAAAGTCGTGAAATGCTGGAGAAGGTTGCCTATCAGTTGAACGAGAACATCGAGTACAGAATTATCGGCTATCAGAATATCTTAATGCAGATGGCGCTGGATCCCAGAATAACGACGACGCTGACACAACAATACCATTCGCTGGAGGAAGAGGTGATCGCCCTTCAACAAATTAATTCCGTCGTCAGCCGGATTCGGGCATACTTCCCGATGAAGAAAGTCCAGTTCTATAAGTCCAATCCCTCCCTGCACGAGGACGGCGGAGTGATCTTGAATCTGAATAAGGCCGTTTCCCAGAAATGGTACCCTGCCATGGAAGGCGTGGACCAGCAGTTCTACTGGTATTTTGAGTGGAAAGGGGATGACGTGCAGCCGTCCCTCCACGTGAGCAAATGGCTGGTCGATTATTTGACCAATGAGAAGTTCGGCATCATTCATATTGAAGTGACGAACCTGGCGTTGTTCGATCAGTTGTCCAATCCGCTGGAATTCAAGAAAGGGTGGACGGTTATCGCGGATAACGACGGAAGAGCACTCATGAATTATAGGGACAAGTATGCGGGTGACAATGTGAAGGAGCTTCCTGAACTCCAGCAGGTGTACGATGCGAAGCAGGGCTGGTATTCTACGAAAATCGACGGGAAGCAGAGCATGGTTGTATTCGAGACGAATAGACTGAATTGGAAAATCGTAACGGTAGTCAGTCAGGAAGAATTGTGGCAGAAGCTGCAGCTTGTGAAAAAAGCAGCCGTTACCGTCAGCATTCTGTTCGTTGTGCTCACTTTTGTTGTCTTGTTCAGCTTCGGCCGCAGGATCACCAAACGTCTGAATTCTCTGATCCGAAACATGCGGAAGGTACGCGACGGAGATATGGGTCTGACCGTGAGGGTCCACGGCAATGATGAATTGGCCGATGTGGAAGAAGAGTTCAATAACATGTCGATCCGCCTGGAGAAGTCGCTCAGAGAAATATCCGAAGCGAGAAGCTCGGCTGAAGCCGAGAAGCTGCGATTGCTGCAAGCGCAGATCAATCCTCATTTCCTGTACAATACGCTTGCGCTGGTGAAGAGTATGGCAATGGATGTAGGATCTTCCGAAATCAGCGGTACAGTGGATGCCATGGCCAAGTTCTTTAGGCTGGCGCTGAATCGCGGAGGGGATATTTTGTCGTTCAAGGAAGAGCTGGAGCATGTACGTGCCTACCTGGAGATTCATGAATGGAGGTACCCGGGAAGGCTCATAACAGTATTCGAGGTGGAGGAAGAGACCCTCTCCTGCGACATGATCAAAATCACACTGCAGCCGATTATTGAGAACGCCCTGCAGCATGCGTTCATACGAACTGGAGGACGGGGACGCATTCTTGTTCGCGCAAGCTTGCAAGATGACAAGCTCTGCATCACCATAGCAGATGATGGGGAAGGAATGACACCCGACAAGCTGAATGCATTGTTGGAGAACGCGAGCAGCGGTAAGGACCGCATCGGATTCGGCATATACAACGTAAACGAGCGTCTCAAGCGCCATTACGGCGAGACGTACAGCTTGACAATCGAAAGCGCGGTCGGGAGAGGAACGTCGATTCGGCTTCTTATTCCGCAGCAATCCGGCCGTTTCGTACAAATATAAGAAAGTATAAGTTTCCGTGAACCTTTGCTTATTATTCTGAGGGAAGAAACTCAGTTCGCCGACAAGGGCGGCGCCTGCCGTTTCTTCTTGAATCGAGTTAACTAATCAACCGGAGGAATTCGGCATGGAGCTGAAAGTATTTGTAGTTGACGACGAAGAGAGACAAAGAAGCTCGATTATTAGACATGTGGATTGGAAGCGGTATCATATGAGGGTGACTGGAGAGGCGGAGGATGCGGACCAGGCGATTCGTCTGGCCGAGCTTGATCCTCCGGATCTGCTGATCACCGATATTCGAATGCTGGGGATGAACGGACTGGAGCTATCTTCCAGAATGAGGGGAATCAATTCCCGCATGCATATCATCATGGTTACCGGCTTTGAGGAGTTCGAATATGCCAAGTCGGCCCTTGACCTCGGAGTAGACGCTTTCCTCGTCAAACCTATTATTTTCGACGAGCTGACCGCTATTCTTGAACAGATCAGCCATTCTGAACAGGTAGAATTGACGAAGCGCAAGGAAGAGGAGCTCATTAAAGAGCAGCTTAATGCGTTCAAGCCGATTGCTCGGGAAAATCTGCTGCAGGAGCTTATACACGGCCTCATCCTTTGCGAGGAGGCGATTGGAGCGCGTGCCCGGTCCCTTGATATGTTTGCGCGCGCGGGCGCCCGCCGGATTCTGATCATAGTCATCGATGCGGATCCTGCCTCTCCGCTGCCGAAGGAAGAGCAGGTTAACCGCCTCCAGCCCATTCTCAGGAGAGAGGCCGCGAATGCCTTAGGATCACTGCTTGAGGAAACAACTACGACTCAGCGTGGAAATATTGTGCTGATACTACAAGGTGCGACGGAGGCGAGTTTTGATCATGAGGTGGAATATTCGCTGCAAAAGCTCGAGCTTGGGTTAGGCAAAACCGCGTACTGCAGCATTTGCATTGGCGCAGGGCCTGCGGTACCGACGCTGGCTCGATTGAGCGAAAGCTTTCAATTGGCGCAGCGAGCGGTAAATCAGAGGTTTCTTGGGGGGCATGAACGGATCTTTCGCTGGCAGGTTCTTGGGGAACAGGCCGTGGTATCGGACAAAAGACCGGAGGAACTGATTGGTGATTTTCTGGAAGCGATGGGGGCAGGAGACAGCCAAATCAGCCTGGGCCTGTTGGGTGAAATGATGCGCCGTATCGCCGGGGACATACATATTCACGGAACGGAGCTGAGGAGTCTGTGCCTGCAGCTGGTGAGCGGTGCCAGTCGGGTTGCAGGGGAGATCGGCGATTCGAACCGCCATCTGGGCTCCGAGAAGGAGCTGTGGGAACAAATTCTGGATTGCCGGGAAGAGCAGGATCTGCTGCAGGAAACGGTGCGGATTATGACGAGATTTTGTAATTTTGTTGCAGAGAGAAAGAAGAGTCACAGCCAGATCATCGTTCAGAAAGCGCTTGAATTTATGAACGGTCATTACAAGGACAACCTCTCCTTGCGGTTGGTCGCGGATTCGGTCTATCTGAGCCCCAATTATCTCGGAGCGCTGTTCAGGTCGGAGCTTGGTGTGTCATTCACGGATCAATTAATCCAGATACGCGTCAACAAGGCGAAGGAACTGCTGCATCAATCGGAGCTGAAGCTCTACGAGGTGGCAGAACGCGTCGGCTATCAGAATATCGGCTACTTCACCAGTCTGTTCAAACGGATTACGGGACTTACCCCCAAAGAATTTAGAGCGTATCTCGGGGTTGTCGGTCAGGACTAAGAAGTGGTCTATGTACAGCGGAAAGGAGCGACGGATAACAGCCGTCGTTCTTTTTTTGTGATGAAAACAGTCAAGATAGTGTCAGAGCATAAGTAATCGTGCATTACGATAATTGTAAGCGCTTCTATGCTTTTTTATAATCAGGGTACCAGTGCCGCACAAGCCAAACGCCAAACTTAGAGAAAGGGGATCACCGACAACATGCAACGTCTCTCCGCAGTTAGATGGAAAGGCCTCCTCCCGCTATACTTCTTTCTTTTACCGGGGGTCGTTCTCATTATTCTGTTTAACTACATTCCGATGCTTGGATTGCAGATTGCCTTCAAAGACTATAACTTTCGTGATGGAATCTGGGGCAGTCCATGGGTCGGCTTGCAAAACTTCAAAGAATTCACGGCCAGCGCCGATTTCTGGAGGGCTACCGGGAACACCTTTCTGTTAACCATGCTCCGCTTGCTGTTTATTTTCCCGACAACGATTATTGTTGCCTTGTTAATCAATGAAGTCCGTTCTTTTCGATTTAAGCGTTTTGTACAATCGTTGAGTTATTTGCCTCACTTCATCTCCTGGATCGTCGTTGTAGGGTTTCTTGACGCCTTTCTGTCGATCGACAGCGGAGGAGCGAACTCGCTGCTTCGCAGCCTTGGATTCGAGCCGATCGCCTTCATGGGCTCGGAGACATGGTTTCGTCCAATCTTCGTCCTCAGCAGCATGTGGAAAGAAGTCGGTTGGGGAACCATCCTGTATCTTGCCGCGATCTCCGGCATTAATCCGGTATTTTATGAAGCGGCAGTCATGGATGGGGCCGGGCGGTTCGCCCAGATGCGCTATATTACGATTCCATGCATTGTACCGATCATCTCGATCGTTCTCATTCTTACCGTTCCCGGCTTGTTAAGCGTAGGAATTGATCAGATTTACGCGATGATCAACCCTGCGAATATCGGCGTGGCAGAGGTCATAGACACGTATGTGTTAAGGCTTGGAATCGGGCAGGCCCAGTATTCCATGACCGCGGCAATCGGGCTTGTGATGAGTGTCATGTCAGCGATTTTGTTAATTTTAAGCAATATGCTTTCCAAGCGGATTGGCGGGGACGGCATATGGTAGAAGAGCGGGTGAGTGTATGGGAAGTCGCCTGACGGCGGGAGACAGAGCCTTCACAATATTCAATTCGGCGCTGTTGCTATTGTTTGCTTTTGTATGCGCGTATCCGTTGTGGTACATCTTCATTCTTTCGTTTAATGAAGGACAGGACGCGAGCATGGGAGGAATCTACTGGTGGCCCAGGGCGTTCACGCTGGATAACTTTCGGGTCATCCTGGCCGACGACACCATTGTTAACGCTTTCTGGATCACCGTGGGCCGCACGGCAATCGGCACGGCGGGCTCCCTGTTGGTGACCTCGATGGTTGCCTATGCCCTGTCCAGAAAAGAGCTTCCAGGCAGGCAGCAGCTGTTGCTTGTATTCCTTTTCATTATGCTGTTCAGCGGGGGATTGATTCCCTACTATATCCAGCTGATTAACCTGGGGCTCATCAATAACTTTTGGGTGTATGTGGTTCCCAGTCTGTTCAGTGTGTGGAACATGTTCGTTATGAAGACGTCCTTTCAGAACAACATTCCGGAAAGCGTCGTGGAATCGACAAAGATCGACGGTGCCGGCTATGTTCGAATTTATTTCAGTATCGTGCTGCCGTTCTCTATGCCTTTGCTTGCAGCGCTGGGCTTGTTTACGGCCGTATCCCAATGGAACGATTGGTTCACTGGAGCGTTCTTCGTGAACGATCTCGATCTTCAACCGCTGCCAACCTATTTGCAGCGGGTCATGAGTACGATGGAGGCGGGTAATATGATCAGCGCAAGCCAAATGACAGGCGCCAAGGAAGCCAGTATGTACAATCCGGAAGCGATTACCTCCAAGTCAGTCCGAATGGCGACAATCGTAATTACGATCTTGCCGATTCTCTTCGTATATCCATTCCTGCAAAAATATTTTGTCAAAGGTGTACTGATCGGTTCGGTTAAAGAATAACGGAGATTGCCGCTGTTAACAAATGAATGCCGGAGCGCCATGGCGTGAACCGCGTTCGCGGTAAGGATCCTGCCCGCGAACGCATAAATGCTGCCGCTGCGTCAGTTCGTTTGATGATATATACGACAGATCCAATCTTTTTAGGGGGAATATCCAATGGGGATTAGACTGAGCAAAGGGATAAAAACGGCATTGGCATTGACATTGACGGCGGCGTTGTTCACAGGCTGTGCGAACCGGGAGAGCGAGTCGCCCGGGAACAGCAGTAATTCCAAGCCGGCTTCAAAGGAGTCGTCGGCAGGATCGGGTCATTATTCCTTATATGCTCCCACGCAAACGACTCCGATCAATCTGGACGGCAGGATTACGAAGGTGGTCATGGAGAAATCGGGGATTCGTTGGAATAAAGTGGAGATCGGTAACGGAGGCGACGTGGCTCAGCAGATCAATCTTAAGCTCGTCAGCGGAGACTTCCCCGATGCGATTATCCTGCCTGCCGATAGTCTCATGTGGTCGCGTCTCATCGATGAGAAGAAGCTGCTTCCGCTCGACGACTATTTCGATAATGCCGCAGACTATCCGAATCTGGCCAAGATTGACAAACGCATTATCGATAACTGGCGTGCTGCGGATGGACACATCTACTTTGTACCGTCGGGCTACGAACCGGTTGTCGAAGAGCCGGCCGCCTGGCAGGGAAACGCCCAGGGATTATGGATTCAGAACACCATTCTGGAGAAATCCGGAATGACCTACGAGGATTTGAGAACCGTCGAGGGGTTTGAGAAATTCCTGAATAAAATAAAAGACTTCAAGGACGCCCAGGGACGCAAAATTATACCGCTGTCGCTTGGCGGAGAGAATTTCGCCGGACTTGACGTTGTCATGTCTATGTTCGGCGTTGTAAGCGGAGGAAACGGCTGGAATGAGCAGGCTGACGGAACGGTCCTTCCGGATTATCAGCTGCCAGGATTCAAGCAGGCGTTTCAATGGCTGAACAGCCTCCATCTGAAGGGTCTGCTGGATCCGGAGACCGCTTTTCAGAAGAAGGATTTGTTCAAGGAGAAAGCGAACAATTTGCGTTTTGGTGCGATGCTCTTCGGGGGATGGGATAATCCGAATCTTACCATACTCAAGAACAAGGGCATTCCGGATACGATTTCGTACAAGGCACTCGAAAGGCAGGGTTTCCCGGGCGGCTGGTTCATTCCGACCTATCTGCCGGCCAACCCCGGTGTTAAATTCGCCCAGTATGCCAGCTTCAATCCTTTTGGGGGCTCGGGTACGGGCATAAGCGCGAAGGTCGAGAACCCGGACGTTCTGATGAAAGGTCTGGATTGGATGCAAACGCCGGAAGCGTTCATTCTGATGGAATACGGCCCCGAAGAACTTGGCGCTCACAAAATGGAAGATGGCGTTGTCATTATTGACAATGACGTATTCTACGGACCCGAATTCTGGGGCGGAGATGCAGGCGGAATGGCCAAAGTGACCGAACATGGCTTCTGGTGGTGGAAAAATCTCGCCAGTACCTTGATGACGCATATTAAGACGATGGAACCGACGTGGCCGGCTACAAACGCTATGCTGTACAAGGCAGAGGAACTGAACCACGAGCAGGGAACGTACGGGCTTATTCCCCAATCCAGCCGGATCAAGCCGATCATTGGCGGAGCGGTGGAGAAATACAGCCCCGTGCAAAATGACATACGCCTTCAATATTACGCTAAGCTGCTGCTAGCCAAGAGTGAGAAGAACTTCGAGGATACGTTCAATCAGTTCTTGAACGAAATGAAGGTTCGCGGTCATGACGCGGAGACCATCGCGGAATTCAATAAGGAGTACAAAGCCTACAGCGACACTCCAGCGGGAAAAATAGAGGTAACCATCAAGCGGAGTTTACCTCGCAACGTCTATAACGAAGAGCCTGTCATTATCGGGGAATAACAAGAATCGGAGGGTAGAACATTGAATACAAGGCCTGTGGTGTATCCGAATCACGTGAATATTATTAATTTTATACGCGGAGTGGAGCCTAGACTGCCTGTGGACTTGCTTGAACCGGTGCGCGAGCAGCTGTCTCTTGTGCAAAAGCACGGATTGCGGGCGACGTGGCTGCTCCAATACGATGCGCTCATTGATTCGAAGTTTACGGAGCTTCTTATGAGCGAGGCGGATGCCTCTCAGGAAATCGGCGTCTGGTTCGAGGTCGTCCAGCCGATGGCGGAGAAGGCCGGCATTCCATGGAGAGGACGTTATCCCTGGGATTGGCACGCTCATGTCGGATTTTCTGTCGGGTACACGCCGCAGGAGCGGGAACGGCTCGCAGACGTGCTTATGGAAGAATTCCGTGCAATGTTCGGGCATTATCCGCAGTCGGTCGGCTCGTGGTTTATGGATGCGCATCTGCTGGCTTATTTGTCCGACCGCTACAGAATCGCAGCATCCTGCAATTGCAAAGATCAATGGGGAACGGACGGCTATACGCTATGGGGCGGCTACTATAACCAAGCTTACTATCCAAGCCGGCACAATGGCTTCATGCCCGCGCAAACCGGGGATAATCAAATACCGGTTCCCGTATTCCGCATGCTGGGGAGCGACCCCATCTATCAATATGATGCGCAGGATAGCGGTAACGGACAGAGCGTCATCACGCTTGAGCCGGTCTACTCAGGTTATGAAGGAGGAGGGGGCATTCCCGATTGGGTCCGGTGGTTCTTCGACGTCAATTTTCGTCCCAGTCAGGTTTCATTCGGTTATACCCAGGTAGGCCAGGAAAATTCCTTCGGCTGGAAGCTGATCAAGGATGGGCTAATCGATCAGGTCGAGCTATTGGCGAAGAAGCAAGCAGAAGGAGCGTTGACCGTGGAAACGTTGGCGGAGACGGGACGATGGTTCCGGCGGCAGTATCCGCTAACGCCGGCTTCCTCCATATGCGCCCTATCGGATTGGAGGGGAGAAGGCCATCAATCGATCTGGTATTACAATCGTTATTACCGGGTGAATTTGCTCAAGAAGGATGGCAATCTTCGAATCCGCGATATCCATCTGTTCGATGAGCGCTATGAAGAGCGTTATCTGCGGGATGTATGCGACAACAAGAATTGCCGCTACGATACGCTGCCCGTTGTTGACGGCGCCCGCTGGAGCGACGAGCATACATTGTCCGGGATGTATCCGGTTGTATTCGATGCGGACGGGAAAGCGGTACCGGCTGTAGTCCTTTCCATGGAGGCGGATGAGTCCGTTCCCGAGGAACTATCGGTCATGCTCAGTCTGGAGGGAGGGAAAAGCCTGGAGATTCGCTTCTCGGAGCGCTGCATCTCGATCTCCGGCGAGTCATCCGACTGGGGGCTTCGTATGGCATGGGGCAATACGGCCGATCAGCCGGATATTGTGTTGGAATCGGAAGAAATCCGATATGTCTTTAACGGTCATCCGTACAGGCTTGGACTGGAAGGCGCTCTGCCGACGACAGCGGTACGGCAGAAAGACGGCCTGTTTCAGGAGCGGATGCAGGATGGCGATCCTGCAAATCGGATAGATTTTCGTCCGAGGGGCAGCGAACTGAGGTTGCTTTGTTAAACCAGACGAATGTCTGTCATCGATTGCACTTATTACTGCAGCCATTATGAAGAAGCATCAAGACCCGGGGCCTAGGCTCCGGGTTGTTGGCGTTGGCAAGCACTGTGGTATTGCTTCCGGCAGTTGTGGTTTTTTGTGTCGTATACGGTGTCGATTGACGGTAAAATTGCCGGATGCTATGCTTTTAATAATATTGGAAATGCAGTACAGGTCATGTTTCTATTGAGTCCTAAAGGAGAGGGAGCATGGAAGGCAGGAAAGTAACGCTTAGGGATCTTGCAATGAAAGCAGGGCTTTCGGTTAACACGATTTCGCGAGCGCTGAAGGATAAAGAGGATATTGCGCCTGCGACTCGGAAATTGATTAAAGACCTGGCAAAAGACATGGGTTACATCGGAAACGCGCTTGCGGGCTCTCTCCGGTCGGGACTTACCAAAACAATCGCGGTCATTGTCAGCGATGTGGCCAATCCGCATTTCGGCATCATGGTCAAGGATATCGATAAAACGGCTCGCAAGCATAACTACACGATATTCGTCATCAATACCGAGGATGACTATGACATGGAGGAGCGAGCCATCTTTACGGCAATTCGGAAAAACGTGGATGGGATTATTATTTGCCCTTCGCAGCGCAGCACCGATAATATCCGTTTTTTGCAGAAAAACGGCGTTCCATTTGTATTGATCGGCAGAAGGTTCAAAGATGAACCGGAATTCGATTATGTGATTTGCGACGACGAGAAAGGCGGTTATCTGGCCACGAAGCATCTCGTCGAGAGCGGTCACCGAAGAGTGTTGTTTCTAAATGGACCGAATCGGATATCAAGTGCACAAGAGCGATTCGAAGGTTATAAGAGAGCGCACGACGAAGCCGGTTTGCCCATAGAAGAGGACCTGATCATCGAAGTCGGAGCTTCGGCAGGCGACACCAAACAAGTCGTCAGACAATTAATCGAACAGAAAGCCGACTTCACGGGAATTTTCGCCTTTAACGATGTTATCGCGTGGGAAGCCGTGTATGTCTTACATAAGTATGGCTATCGCGTGCCGGATGACTATGCGGTCATAGGGTTTGATAATATACAGTCACGTCTGTTCATCCCATTCCAACTATCGTCAATTAGCAACTCCAAGGGGAAAATGTCCAAGAGAGCGATGGATATCATTCTGCATAAAATTAATCATCCGGAATCGAAGGAAAGATTTCACGAGGTTATTGATACGACGCTAGTCTTAAGAGAAAGCACGAAGTAATCATCAAAGCCAGTTCAGCGGTACTTTGCGTAATCAACGCTGTTCCGCTAACTATAAATTTGGAAACGCTTACAAATTTTAAATCTATCATCTGGAAAAATATTGACATAGAAGGATGCCAATGCTACATTATCGTTAATGTTACCGTTTACGTAATTTGAAGAAGGGAACAAGCAAATTCAGATCGCTTTCTAATTCCGCCTCTTGTTCGTTTCCGCATAGTTCCTATGATAATGGAGGATGAAGCAGATGAGTCGTATTGACAACATACCGCAAACAATGCCCATTCCGTTGTTTGTTGGCCAAGGAAAAATTGAATATGGCGAGAAGCCTGTACCCGTTCCGGGCAAAGGGCAGCTGCTTATTCAGGTGAAGGCAAACGCATTGTGCGGATCTGACCGCGGCCAGTTCTATGATGGAAGCAAGACAACGCCCGGTCACGAGGCTGCAGGAATCGTTGCGGGGGCCGGAGAGGGAACGGTTACGGCAATTGGTACGCCCGGCGTCGTATTCTTAATGGATTTTTGCGGCGAATGCCGCAATTGCTCGCAAGGCTTTACGAATCAATGCTTGAACAAGAGGGCGGATTACGGCTTTTCGAACGACGGCGGCTATGGACCCTATATGGTCATTAACGAGAACGTTTTCTTTCCAATCGATCCATCCATTCCTTTAACCGATGCGACGATGCTGCTGGATATTATGGGGACGGGCGGTCATGCGATCAAACGCGCCCAACTCGTCCATAAGGATATTCAATCGGTGCTTGTGGCGGGTGCGGGCCCGATCGGCCTTGGCGTTCTTGCGATGGCCAAATTGCTGTTGGGACATGAAATGCCGGTCTTTATTATGGATTTTGTTCAATACCGTCTGGATCTTGCCAAGCAAATGGGCGCCATTCCGGTGAACTTGGCGAATCAAACGGTTACGGAAGCGATTCAAAGCGCTGGGTATGACGGTATTGATATTGCCATTGATACGAGCGGTAAAACCTCCGGACGCCAAACGGCACTGGATGCGCTTCATCAGCGCGGCGTGCTGGTCTGCGTAGGTCACGGACAAGAGTTGAATCTGAACGTATCGAGCGATCTTATTGCTACCGAGCGTGCCGTGCTTGGAAGCGAATACTTCCAATACCACGAGCTGGCTGAGAATCACAGTCTTATTCTTCAAAACCTGCCTTATCTTCAACAAATCATAACTCACCGATACGGTATTGAGCGTATTCAGGAAGCGTACGAATTGTTTTTCCAAGGCGATACCGGGAAGGTGCTTATTGAGCAATGAGTATAGACAGAAAGCTGAAGGTCGCTTTAATCGGTGCAGGCGGATCCGCGAACGGCCGCGGATTATCGGGCGGTTTTCAGTCGCCGGGCAGCTGGGGATTGCAGCATGCGCGAATATGGGCGACGAGACCCGATGTTCACTTTTGCGCGATCGTTGGCCGCGACGCTCAGCGAACGCAAGAGAAAGCGCAATTCTATGGAACCAAGGCATATACGCGGATTGCCGACATGCTTGAGCAAGAGGTGCCCGATCTCGTAAGCATGTGTCTGCCCAATCAAGGTCATTTCGACGCTACGCTTGAAGTTATCCGGGCCGGGTTCCCCCTGCTTGTCGAGAAACCGTTGGTATTCGATCTAAAGGAAGCCGATATTCTCATGAATGAAGCTGCCAAACGAAACGTATTTTTCGCGATCAATTTTAACCACAGGTTCGCCAAGCCTGTAGAACTCGCGCACGCGGCGATTATGGAAGGCAGGCTTGGCGAGCTTACCTTCGCTTCCTGGCGGTTCGGCGGGGAAGGGCAGAGCGGTCACCCTCATGCGAATCTGATCGAGACGCAGTGCCACGGTTTCGATATGCTGGAGTATCTGTGCGGACCCATCGAATCGGTGATGGCGGAGATGACGGATAAGACGGGCGGCGGTTACCGTACGCTATCGCTTGCCCTCCGCTTTCGAAGCGGGGCGGTCGGCAGCTTGATCGGGACGTACGATTCGTCGTACGCCTACCCGGACACTCATCGCGTGGAGATTGACGGCACCCGCGGCCGTTCCGTTATCTACGATACGGTCAAACGATATACGTATCATGCCGCAGGCAATGAAATGGGGGAGAGCTGGGAGGCCGGCTATTTCAACGATGCGGACCGCGAGTTCCATCGGACGTTCGACAAGCATGTCGAATCGCTTCTCCTCGCTCTCCGTAATGGCGAAGCCCCTCCTATCGATGCCAGAGCAGGATATCGCGCGCTTCTTCTTGCGGAAGCCGCAATTCGTTCATATGAAAGCGGGTGCCGGGTATGCATTCCAGAACATTGATTTCCTGCCGTTCACGGCAATCCTATTAACCTGCCACTAGTGAAAGGAGGAATCGTCCGAATGGTGATGAAGCTATTCGTATCTGATATAGACGGCACCTTAATGGACAGCCGCAAGCAAATTCGCGATGAAGATGTGCGAGCGATCCGCGAGGCCAATCAGATGGGCGTCGCCATATGTCTCGCTTCCGGGAGGATGTATGAGGAAATCCGGCTCGTCATGGATGAGCTGGAAGTTCCCTGTTATGCGATTTGCCAGAATGGGGCTGCCATTATCGGCTTGGATGGCGGAATCATTCAATCGAATGACTATCATGCAGACCTTGCTCTATCGGTACGGGAAGCCGTACGCCATCCCGAACTTGTCACCGTCATTTGCAGCGCCGACGGTAATTACGTGAGTGAGCTAACCCCGGAGGCGGAACGTGTAGGCAAGCGATTCTTGACTCCGCTCCGTGAACGCCGCGAAGTCATGTCGGACATTGCACAAGGGATGCCGGTCACGAAGTTTTCCATCTATGGCACGGTTCCGCTGCTGCAATCCATGCTGGATCAGCTGCAGGACCAATACGGTGATCGGATTACGGCTTCATTCTCCGATCCGGATGGCATTGACGTGATGCCCGGCGGCGTAGATAAGGGAACAGGCGTGGAGCTGCTAATGAGATTATTGGGCATCCAGGGGGAGGAAGCGGTATGCATCGGCGATTCCTTCAACGATCTGGCCATGTTTCGCGCATGTTCCCGAAGCGTAGCCATGTCCCATGCTCCTGACGCGATCAGGATAGCGGCCACCCACAAAGCCGACACAGTAGGCCAGGCTATAATCGAGTTCCTTGGCAAGTGACGAAGCAGCCGTGTAAACCAATTTCTCAAAAGGGGTGTTCGTGTTGACCAACAAAACCATGAAAGACCGCATGCGGCCAACAACCTACAAGCACCAGATCGTTCATAACCTTCCGGTCCGTTCAGTGAGCATCAACGATACTTTCTGGGCACCCAAATTAAAAGTGCTGCGGGATGTAACCGTGTATGATGTGCTTGATAAATTCGAGAATGACGGCGCTATGCGGAATTTCGATTTCGTCTCTGAAGGCGCTGAGGAGGGGTATCACTGCGGCGAACCGTGGTTTGACGGCTTAATCTACGAAACGATCCGGGGGATATCCGATATTCTAGCCGTCGATTACGACGAGGAATTGGATCGCAGAGTAGACGAGATCATTGAGAAGGTAGCCCGCGCGCAAAACACCGTAGGAGACGGCTATATCAACACGTATACGCTGCTTGACCGCCCGGGTCAGCGCTGGGGCGAGAATGGGGGCTATCTGCGGTGGCAGCATGATGTATACAACGCCGGCTGTCTGGTTGAGGCTGCCGTTCACCATTACAAGGCGACCGGCAAGACTTCCTTGCTTGAAATTGCCGTGAAATTCGCCAATCATATGAGCGATCTTATGGGTCCTCCGCCCAAACGCAATATTGTACCGGCACATTCGCTCCCGGAAGAAGCGCTGCTGAAGCTGTACCAGCTTTCCGTTGACGAACCGGAGCTCGCCAAGACAATGAATGCTCCGTTCGAGGCAACCGGCTATTTGGAATTAGTTACGTTCTGGATCCATAACCGGGGAAATCATGAAGGCAGGTATTCCCATGGAGAATACGCACAAGATCATATACCGGTGTTGGAGCAGGACGAGGCTGTTGGACATGCCGTTCGCGCAACGCTTTTATATACGGGTCTGACAGCTTTGTACCTGTCTACCGGGGAAGCGAAGGTTCTGGAGACGGCCAAGAAGCTTTGGGACAATATCTCTTACCAAAAATCGCACATTACCGGCGGTGTCGGAGCCGTTCACGAGGACGAGAAGTTCGGCGGCAATTATGAACTGCCCGACAACGGATACCTGGAAACCTGCGCCGGCGTCGGTATGGGGTTCTTTAGCTGGAACCTTTATTTAGCGACTGGGGAAGGCCGGTATATCGATAAACTGGAAACGATTCTTTATAATATCGTGCTGGCCGGACGTTCTATGAACGGGCACAAGTATTTTTACGAGAATCCGCTCGTCAGCCACGGCGGCCACAATCGGTGGGAATGGCATAGCTGTCCGTGCTGCCCGCCGATGATCATCAAGCTATTGCCGGAACTAGCCTCCTACATCTACGCATACGACGAAAGAGGAGCTTTCGTGAATCTGTATGTTGGAAGCGAAAGCGAGATGGAGATTAACGGGGTGAATGTCAAGCTGAAGCAGCAAACCGCATATCCCTGGGAAGGTGCGGTCGGGATTTCCGTAACGCCGGAACGAGAGTCCGCGTTCGCCATCCGTCTGCGGATTCCCGAATGGTGCAGGAATTATTCCATTCTCGTAAATAATCAGCCGGTAGAATACCGGATCATGAATGGATATGCCGTGATTGAAAAAACATGGTCCCTGGGGGATGCGATCGTGCTTGATTTGGATATGCCCGTTGACTTAATCGAAGCCCATCCATATGTGAGAACACATGCGGATAAGGTGGCGATCAAACGGGGACCTATGCTCTACTGTCTGGAATCGGTAGATAACGATAGATCCGTCGATGGCATCGTTCTATATAAGCGCGAGGCATTGGATAGAGAGAAACGCTTGAACCGCAAGATTTCGAATGCGCCTGACTTTAGAACGGAATATGTGCAGGACTTCTTCGACGGCGCGGTAATCTTACGCACCAAAGATTCGGGTGGAAATACCATCACGGCGATCCCGTATCCTTACTGGAATAACAGATCGCGCGGCACGATGGATATCTGGCTGCAATGCGACAAGCAGAATGAATTAAAGGGTTGGGAAAACCAGCTGTACAGGAGCGTTCCGGCAGGCTCGGCTCAATAACCCAGAAGGATTAAACGAGATAGAAGCTTGCAGTCAGAAGGCTGCAGGCTTTTATTATATTATTGCGGCAGAGACTGGGAGAGGATTCTCATGCGCGTTAGGCCGATGTTCGGCTTATTAGGATAGAAAACTGATAACGCCAATGACAACGAACAAGAACATGAGGACTAGGAAGAACGCAAGCAGTCCCTTAATTAGGCTATTCAAAAGCTCATCACCGCCAGTTTATTTGCCATTATAATATAAGAATATGGACATATTTTCTATGCTGCGCGGCTTTACGCCGGTAAAATTCCGTTATAGTTATAGATGAACGAGTGATAACCAGGCCAGCCATGGTAAAATCAGAGTTGTGAGATCATTTTGATTAGGCGATAACGGGGTGTGGCTATGACAAGTCCAATCGTAATCCGGCCAATGACCGGGGAAGACGTTGAGCATATATATCGCGTTTTCACGGAACATCATATTGGCAAACCAATGGAGTACATCGCGAGATGCTGGGATGAGAACGTAACAGGCCAAAGAGTTACGCTACTTGCCTTCTACGAAGGGCAGTTTGCAGGAAGCCTGCATCTTCTTGACGTATCGGGCTATCCTTATTTTGCGGAGAATGGCATACCAGAGATCAACGACTTCAATGTGATTCCTCCCCTGCGGAATCGCGGAATCGGCCATGCGTTAATGGAAGCTGTCGAGACCTTAGCGTTGGAGCGGTGCGGAATCGTCGGCATTGGCGTGGGACTGTATCGGGATTACGGGAATGCGCAGCGGATTTACGCCAAGAGAGGATACGTTCCGGACGGCAGAGGTGTGATGTACAAGCAGCAGCCCGTCATTCCTGGTACGCAGGTCTGCGTCGACGATGATCTGAACCTGTATTTCACCAAGGTCAAATCATAAGATTAAAAGCAGCTATACCATAAGAGACCGCGCCCAGCGCGGTCTCTTGTCTTGTCAGGCTAGGATGTTGCCGCCGGAATGAATTGAAATTAATGCTTGACCCTCCGGTTGCTAGAAGCTTTATCCTGCTTCGATTGCGCTCAGACAGCCCCGATCTTCAGACGCTCCTCATGAGAAGCAGGGACTGGGGCCTCCGTCGCAATGTTCGCTGAGGAACCATGCTTAGCCGGATGCAATGCGTCTGCGTCGTTCAGAAGCCCATATGGAATGCACAGCGGTTTGCCTGTTCTGGGATTCATCATGATATCCGCCTGGTTATAATCGTAGAAGCGCCGCAGCCCATCGAGCGGCTGATCCGTAGGATAACCGATTCGGACGATAATGGATGGATCGATGCGATGAGGTCCCCGGCCTAGCAGGCGAAGCGTCTCAACCATCATTCCGAACACTGCATTGGCGTCCTCAATCTTGCATTCAGTATATGTATGCGATATATTGCATATAACAGAAAATCAAGTTAAGGAGGATGGAACATGCCGGTACCTCAAAATTTCGCATCGCCGACCCGAATATCTGCCAAAGAACGGGCACTCTCGCAAATTCAACGCTGGATCATTGAAGGGACGCTGCTGCCGGGCGAGAAGCTGTTTGATGCCGAGCTTGCGGAATCGTTGGCCGTCAGCAGAACGCCGATCCGCGAGGCTCTTCAGCTGCTGGAGATGCAGGGGCTCGTATCGATGCATCCCGGCAAGGAAACGCGGGTAACGCGCATCGAGAAGGATGACATGCTGAAGATGTATCCCACGCTCGCAGCACTCTACGCCCTCGCTGCCGAGCAAGCGGCGCAGCTCATTCTGCCGGAACAGATCGAGCTGCTGAAGGAGCTTAACGCCCAGTTCGGCGAAGCCATCCGGAACGGACAGCCGTACCAGGCGATGGAGCTCGACGAGCAGTTCCACAATATGATCGTCGAGATATCCGACAACCCGTACATTGCTTCATTCAGCGCATCGCTGCAGATTCATATCCGCAGGTTTAAGTATGTTTTCCTGAAGCAGCCTCCTACGGCGGCACGGTCCTCCGAGGAAGAGCATGCAGCGATTATCGCGGCGCTGGAAGAGCGTGATCCGGAAGCGGCCTCCGCAAGAATGAAACAAAATGTGATCCGGCCGATGCAGGAGCTGTACGCATTGATTTAAGGGGGAGGGAGTTCCGATGAATAACTGGACCTATGATGAATTTAAGCATTGCGGCGTGGACTATGCAGATCCGGAGCAAGCGGAGATCTATGACAGCCGGCATCAGAAATTCAGGAATGATGAACAGGAATTTGCCGGCTTCCTAAGCCGGATGCCCTTCGAACATCATCAGGAGCTTACGCTGCTGGACATGGGATGCGGGACCGGCGCAGCCGCGATTCATGCATCCAAGCATTTTCGCATGATCTATGCGGTCGATGTGTCCGAGGCCATGCTGCAGCAGGCCAGGCGCAAGGCGGAGCGGGAACAGCGGTCCAATATCGAATTCATTCACTCCGGCTTCTTAAGCTATGAGCATCGCGCGGAGCCGGTGGATATCGTCTCTACGAAAGTGGCGCTTCACCATCTGCCGGACTTCTGGAAGCAAATCGCCTTGATGCGGATGAATGCAATGCTTAAGATGGGCGGGATCTTATACTTGCACGATGTTATTTTCCATTTCCGGCCGGCGGAATATCAGCGTAAAATCGATCGTTTCATCGCCGGCTTCGAAGCGCATGCAGGCAAGCTGTTCAAAGCGGAGGTTGAGACGCATATCCGGGATGAATTCAGCACCTTCGACTGGATTATGGAAGGGATGATGGCCAGAGCCGGCTTTGAAGTGGTATCCATCCATCCCTCGGACGGATTTGTGATGGAATATTTCTGCAGAAAAGCTGAAGAAATATCAATTCCATATTTTTAAATCTGTTCCTGCTGGACTTATATTTACAATTTGATAGAATGGCGGTAGGACCTCTGACTGACAAGAGGTCTATTTTATTAGGAGGGGATTGTATGAACAGAGGAATTGGTTTCGGAAACCTTCATATGGGGAGGGAAATCTACGATGAACCATAGAATCGTATGCATAGAACCGTTCATGCAGCCACAGGTTGATCAGTATGTTCTGAAGGGAGGTATTATCGATGAATTTGAAAGAGACGGATCTCCCGGGAATCGGACGTAAATACACCATGAACACCAGAAGCGGCGATACGCTCGTCATCGTCGTTCATAATGACGAACGCCGCGATCTGTTTCACCTCTCGCCGGAAGAGCCGGATGAGATGCTCTCCATGGTCACGTTGGATGACGACGAGGCCAGATCGATATCGGCCATTCTCGCCGGGATCACGTACAAGCCGGCTTTCTCGGATAACCAGGATATATTGCTAGACGGGCTGGCGATCGAGTGGATCCGTCTGGAGCCGGAATCGAAGAGCGAAGGCATGACGATCGGTCAATTGGACATCCGCGGAGCAACGGGAGCATCCATCTTGGCCGTGGCGCAGAAGAATAAGAAGACGCATATGAATCCTGGCGCCGATCTCGTCATTGGAGCGGGTATGACATTCGTCGTGGCCGGGGAGCGCGCGCAAATCAAGCAGTTAAAGATGCTGCTTCGCAACGGGAAGCTGTAGCCTATGGAGATGCTCATATTCGAAGTCGGTATCGCGCTGGCGCTCATTACGTTTACGGGCTTTCTCGCCAATAAGCTTCGTTTCTCCGTTATCCCGTTCTATATTTTAATCGGAATGGCTGTTGGCCCTCATGCTCCGCATTTCTGGAAGATCGACTTACGTTTTATCGAGAGCTCCTCTTTTATTGAATTTATGGGGCGTCTGGGCATTCTGTTCCTGCTGTTCTATCTGGGAATGGAGTTCTCGGTCGCGCGGCTGTTCAAGTCGGGTAAAGCGATCTTGATCGGCGGTTCATTCTATGTTGCGTTAAATTTCCTCTCCGGGCTGCTGTTAGGCTGGATTGCGGGCTTACCCGTCAAGGAGACGCTTGTCGTTTGCGGAATTATGACGAGCTCCTCCACCGCCATCGTAGCCAAGGTTCTGGTGGATCTGAAGCGGACGGCTAACCCGGAGACGGAAATGATCATGGGGATGATTATGTTCGACGATTTATTCATCGCGATCCACATCTCCATCTTAACCGGCCTTGTATTAAGCGGGGCAACCTCCATCGTCAGCGTGCTGCTCATATCGCTCACGGCTCTTGCATTCATTGTGCTGTTCCTGTTTATAGGCAGGAAAGTGATCAAATATATCGATATTGCCTTGAATGTCCCTTCTTCAGAGCTCTTCCTGCTCATGGTGATGACGCTGCTGTTCCTGGTCGCGGGTTTCTCCGAAACGCTGCACGTAGCGGAAGCGATCGGCGCTCTGATGATCGGACTTGTGTTTGGAGAATCGAGACATGTCAAGCGGATTGAACAGCAGATCATGCCGTTTAGGGATTTCTTCGGCGCGATGTTCTTCTTCAGCTTCGGCTTAACGATTGAGCCCTCGTCGCTGGGCGGAGCCGTCGGCATGACGGTTATAGCCGTAATCCTTACGATTATTGGCAACTTGGCGGCGGGCATGATTGCCGGCCGGCTCTCCGGCGCGTCGCCGCGGGCGTCTCTCAACGTTGGGTTCACGCTGGTCGCCCGGGGAGAGTTCTCGATTATTATGGCGAATATCGGCAAGGCGGGCGGGTTAATGGCGTCCATTCAATCCTTCGCCGTGCTGTATGTGCTCGTTCTGGCCGTTCTCGGTCCGCTGCTGGCCAAGGAATCGAAGTGGTTCTATCAGCGCTTCGCGATCATCGGCGAGCGATGGAGGCGCAAGCGAGCGAATTAAATTGAACAGGAACAGCCCTTGATCCGCAGATCAAGGGCTGTTCCTGTCTATTCGTTATTGTACAGCGTATGGGCCGGGGGCAAGACCCCCGTCTTAGTAATTAGTCCTCGCTCGGCAATATGATCGTTATGACGGATTCCGGACGATCCTCCAGTCCTAGCTGGATGATAACACCTATAGATAATCACGTCTTGTCGAAATAATCACTGACTGTATCTGTCAGTTATAATTGTATATACTTTAATCAGGAGGCGTATCATGTGAAAAAGAAATCGTGTGAATTTCCGGTTTTATTCTTCGCGGACCAACAATCTCTAGAGAATTGGCTTGAGAACAATTATGATACTTCAGCGGGATTCCGTTTGCAGATCGCGAAAAAAAATTCCGGCGTTGTTTCTGTTTCCTATGATGAAGCACTCGAAAGTGCGTTATGTTATGGGTGGGTCGATAGTCAGAAGGAAACATTCGATGACAAAACATGGCTTCAACGATTTACTCTGCGTGGGGCGAAGAGCATCTGGTCTAAAGTGAATAAAGAAAAAGCAGAGCTTCTTATCACAAATGGAAGAATGAGGCCCTCCGGATTTAAGGCGATTGAAGCTGCCAAACAGAACGGACAATGGGATAAGGCCTATGAATCGCAAAGTACTGCCTCTTTGCCAGAGGACTTCGCGATCGAATTGGAACGTAATGCAAAGGCGAAGGCATTTTATGATACTTTAAATAGACAAAATAAATATGCGATCATATTTAGAATTCATAACGCAAAAAAGCAAGAAACCCGAACGAAACGAATTAAACAGTTTGTCATGATGCTTGAAAAAGGTGAAAGAATTTATCCTTAATCTCAATAACTTTCTCATTTCATATCAGGAAGGTTTGGCGAAATATGTCTAAATCAGACCATATGCTGTCCATATTATGGCTTCTTCGGTCGGGTAGACGAATGACAGCAAAGAAGCTCGCGAATGAGCTGGAGATTCATATTCGTACTGTATACCGCTATATCGATTCATTGTGTGCTAGCGGGGTCCCTATTATAGCCGATTCTGGGCCGAATGGGGGCTATCGAATACTCGGTCATTTTGCGGAATCTCCGCTGTTGTTTGACTTGGAAGAACAGAAAGCACTTGTACACGCTTCAACATTCGCACACGAGGCGGGCTATCCGTTTAAGGAAGAGCTTAACCGAGCGATCAATAAATTGAAGCGCTACACGAATGAGGAGCAGCTGGATCAAATCGAGCGGCACATGGAGGGTCTCTCCATCATTCATCCGCCGATCGAAGGGAAACAGCGGGATTTGCTTCGTGTTTTGGAAGAAATGGCTGCTCAGGGCAGGTCGGTGGAGATGGTCTACGTTAATGGCAAGGGAGACACTCCCAACATACGCGAAGTCGACCCCTACGGCATTGTACATTGGAAAGGTAGTTGGTATGCTGTCGGGTATTGCAACCTTCGGAAGGAGGTACGCAGTTTCAGGGTGGATCGCATTTCACGAATGGAACCGAGCGATCGTTATTTCGAGCGGCCTGCCGCTTTCTCCGCTAAAGACTTTCTGATGCGGAATTTGCTTCCCGGCACCTTGGATTCGGAATCTCTCGCAGCGGTAAGGATACAAGGGCATGAGCAAGCGCTGGATCTCTTATGCCAGCATTGGTTGTTTGGCCATACGCTTGTTGAACGCAAAGATGGAGTAGCATTATTCAGGCTCGGCATTCATTCCTTGCAGTCCTATGTGCCTTACTTTCTTCTCCCCTATGGAAAATCGCTTATCATTCTCGAACCGGACATTCTTATCGAGCGGCTGGTGGAAATTAGTTATGGTATAGCATCGCATTACGAATCGATGAAATCACTATAATCCAAAAACGCAAGGGGTGATGGATATGAACAAATTCGCCATGTATGGAAAATTAACGGCTCACCCAGGCCAGGGAGATGCTCTCGTGCAAATGATGCTGGAAGCGGCTAATCTGTTGGATTCTGCAGAAGGCTGCGAATTGTATATCATCAATGTGGCAGAAGACGATCCGGATGCGATATGGGTGACGGAGTTATGGAGAGATGCCGAAGCGCATGCCGAATCCCTTAAAAATGAAAATGTATTGGCATTGATTCAGCGTTGCAGACCATTGATTGCCGGCGTGGAGCCGGTAAAGTTGCGACCGGTCGGGGGCAAAGGGATCTAAAGTACACTCAATGCGAAGGAAGGGGCTACTCTTAACACGGAGTAGCCCCTTCTTTCGATGCCGTCATAGAAAGTTATTCGGTACCATAATTACTGACCATAGATGTCAGCGATAACTATATATAATTTCGTTGTAGGAAAATTAATTAACTTGGAGGGAACATGATTGTTTTCCAAAATCAATGATTTCGTGCAGGAATTCGAAATGGAGTCGGTTATAACGGAACGGGTTTTAGATTCACTTACGGACGAATCACTAACACAAGCCGTCTCGGACAATCAGAGAACTTTTGGCCAGATTGCTTGGCATCTCGTAAGCTCGATCAACTTTCTAACCTATCTGGGATTATCCTATGACGAGCCTTTGGCGGATGAAAACGTACCTGTGTCAGCTGCAAAGATTTTAACTGAATACCGGCGTCTTGGAAAATCCATGCTGCGTGCCATTAGAAGCCAATGGACTGACGAGTCGCTTGGCCAGATCGTTAACCTGTTCGGTGAGGATTGGCAGAACGGCGCTGCTTTACGGTACTCGCTACGGCATGAAATTCATCACCGCGGCCAAATGACGGTATTGATGCGGCAAGCTGGTTTACGAGTTCCCAATGTACTTGGTCCCACACGTGAAGATTGGATTGAAAAAGGTATGCAGCCTTATGTTTAAATACACTCAAGAAAGAAGGATCACTCTATGTCCACACATTTAGACATTTATCAGGTGATGAAATTAGTGCCACAGGGATTTAACTTCTAAGTGAGATGGATGCCTATACGAAGTCCACAGATCTCGACCCTAAGCTTCGAGAACCGGTAAAATTTAGGGTGTCACAAATCAACGGTTGCGTTTATTGCCTTTCTTATCGCGCAGCAGATGCGAAAACTAGGGGAATCCGAAATGAGGCTATACTGTCTCAGTGCATGGGCAGAAAGCCCTCTTTACTCAGAAATGGAGAAGGCTGCCTTAGATATAGAAGACAAGATGAGCAAAATGTTAGAGAGTCATTCTGAACTCATCCCTATGATCATATGGGGCTGTACCGAAGCGTTGTATAGCTTAGGCACAGCCCTAATTTCTTTCTATTCGTTCACTCGTCACCTGTATTGGCAGACTTTAATCGGTATTCCGTCAAAGAAACGCCGAAATACTTTTTGAAGCTCGTATAAAAGTAATTTGACTTCTCCATCCCGCATTCTTCCAAAATATTATTGATCGGCATGCTGCTCTGCTCCAAATAATGTTTGATCTTCTCCATGCGGACAGCCGTAATATATTCGGCTACCGATTTGCCGGTCGCATTTTTGAATAGCTTGCCAAGATAGACCGTAGACAGGGAAAGCGATTCTGCGCAGCTGTTCAGGGATAGGTTCTTATCCGAATAGTTTTTCTGGATATGCTCGGTCACGCGATTCACGATCTCGTTTTTCTTCCTGTCTTTCGTTCCGTCCTTCAAGAGGATAATATCATCGATTAACTCGAAGAACGTTACCTCCATCTCTTCAAGCGTTTCCAGCCCGGTTGCTTTATGAAGAAAATCGATGGATAAATCGTTGAATCTGGATGGCGTGTCGGCAACGATCTGGTTTAACGAATTATAGATGGAGAAAAACAGATAAATGCTCGAGCTCATGATATTGTCATAGGGAGTGCGTTCGATCGATTGGATAATCTCCTGATAGGCGATTTTCGCCGCGTTGCCGTTTCCTAGCTTTAACGAATCGATCAATTGTTTTTCTTTGGACGTGGGAAACTTAAAACGGCCCCAATCCACTTTCTTTAAAATGTCCGGAGTAATGATGCTGGAATGTCCATAGACGATCCTATACATGGAAAGATTCAGCGTTTCCTCGTAAACCGATTTAATTTGTTCCGGCGACTCGATCCTGAAACCGAGCGTACCCGATAAGGAAATATTCAGATGCCTTCGGACGTTGTCCTGTATTCTCGAAACGATCGCGTGAAACGCGTCGTATATCGGCTCCAGGCTGCCCGGGAACGCTTTTACGTCCGCCAGAACGGCAAGCTGGTCGGCGCTTGTATCGATCACTTCATTGCTGAAATACTCGGAAGTCACCTCTTTGGCGATATTCGCAATGGCATACTTATACAAGGATCTGTCCATTTCATTGTGTTTTTCGACAAAGCTTTTATAACCATCGATCTTTAGGAGAATCAGAAACATGGCATGGCGTAAATTCAGATGAATGTTGAGCTCTTTCTCGAAGGCGGCCGGTATTCCAAGCGGAAGCACGACTTGACCGCTCAATATATTTTTTAAATATTCATTTTTCAACAGGGGGGCGCTGTTTCTCTTCATGTCTTCCAAGTAGGCTGTCTTATCGATGATTCCGTGAAAAGCGCTCGCCAGAAAGCCAACTTCGTCCATGCTTTGTTCCGGTCTGTTTTCGGGTTTTAGCCTTTGCTTGATGCCGTCTGTGAGCGCGCCAATCGGGCGATACAGTTTTTTGGAAGCCAGGTAGGCGTAAAATAACCCGAGCAGCAGCACGATTAAACAAAATACGAGGGTAATGACCCCGTTTCGCTGCACGCTTGCAAAAACGGATTTATACGGCGTCATGCTCAGGAACGTCCATCCCAGATCTTTGGAGGATACATAGGAGATGACGTACTTGCGATGATCGAGATTGCCGAAAAACGAGCCGGAAGAACTCGCGGAGGAACGCGCTTTGATGAAATAATCTTGATCCGCTATGTTTTTCATGAATTGGTCGGGCGAAGAGTGGTTCACAATGATACCGCTTTCATTCGCGACCAAGAGCTCGCTTCCTTCGCTGTTCATCTTGCTGTCGATGGAAGAAATCGTCCTCCTCAGCCAATCGGCGTCTATATTCAATACGATGGCGTTGTTGAAGGCTTTCCGGGGATTAATCGTATCGAACAATACATAGGTGTACACGTTTGAAAACTTCGCGTTAGCCCCTTCCGGATTGGCGATTTTTCTTGGAATGGGGTAGAGAATGGGCATCTCCTTATTTTGCAGATGATTCAACATCCCTACGATATCTTGATCGAAGAAATCGGGGCTGCTGTAAAACGTATCCGACGGCGTGGAAATGAGCGTATCGATTTTTTTGTTATAGACATACACGGAATGGATGTAGGTGTTCGGGATGGCCAGGGCGCTCAAAGTTCGAATCGCCTTGCCGGTGATCAGAATATCATCTTGATTGCTGTTCGCGAAGGCGATGATGGAATGATTCAACGACAGCGACTGGCAGAATCTCTTGGAGATAGTATCCATATACACGGCACTGTAGCTCGTTTGGGACAAAATGTCGGCCTTCATATTCTTCAGCAGCGAGATCGATGATGAGCTGTAATTATAGTACAGAATAGAGGAAAGAACCAAAATCAGGGCGATTATGATCGTCACGAAGGAGATGAGCAGTCTCTTATACATACTGGTTCGGACTTTAAACGCTTCCAAGTTCAAACGCCCCTCTTTTTTCGCTTAGTTACAGTGGTTTTATTTTATAAGAATGCGGAGGAAAAAGGAACGGGAAAATGGCGCATGTCGGGTCGAGGTTCATTTTTTAGAGATTTAGATATTTTTTATAGACGCTCGGTTTTAAAAATTGGAGTAATCTCGAATCTTATCGTTTCTTTTACGGCAGCATGGGACTACGCTTACAGTAAAAAAACGAATGCAAGGAGAACACCAGTGGAAACCATGACGAAGAAATCCGAAACAACAAGCGTTCGACGAAGGATACCCTTCATAAGCGAGATTATCCGAAACAAAACCTTCTATGCCATGATGCTTCCGGGACTGCTTTTCATTATCGTTATCTACTACTTGCCGATGATCGGCGTCGTTATCGCTTTCCAGCAATACAACCCGTTTAAAGGCATAACGGGGAGTCCATGGATCGGTTTCAAAAATTTCGAGTTTCTTTTCAAATCGGATGCCCTATTCCAAATCACCTTTAACACGATCTTCTATAACGTGGTCTTCATTGTTTTGGGGATCGGACTTGCGCTGGTCTTCGCCATCTTAATCGATGAAGTCGGCAGCCGCTTTCTCGCGGGAGCGTACAAAAGCATATTGCTTCTTCCTTATTTGTTGTCGTGGGTCGTAGCCGAATATTTGCTTTTTTCCTTTCTGAGCGTGGACAGGGGGATCATGAACTATTTGCTTCAGTTATTCGGGGTTGATCCTGTTCAGTGGTATTCGGAACCGAGTTATTGGAGATATATTTTGCCGGCGGCTTATGTATGGAAAAATGTGGGTTACTTCGCCGTCATCTTTGCGGCGGGGATCTCCGGGATCTCGACCGAATTCTATGAGGCAGCCAAAATAGACGGAGCGAGCAAGTTCCAGCAAGCGCTCAGGATCACGATTCCGATGCTCGCCCCGATTACGATTACATTGGTGCTCCTGCAAACGGGCAAAATTTTTTACGCCGGCTTTGGGGATTGGGGCTTATTCTATAACCTCCCGAAGGAATCGGGGGTATTATTCAGCGCCACCAATGTTATCGATACCTATGTCTATAGAGCGCTGAAAACGATGGGAGATTTCGGAATGTCCTCAGCCGTCGGTTTATACCAGTCGTGCGTTGGATTCGTTCTCGTCGTTGCGTCCAATTACGTGATTCGGCGGTACGACCGCGACAGTTCTTTGTTCTAGGAGGAAGACGAGATGAATCGACTACATGTGTCCAAGATTGCACTCAATATCAGCTTCATGGCGTATTCGGCGCTATGTCTGATCCCATTGCTATTAGTCCTGTCCGTGTCGTTGACCGAAGAACAGTCTATATTCCAACACGGGTACCGCCTCATTCCGCAGAATTTCAGTTTCGACGCCTATAAATATATTTTAATGGGGAATTCCCCCATACTCAGGGCATACGGAGTGACCATTATCGTTACAGCGGCTGGAACGCTGCTGCATTTGATCATCTCCTCCATGTTCGCCTACAGCCTTTCCAGAAACGAGGTCAAGTACAGGAATATCGTTTCGTTCCTGGTTGTGTTTTGCCTGCTATTCAGCGGGGGCTTGGTGCCTTGGTATATTCTGCTTTCGAAATACCTTCATCTGAAAGATACGATATTCGTGCTTATCGTGCCTTACCTGGTTTCATCGATAAACGTACTGATCATGAGAAATTTCTTTAGAACGATTCCGGACTCGATCATAGAATCCGCAAGAATCGACGGTTCCGGCGAGTTTAACACGTTCGTGAAGCTGGTCATTCCATTATCGACTCCCGTGCTGGCTACCATCGGATTGTTCGTTGCGGTGTTTTACTGGAACGATTGGTTTACCGCCGCTCTTTTCATTGAGAACGCGGATCTGTACACCCTGCAGTTTCTTCTTCAGTCCATTATGAATAACATCGCGTTCCTGCAAGGGAATGCCTTGACCGTGAAGGCCGCAGCTATGCAACCGGATGAGACGGCAAGGATGGCAACATGCGTCTTGGCAGTCGGGCCTATCGTGCTCACGTATCCTTTTCTTCAGAAATATTTCGTCAAAGGGCTTACATTGGGCGCTGTGAAAGCGTAAAAGCAAGGCTTTACCGGGTATGTCCCGTTAAGCATATAAAATCATGGAGGTCATGGCAGAGATGTTGAAAATGCGAAAAGGATTGGGCATTATTGCCGCGCTCGCGATTGTACTCGCAGGCTGCGGGACAAACAATTCAAACAACACGGCTTCGCCAAGTGCGGCTCAGCCGGAAGGAGGCGAGACCCAACCGGCACAGGAAACTTTGAAGCCGGTAGAACTGACGTACTACTTCCCGGGATCGCCACAGAAGGATTTGCAGACGGTAGAAGACGCCCTGAACAAGCTCGTACAGCCGAAAATCAATGCCACGGTTCATCTTAAGCTGATTGACTGGGGAGCATACGAGGAAAAAATGAAAGTCGTCATGGGTTCGGGCGAGCCCTTCGATCTGGCTTGGACGGCTTCGAATTTCAACAACTATTTCCAGAACGTGGCGAATGGAGCGTACGCGCCGCTGGATGAATTAATTGACCAATATGCTCCCGACACCAAGAAAGGGATTCCCGACATGTTCTGGAATGCCGTGAAGGTAAAAGGGGAAATTTACGGTGTTCCCGTCTTCCAGCAATCGACGGCCGGTTACGGCTATATCATTCAGAAAGCCGTTGCGGACAAATATAATCTGGATTGGAAGTCCGTTAAGCAGCTATCGGATTTGACGCCTTTCCTGGAAACGGTGAAGAAGAATGAGCCGAATCTCATCCCTTGGGAATATAGTCAGGGAGTTGATCCCTTCCTTACCGCTCCACCCATGTTCGGTCTGGAAACTTTAGGCGATCCCAAGACTCCGGGAGATCTTTACTTGAATGACGGCGGCAAAGTTGTCAACCAGTACGAGACACCGGAATTCAAAGAATACGTAACGATGATGAGAGACTGGTTCAGCAAAGGATACATGAGGAAAGACGCTTCAACTTTGAAAGAAACTTCGGCGGACCGCAAGGCAGGAAAGAACGCGCTTCAGTTAGGCCAGATCGATATCGATACCCTGGCCTTTGAACAAGCCGGTCTGGAGGCAACGGGAAGAATGTCCAATTCCAATAAAGATGTTCATTCTTACGATTTCCAATTTGTGAAGCCGCTGCTGACGACCGATAAAGCCGCCGCCACCATTACAGCGATTTCCGCCAATTCCCCGAATAAGGAAAGGGCGATGATGCTCCTCAATCTGCTGAACACGGACAAGGAAATTTACAATACCCTTGTTTGGGGCGTTGAAGGAAAGCATTACAAGAAAGTCTCCGAGAATCGGATTGAAACGATCACAGACAGCGGTTATCAAACCTTTTCCCCTTGGGAATTCGGCAATATGAGGCTTACCTATTTATTTGAAGGAGATCCGAAAGGCGGCGAGGTCGACAACAAGTTTACGAATATGTGGGTCGATCTGAATACAAATGCGACAGCTTCCAATGCGTTGGGATTCGTATTTGACTTTACGCCGGTGAAGACCGAGAAGGCTAATGTTGATTCTGTAATCGATGAGCTTTATTATGCCATCTCCAGCGGCTCTGTAGACCCCGGCAAGTATTTGCCGCAATTTTTGGAAAAATTGAAAGATGCAGGCGCCGATACGATTATCGCGGAGAAGCAAAAACAGCTGGATGCCTGGATAGCGGAGAAACAATAAGCAATATTTGCTGTCTCAAATTAGCGCACCTCAGTAAATGCAACATGCAAGTTCATTCAGGTCTTTCCCCGTGAAAGCGGAGAAAGACCTGAATAGGAAAATGGGAAGTTAGAAAACGGTCAAAAAGGTGAAAGGAGGGATTTCTTAATTATTTGCGTGAATGACTCTTGTAAAATGCGATGAAAGCCAATTAAAATGAATCGCGATAAAAAACATACGACGAAGACTCAAAGTACATGGCAAGCGGCGTAAAATAAACCCCACTTACCGGTGTGCTTGTTTTTTTATGGAAATCATCTGAAAGGAGGGATGACTTACATTTTTATGGCATTGCTTCTGTTAAAGAATGCTTGCTTCAAAAATTAAATGTTTAAAGGAGTTTGATGGATTATGCAAACCAAACTAAGACTTTTATCAATTATTCTAACCTTATGTTGTTTTGTCGTAACAGTATCGCCTACGTCATATGTTGCGGCAGCGACGACAACAGGTACCCCTCCGGGAAATCTTGCATATAACGCCACCGTAACGGGGTCCGATTATGATTCAACCGGTCAGAGCACCGGCGGTTGGTGGGGAGGCTCCCCATTTTCACTCCAAAACATAACAAGCGGCACGCTTAATACCGATTTATGGGTCGCACCGCATGCTAACAACACCGTCCCTCCAGGCGATACATCCGCTGTGTATCTTCTCATCGATTTAGGAACAGCAAAAACGATGAATGTCATAAATATATGGAACTATTATAGGAATCACCCCGCATCAGGCCTAAGAACATATCATAACCAGATTGTTCAGCTTTCGGCAGACGGCATCAACTGGGTCAACGTATTCAATCAGGATGTTAACAATGTCGCTCATCAGGATCCAAAGGACTCGAACCAGACATTTGCAAACGGCACTCTTGTAAACGGATCCATAACTGGTGTTTCAGCTGGAAATGACACCGAATATCAGGAGGATACCAATGCAGGCGGTCATCAGGTTAACTTTGCCCCTACAACTGCACGTTATATCAGATGGTGGTGTGGCGGATTTACCGGTACAATCTCCAACAATAACCTTCCGCAGATGGTCCAGCTGCAGGCCTACTTTATGAATGCCGTTACATATGAGTATAATGACGGAGTTAACCCTTCAAATACCGTAAAAGTAATCAACGACACAGTATTAACAAAACCCAGCGACCCCGTTTCCCAAACATTGGGTCAGGTTTTCGACGGATGGACAGTGGATGTTGCCGGCGGAACAGCGTGGGATTTTTCTAAGCCGGTAACAGGTGACATGAAGCTTGTGGCTAATTGGAAAACCGTTCCGGTATACACCGTTAAATTTTCTTACAGCGAGAATGCGGAACCAATGACTGCAAAGGTCACGGAAGGCGAAACGGTGACCCCTCCTGAAGGTTTGACAAGCGATGGTATGGTTCTGGCAGGATGGAAGCTTAAAGGCGTGCCCTATGATTTTTCCACTGCGATTACAAAGGATATAACTCTGGCAGCGATATGGGTACCTATGCCCAGTTCCGATGCTTATGTAATTCCGGCAGGCGTGTTGAATATCGTGCTAAACGGCGCCGGTCAGATTACAAAACTTATCAATACTCTTGACGGTACCGACTATGTTACATCCAGTCCGGACGGCAAGGCGTCGTATCTGATGTCCCTGATTGTGAACTATGCTCCCCAGTATCCAACAGCGGTACATTATGCAAAAGGAAACGGGACCTTAACCTTGGATTTTGCCTCTGTAAAGGGCAAGGCAACCGTAAAAGTTGATAAAAAGGGCGGCTATACCACCTTTAAGCTGACAGATTTGACATTACCGTCGGAATGGTCGGCACAGGCAGTATTATGGGGTCCCATCAAGACTGGCATGAAATCAGGCGGTCAGGTTGCAGGCGTTGCATACAACGACAAATTCGGCATCGGTATTCATGCCTTGAACAGTAAGACCGTCGGTGGCTGGCCGGTTGAATTTAACAATTTAAGCTACCCGTCGGATCTTCCGCTAGTTAACGGATATTTAAATCCCCTCGATGCCAGAGGTTTCAACAATATCGCGGCTGCTTTCAGCACATGGGGCAGTGCGTTGCAGGCATACACATGGGATTATACTAAGCCAACCGAGCGTAAGGTTCAGGAATGGAACGCCGATTCACCCACGCGCACCATTCCCGCGCTTACCGGTGATTACGCAGGCGATGCGAGCATGATAGGCTCCTCTATTGCCTTGTTCGGAACAAGAACGCCCAACATTTTAAACGTTTTATCCAACATAGAGATAAATGAAGGCTTGCCGCACCCGACGATTAACGGCAAGTGGCAAAAGACCTCTCAGGAAACGGCGCAGGATTTCCTGGTATTTACCGATAATATGTACAACAATATTGTAAATGACTCCAAAATGGCCCTCGACGCAGGTATTAATTACATCTACGGGCAATACGGAGCGTCAGGTCCATGGATTACAGACGGCGGATACCAGTTTAACGGCAACTTCGGCGGTTCCGATGCGGCGACAAAACAAATGGTAGACATCGCGGCAAGCTACGGCATTAAGGTGGGCGTTCATACCTTGTCGAACGAGATTTCCCCGGGCGACGTGACATATATCAAGCCCCTTGCTAATGCCGGTCTCGCAAGCGCGGGCATTGCGCATCTGACAAGACCGATGACGGATACCGATACTACCGTATATATCGATAACGGCAAGGAATTCTCGCCCGCTGCTGTCAGCGCAGCAGGTTCAAACAGCGTTCTGATCGATAATGAAATGATAGCTTTTAGCACCTGCACTCAAGTGAGTGATAATGAATGGCAATTGACAGGCGTTGTGCGCGGTTATCGTGCAACTACGGTAAGCGCTCATGATACAGGAGCTGCCGCTAAGCTGCTCTGGTTCTATTACGACAGATATATTGCGGATATGGAATTGAATAAGCAGATGACCGGCCGTATGGCAGACATATTCAATAACGTAGGTGTTCATGCAATGTCTTATGATGCATTGGAGGCAACCAAAATGACAACTTACGGTCCTCTTCAATTCAGCGAATTTCCTATCGCAGTTTATAATCGTATAAATGCAGCCGGAAACAAAGACGGATTTATTACAGAAGCAAGTGATATGGGCTCTAATTTATGGAATGTATCATCCAGGATCAGCTGGGGAGAATCCAATACACCGATCAGCCTCATTTACAATTATTTGGAATTCTACGGACTAAACTTTTTTCCGAAAATGCTTGGCTGGACATACACCCACGGAAATCATGGAGCTTCCAACGAGCCTAACCTGCTTATGAATCTTGCTATGAAGGCCGGTTGGAATGCCGGCACCGGTTGGTATGTTACTGCAAGCACATTTCAATCGAGACCTTACATGGCAAAGGAAATCAAGCTTTGGAACAATGCGATAAAACATGGCGCGTTTGATGTAGGCGGCGAATTCACGTCCGAGGTACAGGCTGATATGAGAAAAGCATGGTCTAACGGAAAGATCTGGAAACTGACCGAGGTTGTACAGGATCAGCAATGGACCTTGCAACAGGTTACCAAAGATACTAACTTCACTCCTGTCGGGAACTCCATAACCCTGTATGCAACAAACAATATTAATGTTGTGCAATCCGCAAACGGCGATATTGCCACCAGCACAAGTCTTAACTATTCAAGGGCGCACAGCGGCGACACTGTAACGATTTACACCCAGGCATATTCAGGCTTTCAGCTTGACGAAGCCGCTTTGACGGTTACAGGCGCGGATAACTCCGTATATCCGATAACGGCAAAAGGTGACGGGACTTACACATACCAAATGCCGTCGCAGAACGTGACAATTACGGCACAGTTTAACAAAATTAAGATTAAAGAATAATCACAAATCCAAGAGAGCCCTGCTGCAGCGCCGCAGGGCTCTCTTACGTGCGCACAAAATGGGCGAGCTTCCGGCGAGGTCAAATATTATCGGCTGGAGCAAATCACGAAGATGGATTGTACCGGGAAGTAATATGGTAAGATATAGGAGATGTGAATATGGATGAATGGACGGTGCGCATTTATTCGATCAATCTCCTTTTGCGGCAGCGGACGCGAGCTCATCGAACGCGGGTATGGGCATGATGTCCGGTATTGCTCGCAAATCGACGTCAGTTCCGTCGTGCCGGTCTTGTGGAATAACCATTTTATCAATCTGGAGTCATACTAAGTGTTACCGAGTAATTAATGGGACTAATGATCAGCGGGATGTAGAATCCATGGGATGAAACAATGGCCCTGGAGCAGCATGCTGACATGGCACGGAGGAGGAGAGGCGGGAATGGACATTAAGGCAGCCGAGCTGAAGGTGGCGGAGTGGGCGAAGCGCTGCGGACAAGCGCTGGGATTGCGGGGCTCCGAGATCGAAGCCGCGTATATTTGGAACCCGGGGGGATTCGTCAACCAGTCCTACCGGGTATCGGACGGCGACACCGTTCGCTACGTGAAATTCGCGCAAGAAGAACGAGCGGCGTGCTTGCAGCAGTGGGCGCTCATTAGCGGCCACCTTGCGGAGCGCTATCATGCGCCCCGGCTTGTTCGGGAGGTTACGCAGGAGGTGATCCCCGGCTATCCTTACGGACTGGTATTCGAATATCTCGAAGCGAAGCCGCTAAGCGATATCGCGGACCCGATACCGATGATTCCGAAAGTGCTTCAGCTGCTGCATCAATTACATAGAGACGAGCAGATTCGGCAAACCATCCCATCCGGAGAGGCGGCCCAAACCTGTGCCGAAGCTCTGATTGATGAGTACATCACCCGGTTCGAGGGAGATCTGGAAGGGATCCGAGCGGGTAGACATGCGCTGACCTTTGTGAGGGACCAAACGATCGAATGGTTTGAAGCGGAGATCGCGGCCTTAAGACGGCTTGCCGGCGAGCTGCCCTGTTTTCGGAAGCAGGCCTCCGACGTTACGCATAACGATATCAATTGGCAGAACATCTTGGCCAATGATAACCGTGATCTGTGGCTTATCGACTGGGATAATTTAAAGGCAAACGGGGATGCCGCGATGGATTACTCCGTGCTGCTGTGGCCGCTATACGGGAAGTGGGAATGGCCGGTTTGGAGAGAGAAAGTGATTGATTTAGCCGGCGAAGAGGTGTACGAGCGTATGGAATTGTACTTTAGAGCCAAGCTCTTCGATGATGTTATCGATGTTCTCGCCGATTATGTGGAGGCGGAGGATATGCCGGAGGTCAGGGAAAAGACGCAGCAGCGCGCCAAAGAGATACATCTTCGCGCTTATCCCGAATATAGGAAGCTCTATGTCCCGTAAGCACATGTCGCATGCTCGATCCCAAGGCGTATGACAACGCCGAAAGAAGCTGTAACCGCCTGCTTTCGCGGTGACAGCTTCTTTTCGCTTAGTAGGCCACAATCCAGCTGACCTCTTGTTCATTGAGCGTCTTCTTCCATTCTCGGGGCATCTCCTTCTCGCAGATAACGATATCGATATCCCGCCATTCGGCCATGCGGTAGAGCTGGGTTTGACCGATCTTGGAGCTGTCGGACATGAGAATCCGCTGCTTGGAGTTCTCCATCATTCTGTAGACGAGCTGTCCCCGTTCCGCGTCGAACACCGTAATTCCCTTTTGCGTAATGCCATCAATCGAGATAAAGGCCTTGTCGGCATGGAATAGCGCAACCATCTTCTCCGCAATCGATCCCGAGACCCGGGAGTGGATGTTATTCACTTTCCCGCCGATCAAGTAGATGTCGCCGGAGAACAGCTCCTTGTTTTTATATTCCATCAGCAGATGCAGGGCCGGCATCGACATGGTAAGCACGGTTAAGTTCCGCTTATTCATGAGAAAATAAATGATCTGCATCGGCGTCGTGCCGTCGTCGATAAAGATGACGTCATTATCCTCGATCAGGGCAGCCGCAGCCTTGCCGATGCTCCGCTTCTCATCGGCATAGAGCACCTCGCGTTTCAAATAAGAGGGCTCCTCGCCGTTAACATTTATTTTAACCGCGCCGCCGTATACGCGCTTTAATCGGCCCTCCGACTCCAGCTCTTCCAGGTAGCGGCGAATCGTTTCGGAGGAAACGGCCAGTTTCTTCACCAAGTCGACGGTCTTGACTTGGCCTTCCGAATTCAACAGCTCCAGAATGATTCCTTTACGTTCCTCTCCAACCAGTGACAATGGAATAGACCCCTTCCGTCTTCAAGCTTATGTTCACATTATAACGGGAGGAATCTTCCCGCGCCATCTTACGTCGCGATTTTGAACCGTCGTCGGCTGGGTAGCCCCCCCGGAATAGGAACACGAACCGGCTGCTTTATCCTCCAAGAGAGTCTAGCCTTGTTGTCATCGTCAACGGTTTACTCTTCGGCCCAGTCTGATATAATCAGTGTAAACTTAAAAAAGAAGGTCATTTATTAAGATGAAAACTCTTGTCATCATCGCTCATCCTAATCTTCAAGAATCGAAAGTAAATCGAGTTTGGAAGGAAAGATTAGAAGCCGAATCGGACATTACGATACATGATTTGTATGGCGCCTATCCATCAGAAGTACTTGATGTTCAGCGAGAACAGCAGCTGCTGTTAAAGCATGATCGAATCGTTTTTCAATTTCCGCTTTACTGGTATAGTACCCCTCCCCTTCTGAAAAAGTGGCAGGATGAAGTATATACATATGGTTTTGCATATGGCACGGGCAATCAGTTACGGGGCAAAGAATATGTCTTGGCTATTTCTGCAGGTCGTCCAGAGGATTCCTATCGACCGGACGGTTTCAGCAAATATACGTTAGAACAGTACCTATTGCCTTTAGAGGCTACTGTTCTGCTAACAGAGATGCTGTATCTGCCTCCATTCGTCTTATATAGTGCTCCGCACATTTCAGAGAAAGAAATTCAAGAAAGCGCGCAGAGGCTAGCCGAATACTTAACAGCTCCAGCAGAACAAATAAAGAGAATGCATCAAAAGTCCGAATCAATCACGAAGACCTGACTTAATATGGATTCGCAGAATCGGTGTATTGAAGTTTCTTTGCCTGTATAGAACGATGCACAAACGGTGGATCCCCTTATTTGTGTTAGGCTCGCCTGCTCATAGCTTGAAAGGCATGGCTCGTAACGCATTGCTCCAGCCAATGAGGATCGAGACCGCTGGCCGCTGCGGCAGGGAAGAAGTCCGTAAACAAGTGGTGATAAGGACGCAAGTTACCTCCCTTATGCTGTCCTACATTGTACCAGCCGGTATCCTGAGACAACAGCAGACGGTTCCCGACGCCGCAGTCGAGCAGTTGAGCCAACAGATCCACATGCTCCCCGTAAGTCCCCTTCATTATGGAGTCGATGGAAATCCATCCGCCCGCCTCTGCAAGGCGCTCGTAAACCACAGTGTCTTTAAAGGTTTGCGCGTGTATCCAAATGAATCGTTCCTGGTCGAAATGCGCGCGTTTCATTATCTCGTAGGCGTGCAGGGCGATGTCAGGGCCTATCGTATGACACTGAATCGGCAGGCCGGTTTCCAATGAGGTTCGCATAGCGGCAAGGAGGATCTTCAACTGCGTATCGTCGATTGCCGTCCCGTCGTTAAGCGCGATTTTGATAAAACCCGGATACACGCCGCTCTCCCCAATGCCATCCAGCGCTTCCCGCGTCCATATATCGGCCAGGTCCCGTTCGGAAATCTCGTAAACGAAGGAAGGCAGATACGGCTTCTTGTAAAATCCGGTGTTCGTGATCAGATGGATTCCGGCCAGCTCCGATAGCCGCCTCAGAATGTAAGGGTCCCGGCCTAAGTACTCCGGCGCACAGTCCACCATGGTGCCGCATCCGGCTTCCGCCAGCTTCAACAAGAACGGGAGGATGGACGTGACCACCTCGTCACGGTTATATAGCTCCGGCGTAAGCTTTCCGTCTTCCACAAACCCTACGAGCACATGCTCATGTTCCAAAATTCGTCCCGCTTCCTGCGCAGTAATTGGCCCTGAAACCGTTTGCAGCATAAACAGCACCTCTATTCTTGAATCTGGCTTTCTTCCTAGTTGACGAGAATTTATCTCCATGTATATTACCATATTTTTTCTGCAAGAAGCTGGATTTGACAAAGCCCATTTGGGGGAAACGGCCCCTTTCATTACTTTTTGCGTATCACTCGACACTAGAACCGGATGGATGGGCATGCGACCCGTAACGGGAAAATAGACTGCCGGACAAGACTGTCGGCAGCCCCATTAGCAGGGCTCCGCGGGGAGTGCGATTCAGCGTGATACCTGGCTTTGAGGCGTGAAATATGCTGCCGGATCGAATCCTGCAAAAATTTATAAGAAAACGCAGAAATGCCAAACTTTTCTGCTGGACATGCCGTATTTATAGTGTAGGTGTAGGTCCGGTTACCTAAAAATACGTCATGAAAGGAGTGACGGCATTGCTGCGTGTAGAAGGTTTGTCCCATGCTTTTCAGAACGGCACAGAAACGACACCCGTATTACAGCAAATTAACTTTCGTGTGAGGCAAGGTGAGATTGTCGCTCTTCTTGGAAGCTCGGGCTCGGGCAAATCCACGCTGCTCAACCTGATGGCCGGCTTGATGAAGCCGACGGAAGGCGATATATACATAGCGGATCACAATATCGTGAAGATGAACGAGAATCAGCTTTCCGAGTTCCGGCGCAAGCATATCGGATTTATTTTTCAGGCGTACGAGTTGATCGCCAATCTGACGGTTCGCGAGAATGTCGAGCTGCCCCTTGTGTTTCAATCGGTATCGCCCTCGATCCGGAAGCAGAAGGCTCTCTCGCTGCTTGAGCAGGTGGGCATTCCCGAGAAGGCGGAGCTGTTTCCCTCGCAATTGTCGGGGGGGCAGCAGCAGCGTGTCAGTATCGCTCGTTCCTTAATAACCGAACCATCGGTTATTTTTGCGGACGAGCCTACCGGCAATCTGGATACGAAGACGGAAGAGGAGATATTGGCGATATTGAAGCGGCTGAACAGCACGATGAAGACGACGTTCGTCATTGTCACGCACGAGAGGGAAGTAGCGGCTCAGACCCAGCACATTATTTCGCTTCGGGACGGCTACCTGATAACGGATCAGGATCCATCTGAAGCGATACTGGTAGCAGGGGGGATGACGGGATGAGGATTGGCGACCTTACACGGCTGTCATGGGACCAGGTCAGGCGCCGGAAAGTCGTGACCGCTCTATGCGCCGCCGGCCTGTCGATTGGCTGCGCGGCGATTATACTTGCCCTCAGTATAGGCGAATCGGCTCAGCAATACATAGAGAACGAGATGAACAGCTTCTTCAAGATGGATGAGATTACGGTGACGGCCAATGAAGGCGTACCGGCAAGCGGAGGCCAGGGAGGTCAGGCGGTCGGCGGCGATTCGGCGGAGGGCGACGATTCCCTGGAACGCGGCAAGCTGACGGATCAGAAGCTGGCCATCATGAGGAACATCAAGCATGTGACGGCGGTGGCTCCTTTTCAGCAAATGAATTATTTGGAGATGTCCACGACGGACAACCGGAAGGCCTATGTGGAAGTGATCGGAACGGATCTGAATATGCTGGAGGGCTTCGACAAGCCGTTCATGCAGGGTGGGCCTTCCGACTTGATCGGCACCGTTGTGCTTAACTACGGAGCGACGCTGGGTCTGGTCGATCCGGAGACGCGCGACAAGCTTATCGAGCAGCTGAACCGCAATCCTTACGACAGCTCCTTAATGGAGCAGTACGACAAAATGAACCGGACGCCGTCCTCCCTGTTCCAGCGGCAGGTTCAGTTCCTTGGCTTCTCGAATGACGGGAAGGCCAAACAGTCCTCCCCGCTGCGCGTCACCGGCGTCCTGAAGAAGCCCAAGGGCGTCAGCGAGAATGCGGTCGCATACGACAAGAAAGCTTACGTGTCGCTCGAGACGGCGCAGATGCTGAAGCAGGAGCTGAATATGGGCGGCGGGAACGCCGGCGAAGCCTCTTACAACTCCGTCATTGTGAAGGTGGACAGCCAGGAGAACGTCGAACAGGTGGAGCAGCAGATTAAGAAGCTCACCCTGAACACGCAGACGAATTTGCAGCAGAAGGAGCGGATCGCCGAGCAATTCGGCATCATCAAAGCGGTTGCGCTTGGCGGCGGCGTATTTATTCTTATCATCGCTTCGATATCGATCGTCGTGGCAATGACGATGTCGACGTACCAGCGGCGCCGCCAGATCGGCATTATGAAAGTGCTTGGGGCGAATCTGGCGCAAATCCGCAACATGTTCATTATTGAAGCGGCGCTGCTTGGCCTGCTTGGGGGATTGCTCGGCATCTTGTTCTCCTATTGGATCGTATGGGGAATCAATGCCCTGATCCAATCCATGCCTGGCAGCGATCAGGACGCCGTGATCATCTTCGTCCCCTTGATGGCCATTCCGGTCGGCATGGCGTTCGCGATTCTGACCGGCGTTATATCGGGGATCTATCCGGCGGTGAGCGCCTCGCGTACCGATGCGCTGACGGCCATTCGACGGGACTAGCGGCAAGTGATGCGATGCTATGCTATTAGAAAGAAGGGGTAGAAGGGATGAAGAAGAAAATCAAATGGCTCGTCATCGGGCTTGTCCTGATCGGGGTCAGCTATGCCTTATACTCGATATCGCGGCCTGCGAAGCCGATGGATCCGATGGAGGCCTCGCCGCCCATTACGTTCGAGGTGACGACCGAGACGCTCGTCAACACGATTGAGGTAAAGGGCAAGTCGCTCTACGAGCAGGAGACGATGGTCTATGCGCCATTCAGCTCGAAGGTCACCGGCTGGAGCGTCGAGGACGGGCAGCAGGTCAAGAAGGGGGACGTTCTGTTCAAGCTCGATCAGAAGGCGCTGCAGAATGAGATTGCCCAAGAAGAAGCGGCCCTTCGCAAGGCGGACCTCGAAGCCGATCTGCAAGCTTACATGGCGAAGCTGGACGAAGAGGACGTGAGCATCGACCAGACGATTACGGAGCGGAAGCGGGCGCTCGCGACGAAGGAGATCAACCGGCTGACGCAGGAACTGAACGGCGTGACGGAGTCGATCCAACGCAAAACGCTGGCGGAGAAGAAGGAGCTGCTCGGCAAGTCGGAATACCGTGCGCCGGCGGCGGGCATCTTCCTCTATGAAACGGCGGGCAAACGGCCGCAAGCGGTTGGAGACAATCAATACATAGGCAAAATCGTCGACCTTAGCAAGCTGCAGTTCATCGCGCTTGTCGGCGAGCAGGATGTCTTCCGCATTAAACCGGGCATGCAGGTTCAAGTAAAGATGAACGCGATGAAGGAAGTGAAGCTGTCGGGCAATGTGCTTCGCGTATCGAAATTCGCCAAAACCGGCACCGATCAGAACAACATCGATCAGGCCGCTCAATTCGAGGTTGTGATCGCGCTGGAGCCCAATGATTATTTGATCGCGGGCCTCAGTCTCAACGGCCAGATCGAAACCGAGCGCAAGAAGGATGTCACCGTCGTGCCGACGATCGCCGTCATGCGCGAGAAGGATGCGTATTATGTCATGGTGGACAAGGGGAACGGACAGTTCGAACGGCGGGACATCAAGATCGGCATGGAAACGTCGGAGAAGACGGAAGTGCTGGAGGGCTTGAAGAAGGGCGATGTGGTCGTCCTGCAATAGCATTGCGACATTCATTGAAGGAAAGGCCGGGAATCGAGACCGCAGTTTGTGCGACTGATTCCCGGCTTTTATGTTGTGCGGCAGCGGGTGGCTGGCATATACAGGCTGCCGGACATAAGGGAAAACCGGGGCTGCAGCAGTGATCGTTAAGGACTACGTCCGGTAGAACTCATATTTGCCGCATTTCACGGACGACCGTGTCCAGCGACTTCGGCTTAGCGATGAGATTGGCGCCGATGGCGTGGACGGCTTCGAACGGACCGCGCGGCAAGGCCCACCATCCGAAGAGGCAATCAAACCCGATGAACAACAGATTTAACAATGGCGTCGGGTGATATTCCCTCACATAATAGGCTGATTTGGCCCGGGAAGTCACCAGCACCCAGCGGAGAGGCTGCCTTGCATGAGAGGCGTCTTTCGGTCGTTTTTTTGTTGTCGCTTCTAGTGAGGAGCTTGATTGTCATGCAGTACAGGCAATGGAGAAGAACGGCCCGTGGTGTCCGGGGGTAGCTTGGGGATGATGGCCTTCGGGCTGCGGGAGCAATTTATAAGCATCAACCCCACGGAAGAGATCATCGTCTACTGCGGATCGGGCATTTTGACCCAAGTCACCTAACCCGTCCTGACCGGCCAAGCTGCTCAAGCCGTGCTGACCGCCAAACTTCTTACGCATCGGCCATAACCGCCGGGAGTACATTGTGATGAATATCACAGTGACTTTGTTGGCGAATCGTCATAATGAAACCGAGAGATAATTGTTGGAATCCCAGATAGGGAATACCATCCGTCAGGAGGCAGGCAGATGAAGGTTTCGACGAGCCTAGTGACCAAAATTGTTCTAGGCATTAGCGTAGTGGCCGCAACTACATACGGTACCAGCGCCTTCTTTATTTTTGTGCTTAAGGATTATTTGGCTCCGGACATGGAACCGTGGATCTTTACAAGTATGACCTTTGGATTAGGCGTGTTCTGGACGGGTTTTCTCGGCTGGTTAACGGCGAGGTGGCTGGTAAAGCCGCTCAATGATCTGCATAGAGCTGCAGGCGTTGCGTCAGGCGGGGATTTGAAGGCGGGCGTGGAGATTCCGAAATCGAAAGATGAATTGATGCAGCTCGCCACATCGTTTAATCAGATGATCATCAGTCTTCGTGGTTTAGTTGCCGATATTGATGCGCATTCCAGCGCTACCGGATATGAAGTGGAGCATTTGCATCTGTCAGCGGAACAAGCGGCAGTGGTGCTGACGGAAGTGACGGAGCGGGTGGGGGAAATTTCCTCGAACACGGATATGCAGGCACAGCTGTCGCGAATGATGTATGCGTCGATCGAAGAAATAGCCGGTATTTCGGCCGATGCGGCGACTTGTACGGCGACCGCCCAGCAGGATGCCGAGCAAATGGTGGAAGCGATGGCCAGCAGCAGCGAGGCGATGGATTCCTTGTCGGTAACGATGAATCGTCTGGCTGTAGAAGGTAATGAAACCACGGTAATCATGAAAAAACTGGAGAAGCACGCCGAACAAATTGAGAACATTGTCCATGCCGTGGAAGACATTTCGTCGAGAACCCATCTGCTGGCGCTGAATGCCTCGATTGAGGCAGCTCATGCCGGCGAACATGGGCAAGGCTTTCAAGTTGTCGCTGTGGAAATTAGAAAGCTGGCTAACCACACAACAACGGAAGTGCAGCATATCGGCGGTTTAATCGAAGCCATTCAGGCCGATTTGACAATTGCGGTTAATCGAATGGAAGCGCAAGCCCAGCATACCATTGCAGAATCATCCAAAACGGGCGAAACGATCGGCCGTTTACAGCTAATCTCGCAATCCGTCCAACGAACCGTTGATGCCATTAACCGTATTGCAGCGTTGATGGGAATACAATCCGTAAAGATGAACGCCATGCTTGCGGGTGCGGAGCAGGTGGCCGATACGGCGGGGGAGAATGCGGACAAGCTGGGCAAGATTTCAGCATCCGTTCAGGAGCAGAATGCGATGGTGCAAGAGGTGGCCGCGGCTTCCAACGAACTGCAAAATATGACTGACGATTTGCAAAGCCGCATCGGACAATTTCAGTTTAAGTAAGCCTTTCAGCGCCCGATTGCAGTGGATTCCATTCGAAAGCTGCTTGATATCTATCATGTTCGGCCAGATCTGGTCGGATGAGAGCTCTCCGTCTAGGGAAGGGAGGGAGGCCGCGCGCCGGACGCGGCCTTCTTTTTTTTTGTTAAGGCTCTTCTTTTACACCGCGCGCAGCCTCCAGCGAGCAGTATGGCGTTACATGACGGACGGCGGTCGCTCACACTCTCGGGTCCGATGTAGCAGCCCATTACCGAGCAATTGGACGGAGATGGGTCGATCGCCAACAATAACACCATGCAGTGCATTTCACCTCATCGCGAATAGCACTACACCATTCATAGTATCGTACATAGCACCACACCGTGCAGTATCGTACATAGCACCACACCGTGCAGTATCGTACATAGCACCACACCGTGCAGTATCGTACATAGCACCACACCGTACGCTGAGAGCTGCTCGCGGTGCGTGAATACGAAAGAGTTGTATAAAATGCAACAATCCTTCGTAATACAGCTTCTTAAGGCCGTATTGTTGTATAAAATACATCAATGTTGAGTTGAAATCGTCGATTAGCCATTTGGCGGGATAAATTATTGCAGAAAATACAACAATATCCGTATAATCGGGCGTTAACCGGCTTAGTGTTGTATAAAGTGCAACATTTAAGAGATGTACCCGATCAGATCAGCATAATCGTGTGATTCAACAAGGTTTGGGCTGACGAAATTGCCCCTGCTAGCAGCTCGTATATACCAGCTGTTCCTAAGCAGGCACCCGTGTACCAACCGTTGCATACACCAGTCTCCTGCGCGCATTGCTCCTCCGCGTGGAGCTCCTCCGCATGTTGCTCTCCGCGTGGAGCTCCTCCGCATGTTGCTCCTCCGCGTGGAGCTCCTATGCACGGTGCTCCTGCGCATGTTGCTCTACGTAGATGTTCCTACAAATGCTGCTCTTACACTAGCTGCTCGGCATCCAATACCAGGCGCTCCTACACCAACTTCCCTACACCAACTTCCCCTACAGCAACGACTCCGCTATTTCTCTCACTTCATAGTAACAGCTGTATTTGCCCGTCGAGGTGGAGCGTAGCAGCCCTTTATCGATCAGACCCTGCAGCCATTTGTGGGCGGTGCGATAATTGACTTGGTAGCGGTCGATAACATCTTTCGGACGCAGCGGTTTTCCCAAGCTCCATGCCAGCCGCAGCACATCACGTTCGGAAGGCGAGATGGAAGATGCCGTCTTGTCGCGGATGAGATACGGGCTTAGAACGAGCTTCAGCAGCATGCGGCATACTTCGGGGCGGTTCTGCACGTCGTCGAAGGAAAAGTGAATCATTTTCCATCCCATTCCTGTCAGGAACGTATCCCGATTCAGAGCGTAGCTGAATCTTTCGCGGTCCATGTCCTTGACGTGACTCTGGAAGCCGTCGCACTCGATTCCGAAACGACCGAACGGCGGCAAAAACGCGAAATCCAGAAACTGCGATTTGCGGTTCCAATCATAAATTTCATATTCGGGGTGCAAATGTTCCAGATTACCGAACATGGGCCACCATACATTTTGGAGCAGCAGCTTTTCGGCATAATTGTGTCCTCTGAGAAGCCTCCCTCTTCGCTCGCCTGCCCGGGAGGCGAGGTGGCGATCGAGGAAGGCTTGATGCGATTGTTCAAAGTTCATACGACTACGTTCCCCTTTCAACAGCAGAAATAAAAAAACGCCCTTCAGCCGCTAGGCAAAAGGACGTTCTTCGTCTATATAGAGTATATCATTGACCGGGATGAGGATGCACCTACATTTGTCGGTTATCATTGAACGGGACGGAGATGCACCTATCTGTCGGTTTTCATTGACCGGGATGAGGATGCACCTACATTTGTCGGTTATCATTGAACTGGACGGAGATGCACCTATCTGTCGGTTTTTCATTGACCGGCTCATCGAGGTGTGATAATATTTTCCATATATTACAAACAACGTGGAAGAAGGGTAAGTAGACATACGTGATTGGACTTGCAGAGAGCCGGTGGTTGCTGCGAACCGGTGTCCGCTGTATGATCGAATGGCCTTCGGAGTTGCTTTCCCGAATCGACCGACAAGGTACAGTAGGGAAATGCCGGGCGTCCCGCCGTTATCAAGGGAGCGGTATCGAGATCTGACTATCCGAATCAGGATCAGGATTAGGATCTCCGCACCGTATGGAGAAGACCGGAATGCAGCGGAACAGGCGGCAGAACGGTCATTTAAGGTGGTACCACGACAACTTCGTCCTTATTGGACGGAGTTTTTTTGTTTTATTAAGGGGGTGATGGCCATGGATGATGGTTGGTGGTGGATGAGTGTCTTGTTACAGAAAATCGTTACCATAACAAGGAGGATGTTAGACCATGAAAGAACGAGTATTAACAGGAGATCGGGCTACCGGCAAGCTTCACCTTGGCCATTACGTCGGCAGTTTGCAAAACCGCGTTCATTTGCAAGAGAAATATGAGACGTTCGTGCTTCTGGCGGATGTTCAAGCGTTAACGACACATTTTGAGAAGCCGGATTTGATTCGTGAGCACTTACGCGAGATTGCGCTGGATTATCTATCCGTAGGCATTCATCCGGATCGATCAACGATATTCGTACAGTCCATGATTCCGGAAATCGCAGAATTGACCATACTGTTCTCCATGTTCGTCACCGTTAATGCGCTGCGTCACAACCCAACGGTGAAATCGGAATCGAAGAATGCCGGGCTAGACGAGATGTACTACGGATTTCTGGGCTATCCGGTGAGTCAGGCGGCCGATATTGCATTCTGCAAAGCGACGATCGTTCCGGTCGGAGACGATCAGCTGCCGCATCTGGAGCTGGCGCGCAAAATCGTACGCCGGTTCAACGAATTATATGAACCCGTGCTTGTGGAGCCAAAGCCGCTGATAGGCGATATGCCAAGGCTGGTGGGTACGGATGGGAATGCGAAAATGAGCAAGAGTCTCGGCAATGCCATCGCGCTGGATTCCTCAACGGAGGAGATTGCGAATAAAATCAAACGGGCTACGACGGACCCCGCTCGCGTTCATAAGAACGACCCCGGCCACCCGGATATTTGCCCGATCTATGCGTATCATCGGGCCTTCCGCCCGGATGAATCCCCGGAAATCCGTGAAGGGTGCGAGAAAGGGACCATGGGGTGCTCTGCTTGTAAAGCACGGATTACGTCAGCATTGGAACAGCTTATTGAGCCTATGCGCGAACGCCGGTCTTACTATGCCGCGAGGCCAAAAGCTGTCGACGACATCTTAATGGCTGGAACTCAGCGAGCACGAGGAGTCGCTCAAGAGACGATGAAGGAAGTACGGGAAGCGATGAGTCTGAACTATTTTGATTGAACACGCAGGATGAAGCTTGAGTGGATTGGATTTTTCGTACAGCGATGAACCTGTTGCAACAGGAGAAGAGCAAGAGGGAAGAATCAGCGGCAGACAGGTTGCCGACGGCCATGTGGTCGACCGCCGTCATACAGCGAAACACCGTGCGCTGGGAGCTGCGAGTGCGCGGTGCTAAGACCTACCTCTATGCCAAGAGGCACGTTATCCGGCGGAAGGGGAGCCCAAGCAGGGCTTCCTACTAAAAATACAGCCTAAGGAATGGCCCGTATGAACCAGGGCTTTTCCTTAAGCTGTATTTTTATTACACCATGTTAATAACGGACATCCGCGTATTCAGGCTTAGTGTCGAATTGCTTCTTAGCAAAAGGACAAAGCGGCATTAATTTAATCTCATGCTTGCGCGCATAGTCAATGAAGTGAGTCAAGAGCTGATCAGCCAAGCCTTGTCCGCGGTAATTATCATTTACATAGGTGTGATCGATGATATATAGGGATGGATTGGTAACACTGTAGGTCATCTCTGCAATGAGTTCCCCATTGTCCTGTATAAAGAATTGATGCTTATCCGTATTATGTTCCACTTGATACATGATCGTTCCCTCCTTGGCGATTGACGAGTACTCGTAGTGAAATGGATTTATGTGGATGGTGAGGATAGATACCTGTAGCTTAACGCTCCACTCGGACAAGTATCAATATGAGCAGCAATTTTGTCTGTCGGTGCCCCATCTGTATTAATCCAAGGTCTCTTTTTCAAATCGAACACTTCAGGCATCCCTTTTACGCAAATACCAGAATGAATGCACTTCTCTGAATCGAAGTACACTTCAAAATCCTTGCCTCGATACGCTTTCTTACTCATGGGGAATCACACCTTTCAAAATTGCATTAGATATCCAACTGTCTCATTCACAATGGCATGCTTATAGAGCATTCAAATGCCGTTGTTTATCCATCTTAATTTTTAAATGGGTATACGTCAAATCTAGACCGGCGCGCCTAGCCGGAACAAGCTGATGCGGTGCTGCGAGCGGTCAGATTTAGATGCCGTGGCGGGAATCCGCTCCAAATTTATTATGGTTCATCGGCTGGCGATGGGGACAATACGCTGAACCGCACGTAAGTTCACTGCTCAATGACGTTAACGATACATAATTTGCGGGATATTCACCGTTTGTGATGTACGGGGACACAAGTCCATATTGCGCGCGGCGCTAGAGATAGAACCAGCGTGGCGCGTGGGAAATTCGGATTTTGTTATTCCTCTTACTCTCATAATAGTTAAATATTATAATATGTCATATGACAAAATCATGACAACAATCACTACCCGTACGTGCTATACTCGATCATGCAAAAAAGGAAACGATTAACTTATACAAGGGGCTGCCAGCATGAGTGTAATGCGGAAAGGGACGTCAAGATTTTTTGCTAGCTTCATCGCTCTGATTATTCTATTATCCAGTTTTAACGGATTGGCCTTTGCGGATGCGGGAAGCGGCACTGCTGCAGAGGCGCAGAGCAAGCCGATTATGAGTTTGGATTATTCGGGAAGCAACTCGAAAAGCTTTACGGTCAGCGATGATTCCGGAGCTGCGGTAGACATTGCGCTGGATCAGAATTTGGCTAGTATGCAGGAGATGGTCAATCAGATTAATTCCAGGCTCGCGGGAACTCATATCACGGCGGCCGTTACTTCTCCGAACAGTTTTAAGCTTACGTCCAGCGTGATCGGGAGATATAGCTCTATTACCATCTCGGGACCGAACGCGGCCGACTTTTTTGCCAATACGCAATACCGCGGTACGGCAACGGATGCGGAGAGCGTTGCGGAAACCAAAGCGAGCTTAACGCCATTCTTCGACTCGGACGATAGTATAGGATGGGTAACGGGCAGCATGACGCTTCCGACCGCCGATTCCATCAATGGAACCTCCATTTCGTGGACTTCGAGCAATACGGGGATCATCACGAATACAGGCAGTGTGAATAGACCGGCGGTTAATACGAAAGTAACCCTGACAGCCGAGATTACCAAGGGCCTGGCTTTGGCGACCCAGACATTTGAAGTCACCGTCATCGGAACGACGCCTCAAGTGGTCTTAACGGATGCCGAAAGCGTAGCGAATACGAAAGCGGAAATAACCCCGATCTACGCAACAGATGAATCGCAAGGCTATGTAAAAAGGAATCTATTGCTGCGTTTGTTTGATGAAGTGAACGGCACCTCCATTTCGTGGTCTTCCAGCCATACAAGTATCGTTACGAATAGCGGGGCGGTGGCCAGACCACTGTCTACGGTTACGGTCACCTTGACGGCAACGATTACGAAAGGCAGTGTGACCGACACGGTTTCGTTCGATGTTTCGGTGATCGGGACCGTTTCCGAATTGCTCCTCAACGAAAAAGCCGGACTTCATCCCGTCTATGCGAGCGGAGACTGGGAATCCTCCGTGACCCGGAACCTGCAGCTGCCTTCCATCTCTAACGGTATCGCGATAAACTGGAATTCTTCCGACGCCGCGTACCTTGCGAATGACGGTACGGTGACGCGTCCGAATTTCTCGGATGGCCCGGCCAATGTGGATTTGACGGCTACGCTTACCTTGAGCGGCGTCTCGGAAACGAAGACGTTCCATATTACCGTTGTCCCGAAGGACGAGACGGATCTTGAGGCGGTTACCTACGATAAAGACCATCTTGCCGTAGGGTACGCGGCAGGCGACTCGGCCAGCCGCGTGATGGGCAGCCTTACTTTGCCAGTTAGCGGAGCGCACGGTTCGGTCATTGCCTGGTCTTCAAGCAACACTGCCGTCATTTCCAATACCGGAGTCGTCAACCGGCCTTCCGCCGCGGATGCGAATGTCATGTTGACCGCTGCGGTTACCAAGGGCGGGGAAGAGGCTGCCGCCACATTCATGCTGACGGTAAAACGTGTAGAGCCGGTTAATATTCCAGGCGGCTTCATAGCACCGCCAACCCCTCCGGCGCCGCCCGCATTTGCAATGACCAGCGCGACCCAATCGTTGATCGAATCGTCAGGCAGCGGCGTTATCGTGGCTGCGGTTGAAACCTCCACGAACAGAGCGGGGGCTGCCGTAACGAAAGTTAATGAAGCGGAGCTTCTGAAACAAGTAAGCCACACAGAGGCTAGAGTCGTCGTTGTTCCTGTGGAAAGTTCGAACGGTAAAGCCGTTGTTTCGTTGACGCCGGGACTGCTTGCAGCGTTGAAACAGAAGGACGAACGATCGAAAGTCGTATTCCAAATGAACGGCGTTACCTATGAACTCCCTGCTGCTTTGGCGGACACCTCGGCAGTAGCGAAAGCGCTTGGTCTTTCCGATTCGGAAGCCAAGGATGCCGAGATCCACGTATCCATTGAAGCCTTGCCTGCAAGCGCCGTGCAAGATCAGGTCGCGGAGGCCGGCGGCACCCTTGCTGCTTCTGCCGCAAGCTTCTCGATCGCCATCGTTACACCGGGCAAGACCTATGATTTCAACGATTTCCGCGGCCATTACATCAACCGTTCATTTGAATTGAATCATTCCGTGGATTCGGCAAATGCCGCAGGCGTCGTCATTCATTCAGACGGTTCCGTGTCGCCTGTGCCTGCGATCTTTACGGCTGCAGCCGGCAAGCCGGTAGCCATAATCAAAGCCGATCACAATTCCGTGTATACGGTGATTGAGCATACGAGCAGCCTTTCTGACATTGGCACCTCATGGGCTAAAGACAAAATCAAGATCCTGGCGAACAAAAAAATCATCCATGGATACGAGGGCGGCACATTCAAGCCCAGCGGCGTTGTGACGCGTGCGGAGTTCGCGGCGATCCTGGCGAAAGGGCTTGGACTGAGCGACGATGCGAGCGCAATAACGTTCTCGGATGTTACTATGGAGGCGTGGTATGCCGGCGCCGTAGGCGCAATGTCCTCCCGCGGCTTCATTAACGGTTATGCGGACGGGAGCTTCAAAGCCGATCAAACAATCACCCGTCAAGAAGAGGCCATCATTCTCGGCCGCGTGCTTGCTTATCTGAACGTAGAGACGGATGCGAGCCTGTCCATTCTTGATTCATTCCATGACCGCGCTTCGATTGCCAAGTCTGCCGAGTCTCATATTGCGGCGCTTGTCGGCCTAAAGATTATGAACGGCAGCGACCAAGGAAACTTAAATCCGCAAGGCTATGCTACTCGCGCAGAAACGGCGGCATTGATCTATAAGCTTCTAAGCTTAGTGAAGTTCCTCAATTAATAAGACAGCTGCGTTCATGATACGAGCACCAAAGAGCCAGGGTACCTTGTTGCAGGTATCCCGGCTCTTTTCTGTGCGTATGGATCTGATCGGGATCTGAAATAGGGCTAGTACTGAAGCGTCTCGAGAACAAATCTTTCCGAGCTCATGGACGAATATAACAAGTGAAGCGGCCGCGGCGCAGGTTTCGTTAAGCAAGTAAAGGGGGAAACTTATATAAATAAGTTATGCTAAGATAAGGTAAGGTAAGATAATGATCTCCCTCATGCACGCACGACAATTTATAGCGAAGGATTGATAGGTAACATGGCAGCGAATGAAACGGAAACGTTGAAGAATATTTTGAGAGACATGGTATCGATGGAGCTTCGAGTGAAGACATCGGAAGTGAAAAGCACGATCGAGCTGATGGACGGATACGGGCTGAAGTATAAGAACTCCTGGGATTCCGTGGAGCTGGAAGGCTATACGGTGATCGATTTCTGGAGGAAGGATCTGATTAAATCCTCCGCTCCAACAGAATGACGTTGGTGATACTGGGCTGCAGCAGGTTACGTACAAGTAACCTGCTGCAGTTTTTTACGTTCAAAAGAATTGATAAAGTACCTTGCATTCATAAGTACTTTAACTTATGATTGTTATGTACTTAAGAATGTTAGGTAATATTGAGGCGGAGGAACAGCGATTGAATACGGAAATGCTGAAGGGGACCGTCGATCTCTTGATTCTTTCGATTATTCAAGAGAGCGATAATTATGGATACGAGATCTCAAAGGCAATTAAGGATCGGACATCCGGGGCCTTTGAACTGCAGGAAGCGACGTTGTATTTGTCGTTGAAGCGACTGGAGAAGCAGCACGCGGTGGCCTCTTACTGGGGCGATCAGACTCACGGAGGAAGACGGAAATATTATTCGATTACCGATGAGGGGCGACTGCTTTTGAATAAATACATTCAAGATTGGCAGCATACCTCCCGAATTGTAAACCGATTTATCTAGGGGGACTGAGGAGATGCATTTGTTTCGGAAAGCATTCAGTTTAGGCGATATCAAGTATTCGTGGATGTTGATCCTGTCCATTCTAATATGCGGCGCGTTCTTTTACGCAGACCGTATGGATCAACCCGATGACCGGCTTTGGTTGTCCGTTGGGTATGGTGCCTCGTTCGGGCTGGCTATTCTATGGAGCGTCATGAATTATATCGGCCATATTCGAATCAATGCGATGTACCGGAAGCAGAACGATATCGGGGCTTACGTCGAACAGCTGGCTATGAGCGATGAAGACAAGCTGGAGCTGCGCAATTATTTAGAGGATTATACGGAGGATTTAATGACCCGGGGAAAATCCAGGGAACAGGCAACCGCGGAGGCCATATCGCAATTCAAGGTCAAGGAGCTGTTATCTCTATCGAAGAACACCTCGCTGTTCCAGCTGCATGCGCATTGTTATTTATTCGGCTGGGCCGCGGTTGCTTGCGCAGCACTTGTCCTGCTTGTCGTTTTGGATGGGGCATTAGGGTCAAACGCGGTATTGGTATTGATTCTTGAAACGATATTTATCGTGTATGGCGCTTCCCTTTTCCTCTTGTTTCTCGTCTATAAATTGTTAGATGCTTGGATCCATCAGAAGATGTACGGCAATTTATCTTAATACTCCGAAAGTACAGAGGTGTAGCATGGAGAACTGGATTACAGAAATGATGAATCAATTTGGCTATATCGGTGTCTTCCTGCTCATTACGATTGAGAATGTGTTTCCGCCGATTCCATCCGAGGTCATCCTAACATTCGGCGGTTTCATGACGACCAATTCGTCCGAGCTCAGCATCATGGGAATGGTGGTATCCTCCACAGTCGGATCCTTAGTCGGGGCAATCGTCCTGTATTACATCGGCTATTTGATTGATCGGAGCAGAATGGAGCGTATCATTGTCAGATGGGGCAGGATTCTAAGACTGACCACTGCCGACGTGCATAAGGCTTACAACTGGTTCTCCAAATACGGAGTGTGGACCGTGCTTCTCTGCCGGCTTGTCCCACTGCTCCGCAGTCTGATTTCCATTCCGGCAGGGAGCACCCGCATGAACCTGGGATTGTTTATTCTCCTGACCACCGTAGGGTCATTGATCTGGAATACGACGCTCATTAGTATCGGCGCTGCCGTCGGCTCTTCATGGGAAACCATCGTGGCCTACATGAACATCTATTCCAATGTCGTCTACGTCCTTATTGCCCTCGGTTGTATAGCGGTCGTAGCACTTATACTTCGCCGGAAGCGGAAGACTACGTAAACAATATATGACATCGCTGTTGTGTAACCCTCCCAAGCCGATCCGGTCCAAGGGAGGGTTTGTTCATTCCCCGCGCCGGCGGGCATACTGCTTTTTTTGTTGATGGGATGGAAACATATTCCGCCTAGGAGTCGTATATAACGGTAACCAAACAAGAGATTGGGGAGAGTCCTATGTTTACGGAACCGTCCTTCGGTGGCTTCGGCATCCTGTTTTCGATTGTTCCTGTTTTTATCGTCATCGTGTTCGCGATCGTCATTATCGGCATCGTCACGAACGGGGCGCGGTATTTCAAAAATGCGAGGTCGCCTCGCGAATCCGTATTTGCCCGGGTCGTCGCCAAGCGGATGGAGGTTCGCAACCATACGAGCCATCACAGCAACGGCAGCGGCGGGATGAACCCGGTCAACTCTTCCCGGACGTATTACTACATCACGTTGGAGTTCGATAACGGAGCGCGGAAAGAGTACCTCGATGTGAAAAATTTATTCGGCCTTGTCGTTGAAGGTGACGAAGGATATGCCGCCGTTCAAGGTGACTGGATCGTCGCGTTCGAACGGGGAGCGGTATACTGAAGAGAAACCATAGTTTCACTAGCAAGATCACTGCAGAACAGCTTCGTGCAACCAAACTCATATAGAAGGGTATGAGGCGTGTGAATGAGCATAGCAAACGATTATTGTCATTGGCTCATGACTATTCTCGCGAATTGTCTCAACATGAGGTAATCGGCGAGTTCTGGGATCGGATCTCTCTCGTTCTCAAAGGCAGCGTGTCGCGGGGGAACAGCGACCGTTATTCGGATATTGATTTTGTGTTCTTTTGTAGCGGGCAGGATCTTAAGCGCATTCAACAAACCTATCGTCAGCTTGGTTTAACCGACCGTACCGATGGCGTCTTTATCCCGATCGGGGACTGGGCCGGACACTACCATTTTGAATCCTATGACATCTTACAAGGCTACTTTGACCGTTATGATTTTCCTCAGGTGTGGGAGTTTCAGCATGCGATCCCGATTCATGACCCCGGACATCGATTCAGCCAATTGCTGGAGCAGGCCTCCGGTGAATTTTTAAGGGATCCAATTCCTTATGTGAAGGATCAGTATTTAGACCTGCAGCTTACACTGGACTGGATGAGGCATCCGTTAAAAAGGGGAGACAGCATATCCGCTCATTTGCACGGTGCAAAGATCGTTCAAGGAGTTTGCCGGATGGCATATCTGCTGGACGGCAAGAGCTATCCGCATGATAAGTGGGTATCGGCCTATCTTCCCGCTACAAGGTTCGGAGCAAGGTATGGCGCGGAAATTCTGGCTTATTTGAATGCAATGCCGGTCAGCCATTCGATAACGCCTCACAGGGAGCTGGCTCAGTACCCTTGCTATGCGAAAGCGGAGGAGCTGATCCATCAGGCAGGTGCCTTTATTCGGGAACATTATGGCGAGCATCCCTGGATCGAGCAATGGTACAAATATGTGTAGCTCAGCACCTTGGATAAGCGCTTACCAGCAGTAGATAAAGCCCGTTGCTTGGAACGAAGCCGCCGCTTTGCGAGGTTATAAGATGCTAGAAGTAACCTTCATGAACTTCTTTGGCACTTATAGAGTGAACATATGAGACGAGAGGAGCGGCGTGTACGTGCTGGAGTGGATTGAATCGGCGAGAAAAGGAAACCGGGATGCGTTCGATCCTATCGTCCGGCATTATTCGGCTATGGCGTATGCGGTCGCGTATGACAAATTGCACGACCGCCATCTGGCGGAGGATGCGGTTCAAGAGGCGTTCGCGGAGGCGTTCATTCATCTGGATCAGTTGAAGCAGCCGGAGGCTTTCCCCGGCTGGCTCAAAACCATTGTAATGCGCCAGTGCCATCGTCATATCCGCAAGAAGCGGCTGCGGACGGTTCCCATCGATGCCATTAGCCGGGCGGCCGGGCTCCAAACCGATGTTTCGGATATTGTCGAGCGAAGAGAGATGCTGGGCGTACTCCATGATTCCATAGCGGCTCTTTCGGCCAACATGCGGATCGCGGTACAATTGTTTTATTTTCATGGCTACTCGCTTCAAGAAATCTCCGCTTATTCGGGCACCTCTGTCTCGACATTGAAGAAACGTCTATTCGATGCCCGGAGTAAATTGAGAGGCACGCTCCCCGTAGCCGATTTCGTCGCGGTGTTCCATCAGCTATATGAAGGAGGAAGCAACATGCTGCATATCGTTAACGGTGATTCCGTTGCGGACAAGCTGCGTCAAGGCGTCGTGCAAGGGGATATTCTGGTCTGGCGGGAGGTCTACCCCGAAGGGCCCGTATTTCTGGATCCGGCGAATAAGGCGAACCGGTCCGCCCGTGCCCAGTATTTGGAGAGCGCAATGGGAATTCCAAGCGAGGTGTATATCGAGGGGTGCCTGACACAAGAGAAAGCGTTAGCTGATTTTCACAACTATGAGGAAATCGTGCTCTGGTTCGAGCATGACCTCTTCGACCAGACCATGCTCTGTTATTTGCTCCATTGGCTCTCGCAGCAGAAGCTGGGGAAGACAAAGATAAGCTTGCTGTGCATCGGCGCGTATCCGGGGATCGAGCTGTTTCGGGGATTGGGGCAGCTGTCCGTGGAGCAGATGAAAACATTATCGGGTACGTGGCAGTCCATAAGGCAGGAAGAGTTCGATCTTGGAGCGGCGGTATGGGAAGCGTATTGCTCTCCAGACCCGGGCCGATTGGTTGAACTGCTTCAAGAAGGCCGTACCGCTGTGCTGCCTTATGTGCATAATGCCTTTGAGCTTCATCTGTCGCGGCTGCCGTCCACTTATAATGGACTTGGCATCGTAGAGCAAACCACGCTGGAGATGGTCCGCGGCGGAGCCGATTCGCCGCTGGAGCTGTTCGAGCATGTCGGCAACAAGCTGCATGAGCTCGGCATGGGAGACCTTCAATATTGGCATAGCCTGGCGGGAATATCGCAGGGGCCTCATCGGCTGCTGAACATCGAGGGACTGGAAGCATTCCCGACCTTCGAGGGTTCCGCGCCGTCATTTCGCCATTGTAAAGTGACGCTAACGGAGCTAGGCAGGAGCGTCATGAACGGGACCGCGGATTGGGTCGCAGCGAATGGGATCGACGCATGGTTCGGCGGCATTCATCTGCAGGGTCATTCCAGTCCTTGGCGATGGGATGCATCGAGCAGAAGGATCGTTAAGATAGTGTGACCGCTGTGCATTAGGGATGGTGTGGACCACAGCGGGGCCTGTAACGCCCTTTTAGGGTCTTACAGCTTTGGCTGCGTGTACGACAGGCGGAGGTGAAGGAGCGTAAGGCCGGTTTTGACGCTTTTTCGGCGTTGCAGCCGTAGGGCGGCAGGCCCGTCGAATTCGCCGCGATCAGGTGAGCTGCTGCGCAATGTATGGCCGGCCCTGAAAGGGACGCCGTGCGTGCGGCTTTTTATTGAAAGCGGAATGGAATCAATCACTTGTTTATGGGCTGTAACTGGTTGCGACGAGGTAACCGGTTACGGCTTTTTGTATGTTATGAGCGAACAATGATTGCCAATAAAATGAAAACATGATATATTACCATCCATATGGATGCTGGAGGGATGGTAATTGGCTGATCAAGAGAAAATAACAATTAACCTTGGACCTGTCGATTTGGGCCAAATTGATTTATTAGTCGATCAAGGTTTTTATTCCAACCGGACCGATTTTATTAAAATCGCTATACGAAACCAGCTGCAAAATCATTCAACCGAAATAAAACGGTATACGACGGAGAAATTTTTTGTCATGGGTGTTCTGGAGTTTAGCCGCGAGCGGCTGGAAGAGCTTCGTCAATCCGGCAAAGTGCTTGATATTAAGCTGATCGGGTCATTGATGATTTCCGATGACGTAACACTCGATTTAGCAAGAGAGACGTTCGGGAAGCTCAAGCTGTTTGGCATGATGAAGGCACCAGGCGATGTTAAGCTGTTTCTGCAGGAGCTAGGCAGGAAGCATTAATATCGTCAATAACAAAGGGGGATAACCATAATTGGTGAAGCGGCGATTCAGCTAGTCAAGGCGAGAACAACAGGATCATGTCACACCGCCTGTTGTCAAGAGGAGACCTGCGAGGGTCTCTTCTTGCTTGTCCATGGAACGAATGATCGGAAGCGCAACCCGCTGCCCTTGATCGTCAGGTCCGAATCGGAGTTAGAATATAGGTCGACTGCGGGTCGGCGGAAGGTTCAATTACGATGGGATTCAGCTTGCCGGTAAATTTCAAAGTGGTCCTCTCGCTGTCAGCGGAACGCAGTATATCCCGCATATGCTTGCCGTTGAAGGCCAGTTCGATATCGGCGCCTGTTCGGTTGGCCAGATTCAGTTCTTCAATAACATCGCCTACTTGAGCCGTTCTGGCCGTTAATTTAATGTGATGACCGGCTGCATGGAACCGCAAGAGCTGGCTTTCATCCGTAAGGAGCATGACCCGTTCGATCGCCTGTATCATCGCGTCGGAATGTACGAGGAGCTCTGTCGTGTGGGATATTGGAATCAAGTGCTCCACGTTAGGATAGGTGCCGTCGATTAAGGCCGAGTAGACCATCGTATGTCCGGTTTTGAAGACCGCCCAGCTTTCGCCGAAGGCGATCTCCGTTGTTCCTTGCTCGTCGCGGAGCAGCTTGGCCAGTTCAAGCAGGTTGCTCCCAGGAATAATAATCGGATGGATGACCGGTACAGGGCTAATGTCCAGATCAATCGTCCGCACTGCCAATCGGACTCCATCCGCAGCGAGAAACCGGAGGCGGCCCTGCGCATCAAGCCGGCAGGAAACGCCCGTCAGGACAGGCCTGTTCTCGGAGCTCGACACGGCAAAAGCGACTTGTTTAATGACACGGTACAGCAGCGGGCTAGGGATGTTAAATAGGAGATCGGCTCTTGCTTCAGGCATGTCCGGAAAATCCGATGGATCCATCCCGCATAAGCGATAGACAGACGAATCGGCTCTAATCGTGAGGACCAGATGCTCGGCTATGTCCAGCTTGACTTGGTCCGAGGGGAATTTCCGCAGGATGTCTGAGAAGGTCTTGGCAGGAACGACGATACATCCCGTGCTGTGAATCGCAATTATGCCCTCGGTATCGGTTAAAGGAATGTCATGCCGGATCATCATGTGCATGTGACTTGCGATCAGCGTCAGTCCATTCGAGTGGGCCGTGAGCTTGATTCCTGACAAGATCGGAATGGTGCAAGTTGAGGATACAGCCTTCATAACGTTCTGTACGGCAGCATACAACGTTTCACGGGAGACGCTAATCCGCATTCGGCCGCACATCCTTATCTTCCGAACCGGTCAAGAAGAAGGCTTCCATAATATCGCGGATCGTTTCCGACCGGGAACATTGGAGCTTGGCGGAGCGCTGCTCCAATGCCGCCCATACTTCTTCGGTCAACGTCAAAGAAAGTTTCTTGGTTACGCCGAAGCCTTTACGTCCCGCGCCGGCACGGGCTCCTCCTCTGGAGAACATCATTTGAAGCTGTCCCTCTTGACCGGGTATGCCCAGCTTGACCTTATCGTGCTTCAATAGGTTCGCCCCGCCTTCAATATTGAATAAAGTAACCTTAATCAATAACATGGATACATTAACTTTAGCATAGCGGATTGTGTTTAGCAATATATGGATGAATGTAAAGGAGGGCATTATGCAGGCAAAATTCGATGAGCTGGTTCGGCATTACTTCGAGGATTGTTCGAGCTATGAGATGGAGCCGGTTCCATTCGGTCTGACGAATCTTACGAGAGTCATTACGATTCATGACGTTAACTATATAGCCCGCATCTATAATCCGCATACCAAAAATGTACCCAGCCTGGAGCTGGAGTCGCGCATCACGTCCTATTTAAGTCAAAGCGGTCTTTCCTTCCAGGTGCCTGTCTTCCTTCGTACGCTAACGGGAGATGAATATATACAATTCGCAGACGGTACGTTGGGGGCTGTGGTTTCCTTCCTGGAGGGAAGCCCGCCTGAATTGACAGACACTGGGCAAGCATACGGGTTTGGCCGGGTGGTCGGCGAAATTTCTTCCGCTTTAAGCCATTGCGATACGAGGGGGCTTGGATTCCGGGGCATCTCCTTTATGAACATCTACAAGCTGCATCCTCTAGCTGATCATCGGACCGTGGCGTCGTTTATCGATGAGCCGCCTTTTCATATTCCGGAGGACGATCAGAATTTCTATCGCGAAATGGTTTCCTTGGTAGAACGTTCGATCAGCCAGCTACAACAATTGCCGGCCCAATTGGTTCATCATGACTTGCTCGTGTTCAACTTACTAGCCCGAGACAACCAAATATGCGGCGTATTGGATTTTGATTTTACATCTATGGATGCGGGTTTTATGGAATTCGCGATCAGTCTGAATCATATCCTGCAGCTGTCCGATGGATCGCTCGACATGATGGATGCTTTCGTTAAGGGATACGCTGCATTCCGCAAGAGCTCCGGGGAAGAAATCGATCAACTTCAGCTTCTGACCCAGGTCTATCATATTGCAGTCCTTCATATTTATATCGGCCAGCATTATGCAGGGAAGGACGCCGAACAGCCTTTCAAGTATATTCTCGCCCAATTTCGCGATCGGAATGACTGGCTTAACGACAATTGGGAAGCAACAAGGCGGCTGTTGGAGACCTGCTTACTTTAACTCCTTATTAAGCGTGATTTACATCGTAAATGATTAATGGTATTTTAATCGCGACTATAGGTGAAGGAGGCGTTGTCTTATGGAGATGAAGCTAACATCAATTCGGGCGCAATACAAGGAAGGGGACAGCGCTTCAGCCCGGCAAACGGCGTGATCCCCATTAAATTTGGGAGGGTCAAATGGAGAATCGTTATTCAACTGCCATATCGTTAGGCGAGGTTGCCTTTCATCTGCAAGAACCCCATGATTTCGAATGGCTAACTAATCTGGGGCATGCATTTCGCGTATTCGACCAACAGGATTCCGGGAATATTAGCTTCGGCGTCGAGATCGAAGGAAAGAGGCGATTCGTCAAATATGCCGGAGCTAAACCGCTGGATTACAGAGGGGACCCGGAAGATGCGGTGAGGCGATTATCGCAGGCTATCCCTCTATATGCTGCATTAGCGCATCCCAGCTTGATTCAGCTTGTGAATCACTTTCCGGTGAATCAAGGCTATGCGGCTGTGTTTGAATGGTTCGACGGGGACTGCCTGCATTCCCACTGGTCCTTCCCGCCTCCGGCCAAGTACGATCACCCGGATTCACCCTACTATCGTTACAAGCATCTGCCGGTGAGTCGGCGATTGGAATCGCTGGATGCAATCTTTTCGTTTCATGCGCATGTGGAATCGCAAGGCTATGCCGCCGTCGATTTCTATGATGGGAGCATACTATACGATTTCTCAAACCACGTGACCCAAATATGCGATATCGACTTCTACCGAAAAACGCCTTCGTTCAACGATATGGGCGAGCATTTCTGGGGCGCGGCGCGTTCGAAATCACCGGAGGAATTCACATTAGGTGCGCCGATCGATGCGCGGACGAATGTTTTTACGATGGGGGCCATCGCCTTCGGATTGCTGGGCGGGGAAACGGACCGTTCCTGCGAGAAATGGGACGCGAGTCTGTCGCTTTACGAGGTCGCATTGCGAGCGGTCGACCCTGAGCGAGAGCTGCGTTACCCGGATGTTGCCGCATTTAGACGCGCCTGGGATGCCGCGAAGCTCATGGAATCCTAAATAACGATCGAATCGGCCATCCGGAGAGGGTGGCCGTTCTGCGTAAAGTTAACCCTGCAGGGCTACCTAATAACTAGTAAGTTTTTACAAATGTAAAACCATTTCATGAAAGGGTTGACGAAACGTGTCCAACATGTTATTTTTAATTCGGGGTAAACAGGTTGGAATATAAGAAAATGGGAAAATGAGGATAATAAACAGGGGGGCATCATGAAGAAATCATACGCATCAATTGTACTGGGTATCGTTCTTGTGCTGCTGCTTGCCGGATGCGGCAGCAACGCAAATGGAGATAAGAATGCCAACGCGAATCAGCCTGCTGAAGGCCAAAGAGAGAAGCTGAAGGTTGGCATATCGTCGGGTCCCGAATCCGAGGATGTATGGAAGATCGTGAAGGAGAACGCAGCTAAGGACGGCGTCGATATCGAAGTCGTTGTATTCAACGATTATGTGCAGCCGAATAAAGTGCTGGAAGAGGGAGAGCTTGACGCGAACGCGTTCCAGCATTTGCCTTACTTAGAGGAATTCAATGCGTCGCATAACACGCATATCGTGAGACTGGCGGATACGATCAACTATCCGGTCGGCATCTACTCCGACAAGATCAAGGATCTCTCCGAGCTGAAGGAAGGCGACGAACTCGGTCTGCCGAACGATCCGTCGAACGGAGCAAGAGCGCTTATTCTGTTCGAGAAAGCGGGCTTAATTAAGCTGAAAGAAGGCGTGGGCGCCAAAGCTACCGTTCGGGATATCGTAGAGAATCCGAAGAATTTGAAGTTCAGAGAGCTGGATGCCGCATTCCTTCCTAAGGCGTTGGGCGATCTGGCGGCTGCTATGGTCAATACGAACTTCGCTGTTGAGAACGGTCTGTCTCTGGACGAGGCGATCTATACCGAATCCAAGGATTCACCATGGGTGAACATTATCGCGGTTCGTGAGGCTGACAAGGACAAGCCGATCTTCCAGAAGCTGATCAGCTACTATCAGTCTGATGAAGTGAAGAAATATGTTCAAGAGAAGTACGGCGAGTTCCAAGTTCCGGCGTGGTAAGACCTTAAACCTTAATCAGGTTAACAAAATCATAAGATTCACGCTTATCCAATAAGACGCTTATTAACATCGAGAACTGCGGACTGTCTTTCTCGGGGGACTAAGGCTCGGCATCGGCCGTGCCTTTTTTCGCTTAGTAGACTTAAATCCGCTGACGGAGGGGATCATGATGGACGCTGAAGTAGCCGTAATTGGGATCGGTACGATTGGCAGCATGACGATGTGGCAATTAGCGCGCAGAGGGGTCAAGGTCATTGGGTTCGAGCAGTTCGGAACCGGCCATGACCGCAGTGCTGCGGGCGGGGAATCGCGCATATTCCGCACCGCTTATCTGGAAGGCAGCGAATATGTGCCGATGCTCCATGAAGCGCGCAAGCAATGGCGTGAGCTGGAGAAGGAAACCGGTTATTCGCTGCTGCATTTGAATGGCGGATTGATGATCGGCCCGGCGGAGGGCGATACGATCCGGAGTGTCATGAAGAGCATCGAAACGCACGGCCTGGAGCACGAATACCTGGAATATGACGAAGCGCAGAAGCGCTATCCGCAGCACAAGCTGTTCCCGGGCGAAGTGATGGTGCTCGATAAGCAAGCCGGCTTCATCCGCCCGGAATTTGCCGTCGTATCCGCCGTTCAGCGCAGCGAGGCGCTGGGCGCCGTTATACATCGCTATACGCAGGTCGAATCGATCGAACCGGACGGAGATGGCGTTCGCATTGTGGCGAATGGCAAGACGTACAAGGTCGGACAGGTCGTCATCACAACGGGACCGTATACGAAGAAGCTGCTTCCGGAGCAGGCTAGTCCGCTGGTCACCCGCCGGTTGGTCATGAGCTTCTTCGCCACGACGAAGCCGGAGATGTATACGCCGGACAAATTCCCGATCTTTATCCGCCGCAGCAAGCACTTCGATATTTCCGGCAAGCCTACGCTTGAAGGCACGATGGTCAAGGTTATGCTGAACCAGGGCTATGACGAGGTGGACGACCCGCATAACCTGAACCGTCATATCGCAATCGATGATCTTAATCAAATTAATGAAGCTGTACGCGAGCTGCTCCCCGATCTCATTGCGGATCCGATCCGGCTGAACGCTTATATGGATGCTTATTCGCCTGATGAGCATGCTATTATTGGCAGACTGCCGGATATGCCCAGAGCAATCGCGTTGTACGGCTTCTCCGGACACGGGTTCAAGCTCGCGCCTGCCATGGGGAGAATAGCGGCTGATCTGGTCGTGGACGGCGGCACGCCGTTCTCCATCGAACAGTTTTCGCCCGAACGGATACGAAGCGGAAGGTGAGCACAGTGATACAGTTAGAACAAATATCGAAGCGGTACTATCAAGGGAAACGGGAGGTTGATGCCGTTAAGAATGTTTCGCTCGACGTACAGAAGGGCGAGATTTTCGGTATCATCGGCTACAGCGGAGCGGGCAAGAGCACCTTGATTCGCTGCGTCAACTTCCTTGAAGAACCGACATCCGGTTCGGTCCGGATCGACGGCACCGAGCTGGGAAGCTTGAACCGTGCGGAGCTGCGCGCCGTACGGAGAAAGATCGGCATGATCTTTCAAAACTTCAATCTGCTGTCTTCCACGAATGTCTTCCATAATGTTGCGGCCCCGCTGCAGCTGGTCAAGACGCCGAAGGAGGAGACGGCGAGGAAGGTGCGGGAGCTGCTCGAGCTGGTCGGACTGAGCGATAAGGAAGAATCATTCCCTCATCAGCTGTCGGGCGGGCAGAAGCAGCGCGTCGCCATCGCCAGAGCGCTGGCAAGCGATCCGGAAATTCTGTTATGCGACGAGGCCACTTCGGCATTGGATCCGCAAACGACGGAATCCATTCTGGACCTGCTTCTGGAGATTAACCGCAAATATAAAATTACGATCATGCTCATTACGCATGAGATGCACGTCATCAAGAAGATCTGCGACCGCGTGGCGGTGATGGAGAACGGGGAAGTCGTGGAGCAAGGCACGGTCATGGACATTATTTCCGCTCCCCAGCAGCCGATCACGAAAAATTTCATTAAAAGCATCTTTGACGTCACGATGCCAAGCGCGCTGCTTCAGAAGCTGCAAAGCGAGAAGAAGCCCGGGAAAATTCTGCGCATCTCCTTCGTCGGCGAGAACGCGGCGGATCCGATATTGGCCGATCTGGCGACGAAATATGCGCTGCGGCCGACCATTCTGTACGGCAATATTACGCAAATCAAGGAAACGATCTTCGGCTGTCTCATTATCGGCGTAACCGGCGAAGCGTCGGCCATTGAAGCGGGAATGGACGATTTGGCTCAGCAGCAGCTGCGAATAGAGGTTATTGAACATGCTGAATAAGTTTATCGACAGCTTCTCGGAATATGGCGATTTGTACCTGGATGCGATTCGGGATACCGGCGCCATGGTCGGCATCTCCCTGGTCATCTCGGCGGTTATCGGCATGCTGCTGGGGATTGTTCTGGTCGTCACCAGACCCAACAATCTGTATGCCAATGCGGTCATCTATCAAATTCTTAACGTGGTCATTAATATTCTGCGTTCCCTGCCGTTCATCGTGCTTATGGTGGCGATCATACCGATTACGAAATGGATCGTCGGGGGGACGATCGGCGTTAAAGGCGCGATCGTGCCGCTGGTCTTCTATACGGCGCCGTATATTGCAAGGTTGATGGAATCCGCCCTTCTGGAAGTGGACAAGGGCGTTATCGAAGCCTATCAGGCGATGGGAGCGACCCGGAACCAGATCATATTCCGCGTGCTGCTCAAAGAGTCGCGGCCGGGTCTGGTGCTCGGCATCACGATTGCGACGATCGGCTTGATCGGCGCATCGGCCATGGCCGGCGTTGTCGGCGCGGGCGGACTGGGGGATGTTGCGATACGTTATGGCTACCAGCGCTGGGAGCCGGCCGTTATGGTAACCTGTATCGTATTCCTCGTGATCATCGTTCAGGGGGTCCAATCGCTCGGAACGTACCTCGCGAAACGTTTGCGTAAACGCTAAGGCAAGGCCGCGCATCCGAGGGGGAACGAGGCAATGGAATATGCTCAGATCAAGCGTTTGTCGGCAAGCACGCCCTCTCGTAACTGGCGCGACAGGCGGGATCGGCACGGGTAGCGGCGAAGCTGCTGGCGAACGGCGGCTGGCAGGCGTTCCTCATCTGTAAGCTGCGGCATAGGAGAGAATCCCGTAAGATATGGAATCGGCAAAAAACACGGGCGGCTCGCCTGTGTTTTTTGCATCGTTAGGGCAAGACAAGCATACTTATTATTAGAACGGGCGGAACGGACCTTGGATGCCGGGGAAGCATCGGCATCTCCTCCGTTCAGCCAATTTTAACCTGCATATGGGCTTCAAGGAATCGGGAATAACCACTTCGTAAAGAGTATTCTGCCCGCACAGCGGGTATGCGTTTCAACCGTTCTTCCTATCGATATCGTCAAGGTGTGCAGTTGGAAGAGATAGACCTTGCCCTAAAGAGAATGTCGCAGTATGCTGAGTATAGCCTTAATACTATACACGTTAGGAATCGATCACACATGACAATCGGTTTTTTTGATTCGGGGATCGGCGGGCTTACGGTTTTGGCGGAAGCGCTCCGCCGGCTTCCTGCTGAGGACTTCCTCTATATGGCGGATACGCTCCATGTCCCCTATGGGACCAAATCGAAGGAAGACGTGAAATCATTCATTCATGAAATTGTAGCCACCATGGTGGGTGAAGGGATCGATGCGCTGGTCGTGGCATGCAATACGGCTACCAGCATCGCTGTAGCGGAATTGAGAGAGATGTACTCGATGCCAATTGTCGGCATGGAGCCCGCAGTGAAGCCGGCGGTGGAGATGAACCGGGCAACGGGCAAGAGAGTGCTGGTGTTCGCAACGCCTTTAACGCTTCAGCAGCCTAAATACTATGCTTTGGTATCCCGCGTCGATGACGGGGGGATCGTGGATTCGCTGCCGCTGCCGGAGCTTGTGGAATATTGCGAGAAACTGCAGTTCGACAGACACATCATGGGCGATTACTTCCGCTCGAAGCTCGAAGGCTATGATTTGGACCAATACGGCATTATCGTGCTGGGCTGCACGCATTATCCGTTCTACACCGACATCCTTCGGGAGATTCTGCCCCCGCATATCCAGATCGTCGACGGAAACGTCGGCACGGTGAAACGGCTGTCTGCGCTGCTGAGCCGTTACGGAATCGCCAAGCGCCATGGCACCGGGAGCGTGAGGTTCATGTGCACCGGCGGAGATCCCGCATATATTGATAAAATGCACACGGCGCTCGCCCTTCTCCGGCAGAACGATACATCCGGAACCGGAGTCAGCTAATAGCCAACACGCGCGTGTACTGCGATAACCGGTAAGATAAGATTAGAGGCCAAATTCTCCCCCGATGGGGGAGGTTGGCCTTTTTTATATATTATGGTTGTACGGAACGGTCCTATACATGCAGCGGTGAGTTCCTGCCTATTTGTTATTCATACGAAAGCCAAACGATGGATGCGGAGCGTCTAATTCGTATAAGCCACATGACAGGCGGGTGAAAGGCTATTCAGGATTTGGTCCGCAGAGCCCAGCAGGGCGACGAGACAGCGTATATCGCGCTATTCCAGCAGTTTGAAGCAGATATCTACCGCACCGCTTACGTCTATGTGAAAAGCCAGGAGGATGCGCTCGATGTCGTTCAAGAAACCGCCTACCGGTCGTATAAATCCATAGCGACAGTAGCGCAGCCGCAATACTTCAAGACATGGCTGATCAAAATAGCGATCAGCTGCGCCATCGACTTGCTGCGGCGGCGCAAGAAGGTCGTACGGTTAAAGCAGGAGCATTATGAAGCGATCGCCCATGGCGAGCATGAAGATATTCCGCTATCCCTTTCGCTGAAGAGCTTAATCGATGCATTGGACGAGGAAGAGAAGAATGTCATCATGCTCCGGTTTTATTACGACTACACGATCAGGGAAACCGCTGAGATGCTGGACATCCCGTTAGGGACGGCCAAGACGCTGCTTTACCGGGCACTGAAGAAGCTGCGGATCCGAGCGGAGGAGGAAGACGTGAATGGACAATAGAATCAAGGAAGAGATCGATACGATACCGATTCCTCCCGAGCTTCATGCACGAAGCCTGCTCGGCATTCAACAGGCGCGGTCCGAACACGAGTCAAGTGGAAGGCGGACGAGCAACCGGTTATCGAGACGGCAAGCAATAGCAGCTGTTATCGTCATATTCCTGATCCTGACGACGGCGATATATAATACGCAAGTATTAGCGGCTATACAGAAGGCGCTGCAGTTCGTGCCGGGCATCGGCATCGTCAAGGAATCAGAGGGGGCTGCGGATACGTATATCCTTAAGCAGCCAATTACCCGGCAGGTTGGGGAAGGCTCCATTGCAATCACCGGTATTATGGTGGATGAGAAGATGACTTATGTGACGATGAATGGAACGGACACGGCCAGGATCGAACGCATTACTTTCGTTAATGAACAAGGAGTTGAATATGAACTGAAGCGTTCCATGGCCAGCTGGTCCCCGGACAGCTGGACGGCTTCCTTCTGGCAGCAAGGACAATTGGATGTGAAGGGAAAGGTAAAGCTTATCGTGACGGACGCAGCGCTCGAGATTCCGCTGACGCTTGTCAAGGCGGACGCTTATGCGAGCTATGCGGAGATGGGGGAGACGGCAGCCGTCAACGGTGTTACGATTACCGCAATTGCCGGCCGCGTAGATGAGAAAGCGCGAATCTCCCTTGTCGCGCAGCATGCCGGAGATTTTTCAATTATGGAGTATGGCATTCATGGCATACACTTGCGAGATGGCCAGAAACTAAATGTGTTGAATGCGGCGGGAGAAAAGCTGGAGATCGAGAATATTCGGGGAATATCCGCCCCTGCAAGCGATTTTTATTTTCCTTTATCCGGTGCGGAGGGCGAGACCTATACGTTAACCCTGCCGGAAATCGGCGTTCAATACAAGGATGAAATTACGGTTACAGTTCCGACGGAGACTACGGACGGAATGAATCAAGCATTTCAACTAGCCGGGTTTCCGGTCACGATCACGAAGACGGAGCGAATCGACGACAGCCAGCTTAGAGTGTATGTCGACCTCCACTATAATGACCAGTCCGAGAAGTCGCTCTATATGATCAATATCGGCGAGATGGGGCATCACGGGAAACTGAACGAGCAGACGGGCGTGCTGGAGTACCTGCAGTTTGATATCGACCCCGGCAGCAGCAAGGTGAAATTAACGATAGAGAATCCTGACGTATTAATAAGAGGGCCATGGAAATTTGAGCTGCCGGCGGCTGAGTATTTCAAGCCTTAAGCGGCAAGTCCCGCTGCCTTTACCCCCTTTTCAATTTCTGCTATCGTAGAAGGAAAGTGAATGGTGGATCAGGAAGGGAAGTCGCCGTATTGAATCGGAAAGAGCTATTGCTGTCCTATGCGGGCAAGTCCATGCAGCATCGGAGAAAGTGGCTGACGGAATGGAACCGGCAGAACAAGATGGATCTGTCTTATGCGCAGTACGAAGTGCTTACGTGGATCGGTGAGAAGGGGCCGCTGCAAGCGAAGGATTTGGTCAATCAATTCTCGGTGACATCGGGTGGCATTACGGCCATCTGCGATAAATTGCTGGCACGAGGGCTTATTCACCGCGTCCGTGACGATCAACAGGACCGCCGGGCGATTCAGTTGGAAATAACGGATGAAGGAAGAGAAATGGTGGAAACCGCCAAGGGTGTATGGGACAGCGTAATGGAGAATACTTTCTCCGTTCTGACGAATGCGGAAATCGCCATGCTGGACCAGATATACAGCAAGCTCATCGAATCCAAGTTATAAACCGGCAAGAAGGGACGATTATCCGTAAGGATGACCGTCCCTTCTTGTGCTTCGGGAGCAACACGAGATTGCACAGGGCCAGGAGCAGTTTGGACTGCCCGCTGACGTTTCGCGTACTAAGCATCGCAGCCGCCAACCGTCAGCGTGCCGGTATTTTGCGGTTCGTTGAGCAGCCGGGAGAGCTGCGGACATAGGATTCGTTATTTACCGTATTTTGGCCGATTTGCGCCGGTTGCGGACTTCAGATACGTTATTCGCAGCTGATCCATTAATCTGGGGGGCGCTTTGCCTGAATAAGGGATCTCATGTCCGCAGCACTCTCAAAAGATTCTTGATTCATATAATAGCGGAACTCATGTCCGTTAATAAGTCCGCGTTAATAAGTTTTTACCGATTGCGATTTGTGCGCTGTGCGGATATTACTTTCGGGAGGGCTAGATGCGCTTGAATTAAACCGGATTTGTTCGGGGTGTTGTTTTCCACATCTGCAAGATAACACTCCACGAGATATGTGGAATTAACGTGCTAAAAGTTGGTTTTTTGTTGACTAAATCGATATTAGGCGTATAATACAAAGAAACCACATTATACCAAATGACGTCCACTTAACTTGCGACTCGATTGGGTTGAACTTGCGATATTGCGCATTTTACCTATAGATGCCTGTGTGATTCATACATCAATATGACCTTGCTTCAAAGTCATCCTAAGGAGAGATTTCCGTGTCACTATCTTTTGAGAAACGTAAGAAGAAAATATTAGAGTACTTAAATAAGGAAGGGAGAGTCGAGGTTCTCGTCCTGGCGGATGAATTTAACGTATCGACCGAGACAATCCGCCGGGATCTGGAGCGGCTCGACAGCGAAGGGAAGCTGAAGAAGGTGTACGGCGGGGCGGTCAAGGTCCGGGCGGACTCGCTGGAGCTTCCCTTCGACGAGAAGACGCAGCTCCATGCCAAGGAGAAGGCGGCCATCGGGAAGTATGCCGCGTCCATGGTGAAGAACGGAGACACCATCATGCTCGGGAACGGCACGACGACGATGGAGATCATTCGGAACCTGAGGGAGCACAAGGATGTCACGATCGTCACCCATTCCACGCCAACGATGCTGCTGGCCATCGAGATTTTCAACGGGAAAATCATCTTCGTCGGCGGGGAAGTGAATCCCCGTCAGAAGTCGACCGAGGGGCCGCTTGCCGAGCTGATCTTGAATCAGCTCAGGGTCAATAAGACATTTCTATCTCCAGGGGGCATATCATTGGTAGACGGACTCACCGACTACGAGCTATCGGAAGCCAATATTTCCCGCAAAATGATGGATCGTGCGGACGAGGTCATCATTATCGCCGATTCCTCCAAATTCGGCAGAACCACCTTCGCCAACGTATGCTCCCTTGACGACGTTTATACGGTCATCACCGACCGCAATTGCACGGAGGAATGGCAGCAATACATGACGGACCGGGATATTACGGTATGGATTGCGAATGAAGAGGAATCTGCCGATTGACGAAGGATTGGAGCATCAAGCCTAAGCGGCGCCTTCCTTTCGTTCATTCTATAGCGAATTAAGTGTAGTAGATTCACATATTCATAGTAGAAAGCTCGAAGAGGCGGGTGGTTATGATGGATCGTGAAGTGCGCGCCAGGCCGTTGGCCGTTCAAGTTATTCCCCGCGTCGATGATCAGCTGGCGGCCGAGCTGAAGCTTGGGGAGTCTGTCCGGAGCTTGGGAATCCTGACCTCGACCATTGACGACGTCGGGTATACCGCATTGGATGAAGCGACCAAGATGGCCGATGTCCGCGTCGTCTACGCGAAGTCGTTCTATGCCGGGTCTGCCCATGCTTCAGGACCGCTCTCCGGCGAGTTCATCGGCATGCTCGGCGGGCCGGACCCGGATGCCGTGCGAAGCGGGCTCCAAGCGGCTGTTCATGTGATCGAGAACACCGCTTGCTTCTATTCGTTGAGCGAAGACGGCAGCCATGCCTATTACGCTCATGTCATTTCCCGCACCGGATCTTTCCTATCGGAGCTGGCGGGAATCGAAGCGGGAGAGCCGCTCGCTTATCTCATTGCGCCGCCGGCGGAGGCGATCGTAGGCCTGGACTTGGCCATGAAGGCAGCCAATGTCAGGCTGTGCCAATTCTATGGCCCGCCGACGGAGACCAATTTCGCCGGCGGGCTGCTAACCGGCAGCCAGGCCGATTGCCAGGCTGCCGCGGAAGCGTTCTCATTCGGCGTGAAGAGCGTGGCGTCCCGGCCCCGGGAACTATGACGGAGGGTGAACGGTTATGAAGCGTGAAGCCCTTGGCATGATTGAAACCTACGGATTAGCCGCAATGATCGCCGCGGCTGACGGCGCCGCCAAGACGGCCGATGTACAGATTTATACGTATGAGAAGGCGGATGCGGGCATCATGACGGTCTATATCGCCGGAGATGTCGCTGCAGTCAGCGAAGCTGTGGAGGCGGGAGCATCGATCGCCAGATCCATGGGAAAGCTGCTGCATCGCAGCGTCATACCAGGACCGGCTGCCGATGTGCTCCCGCTTATTAAGCCCAGACAGCAGTCTGCTGCCGGCCAGGCCAAGAAGCCCCGCCGGTCAACCGCTGGAAGATCGTTGCTGTCGAGAAAGGAGTGATTACGCTGCAAGCACTGGATAAAGATTTGTCGTCCGTTCAAGAAGCGCGCAATCTGCTGCGGCAGGCCAAAGAAGCCCAGGCGGTGCTGGAGACGCTCTCCCAGAGCCGGATCGATGAGATCGTCCGGGCTATGGCCGAAGCGGCCGAGCTGGACTCGGAACGGTTGGGCCGCATGGCGGTGGAGGAGACCGGCTTCGGGAATCCGGCGGACAAGGCGACGAAGAACCGTTTTGCGAGCCGGCAGGTATTTGAGGCAATTAAAGACTTGAAGACGGTCGGAATTGTGCGCAAGGACGAGCCGAACCGGGTATGGGAAATCGCGCAGCCGTTCGGCGTCATCTGCGGCATTGTGCCGTCGACGAATCCGACCTCGACCGCGATATTCAAATCGCTTATCGCCATCAAATCGCGGAACGCCATCGTATTCAGCCCGCACCCATCCGCCCTGGGCTGCACGCGGGCGGCCGTGGAGACGGTCCGCAAGGCTGTGGAGCGGGCGGGCGGCCCGAAGGATGCCGTGCTCTGCTTGTCGGAGCCCAGCTTGGAGGCGACGCAGGAGCTGATGAAATCGAAGCTGTCCGACCTTATTCTCGCGACTGGCGGTACGGCGATGGTGAGGGCGGCTTACAGCTCCGGCAAGCCGGCTTACGGAGTGGGGCCGGGGAATGTGCCCGTCTATATTCACCCGAGCGCCGATATTCCGAAGGCGGTGCGCCGCATTATCGATAGCAAGACGTTCGATTACGGCACCATATGCGCCTCGGAGCAAGCGATCGTGGCGGATGCCTCGATCAAACCGCGGCTGCTTGAGGAGCTGCGGCAGGCGGGCGGTTACGTGCTGGATGACGAGCAGAAGGCCAAGGTAGGCCGCGTCATCCTGGCCGGCGGCAGGCTGAACGCGAACATCGTCGGCAGATCGCCGCGAACGATTGCCGAGATGGCCGGGATCAGTATTCCCGAGCATGCCCGGCTGCTTATCGCAGAAGAGACGGAGATCGGCAAGGACGTCCCCTTTTCCATCGAGAAGCTGTGTCCCGTAATCGCCTTGTACACCTGCGACAACTGGCGGGACGGCTGTCAGATCAGCAAGAAGCTGTTGGAGAACGGCGGCTTGGGACATACGCTTGGCATCCATTGCGAGGAGATGGACGTCATCGAGGCCTTCGGGCTGGAGAAGCCGGCCTCCCGGATCGTCGTTAATGCAGGTACGACCTTCGGCGCCATCGGCGCCGTCACGGGCATTCCGCCTTCGATGACGCTTGGCTGCGGATCGTATGGGCATAACATTACGTCGGATAATGTGGGGCCGATGCATCTCATCAATATCAAGAGAGTCGCGTTCGGGCTTCGGGAGATGGCGCTGGAGCAGCCGGAACAGACGCTTCAGGATCGGATCGGGCAGGCCTTGCCCGCAGACATTACCCGGGAAGAAATCATGCAGATTATTCAGAACGTGCTGAAGGAAATGCAGGTATCCTGAAGCTGCGCTAAGAGCGCAGCCCATTTCATACAGAAGTTTGAGAAGCGAGCGTCTATTACATTCATTTTAGGAGGAAATTGACATGGCAGAGCAAACGGCACTAGGTATGGTGGAAACGAAGGGTCTGGTAGGTGCGATCGAGGCAGCCGATGCAATGGTAAAGGCGGCGAACGTCAAGCTGATCGGCAAGGAGCATGTCGGCGGAGGGATCGTCACCGTCATGGTGCGAGGCGATGTAGGCGCGGTCAAAGCAGCGACGGACGCCGGAGCCGCGGCAGCCGAGAAGGTCGGGGAGCTGTTGTCCGTCCATGTGATTCCAAGACCGCATTCCGATATTGAAGGCATTCTGCCGCGCGTTCAGGCGTAAGCCGCATGGCCTTTATTACCGAATCCCAACTGCGGGCTTTACTTCCGCAAGGATTGCCCAATCCGTTTCGGCTGAGCGGCGGCGACCGCTTGACGCCTGCGGCGCGGGACTTTCTGCGCGATCGGGGCATTCCCGTTACGGAAGCTCCGGTCGTATCTTCATCCGGCGAGGCGAGAAGGCATAAGCCCGAAGCGGATATTCCGGTGGGCGTGTCCAATCGGCATATCCACTTATCCGAGGAGCACGTCCGCCTGTTGTTTGGACAGGGGCATACGCTTATGCCCATGAAGGCCTTATCGCAGCGCGGCCAATTTGCCGCCCACGAGACGGTATCGCTGGCCGGACCCAAAGGCATGATCAAGAACGTCCGGGTCTTGGGGCCCTCGCGCGGCGAAACGCAAGTGGAAATTACACGCACCGACGGCTTTCTGCTCGGCATTCAACCGCCGCTCCGGTTATCGGGCGATCATGCGGATACGCCGGGTATCGCCCTCTACGGCCCGAAGGGGCTGGTCGTGATCGAGAGCGGTGTCATTGTGGCGAAGGCGCACATACATATGTCGCCGGCGGATGCCGCCAGATACGGCGTTACGCATGGCGACCGGGTATCGGTGCAGACGCATGGTCAGCGGCCGCTCACATTCGGAGAAGTCGCCATAAGAGTTCATGCCGACTTCTCGCTTGATTTCCATATCGATACCGACGAGGCCAACGCGGCATTCCTGCAGCAGGGCGATTACGTATCCATCAGTGCCGGCGGTTCGGACGCTGCTTGGGCAAAGGGGTGAGAAACATGGATGTACGTGAGCTTGTAAAGGAAATAGCCAAGGAATTGCTTGCGGCGGCGGTTCAGTCCGCACCTCGGCCGAAGGTGCTCTTTCTGTTCTGCGACAGCCGCGCGCATGAGGCTTTTTCGGATACGTTCATTTTGCTGGAGAACCAAGGCATTGATTGCGATCTCGCGTTTCTGGACGGCGAGACGTCCGCTTGGATCGGCATGCACAAGTGCGAGAGCTCCGGCGTTAAGCGTTCCATCGCCATTGACGAGTATGCGCCGGCGCCGCTGGAGCTGCCGCAGAGTTACGTAGGGATCGTCATCCCCGAGATCGATCTCGATAACGCGGCCCGCATCGCAACCGGGATGAAGGGATCGGTGAAGTCGGAGCTTGTATTTGCGGCGCTGCTTCTAGGCAAGCCGGTATGGATCGGGAAGGATTCCGGCGGCATTAAGCGGGCCGACCGCCAGACGTTGAAGACGCTGGAGCTGACGCCCGGCTATGCGAAGCTGTTCCGAACCCACATGGATGCCTTGGAAGGTCTGGGAATTCGGTTGATCGACCGGTCTGAGCTGGCTGCGGATCTTGTTCGCATGTTCGGCTCCTCTTCCGATGCAGCGCATTCCCCGAATGCTGCTGTAAAGGAAAATAACCCGACTCCGGCCTCGGTACGAAGGGCGCTCATCACGGCGGACTGGGTAGCTGCTCATGCCTCCGCCTTGGGAGGCTCGCTTGAGCTGGATCCGAAGACAATCGTATCCCCGCTCGCCAGAGATATGTTGAAGCAGCGGGGAATTAACCTTCAATACACGAGCAAAGGGTGATGGGCATGCTGCTAGGCAAAGTCATCGGAAGCGTATGGGCGACCCAGAAGGAAGCCGGGATGGAGAACCTGAAGCTGATGATCGTTCAGCCGTTGGATGCCGGCGATCAGGAGGCCGGGCAGCCGGTTGTCGCCGCCGACCGGATCGGAGCGGGCATCGGGGAGAAGGTCATTGTCTCACGGGGGAATCCGGCGCGCATGCTGTTCCCGGAGAGGGTCGTTCCGATCGACGCCATTATCGTCGGCATAGTCGATTCGATGGAAATCGCGGGCCAAGGAGGGGAATAGGATGGAGAAGCAGCGCGTGATCCAGGAATACGTTCCCGGGAAGCAGGTTACCTTGTCGCATATCATCGCGAATCCCGATCCCGTGATCTACGACAAATTGGGCATCGATCAGGCCGGAGCCATCGGGATTCTTACGCTAACGCCGACCGAAACGGCGATTATCGCGGCGGATATCGCCACCAAGGCGGCCGTTGTGGAAATCGGCTATTTGGACCGGTTCACCGGATCGTTAGTATTAAGCGGAGAGGTGTCGGCCGTCGAGATGGCGGTCGCTACGGTTAACGACTTTCTGAGCAGCAAGCTGTTCTTCACGCCGGCTCCGATTACCCGCTCATGAAGAAGAGGCGCGCCATGGTAATCGGATCGGTGGGAGCAGGCAAATCGTCATTAATCCGCGCTCTTCTGAACGACGATCGGGAAGTAGCGAAGACGCAGAGCCTGCTGTTTCGGGACTGGCTGATCGACACGCCGGGCGAATACTGCGAGAATCCGCTGCAGTACCGCTATTTGATCGCAACCTCCTTCGATACCAAATTACTGGTGCTGGTGCAAGATGCGACCAAGGAACGGGGATATTTTCCCCCGGGTTTCGCCGGCGGATTTCCCGTGCCGGCTATCGGCGTTATCACGAAGATCGACCATCCATCGGCCAATCCGGCCAAGGCCGAACGGCTGCTCCGGCAGGCGATGCCAAAGGGCGAGTGCTTCGCCGTCTCCTCCTGGGAGGGAACCGGCATCGAGGAGCTGCGAAGCCGGATCGACCATCTGCTGCAGAGCGACGGGAGAAGGTGACCCGCATGGACGAGGAGTGGATCACCAGCGTCGGAATCGATTTGGGCACCAGCACGACCAAATGCATCGTCAGCCGCCTGCGGCTGGCACGCAAATCGGCAGCCCATGCATTGCCCAGATTCGAAATCGCCGAGCGGCGATTGGCGTATGAGAGTGCCGTCTATTCGACACCGCTGCTGAATCGCGATGAAATCGATATCGCGCAGGTGATGCGGTGGCTGGAACAGGAATACGGGAAGGCGGGCATCCGCCTGTCGGATATTAAGAGCGGCGCGGTGATCATAACGGGGGAGACGGCTACCAAGCATAACGCCAAGCAGCTGCTCCATTACTTGGCCGACAGAGCCGGCGACTTCGTCGTCGCAACAGCGGGGGCGGATCTGGAGTCGCTGTTGTCGGGCAAAGGATCGGGGGCGGAACGCAGATCGGAGCAGTCCCGCGGAGTCGTCTGTAATATCGATATCGGCGGGGGGACGGCGAATGCGTCCTTCTTCCGCCGAGGGCGCATGATCGAAACCGTGACGCTGCATGTCGGAGGACGGCTGATTCAATTAACGCCGGAAGGGCGGATCGTCTATGTCTCGGAGGCCATACGTCCGTGGCTGCGGGAGAACGGCTTTCACCTTCAGGTGGGGGCAGCCCCGACATACGACTACGTTCGCCTGATCGCCCGGCAGATGAGCCGGACCCTGCTGGACTTTCTTCAGGGGGTTCCGTCCCAAGGCAGGCTGCTTGCTGTGGGCCGTGTGCCGGAGGAAATGCCGGCCATCGGTGAATGGATGATCTCAGGCGGCATCGGCGCCATGCTCGGAGCGGTACCGCCAGAGAGCATGAAGGAGACGGCGGTGTACGGGGATTTCGGACCGCTGCTGGCTGCGGCGCTGGCGGAGGAATGCGCACGGAGGTCCTTCTCCCTCATTCGTGCCGCTCATGCCGTTCACGCGACCGTCATTGGCGCCGGCATGCAGAGCACCGAGATCAGCGGCGCTACGCTGCATCTGACCCCCGACATGCTGCCGATGAAGAACATGCCGGTCGTGAAGCTGCCGGATGACGATGCGGAGGCGGCGATCCGGTCGGGGCTGCAAATTTACGGCCAAGACAGCTGCCCGCCCTTCGCGCTGTTTATTCCTTCGCGGAGGAATGTCACCTACGACATAATACGGCGGTTGTCGGAGTCCATCGTGCAGGGGTATCTGCGCCTCGTGCCCGGCTGCGCCAAGCTGGTCGTCGTCTGCGAGAACGATATGGCCAAAGCGCTTGGGCAGTCGCTTCTGCTCCGTTCGTCAGGCGCGCTCCGCATCGTGTGCATCGATCAGGTTAAGGTGGATCATGGCGATTATTTGGATCTGGGCGAACCGATTCGAGGGACGATGGTTCCCGTTATTGTCAAAACCCTGGTTTTTTCCGGCAGTTAGGAGATGAGGTGAGGGCTCATGAATTTAAAGACGACATTGCTCGGACAAACCTATCATTTTCGCGATTTGAAGGATCTTATGGCCAAGGCCAACGAGGAGAAGGCAGGCGATCAGCTGGCCGGCCTTGCCGCGCAGAACGCCAAGGAGCGGATGGCCGCGAAGTGGATCCTCTCCGAGCTGACTCTTGAGCAGATCCGGGAGAATCCGCTGCTGCCCCCGGAGCAGGATGAAGTATCCCGGGTCATCGAGGAGGACTTGAACAAGAAGATTTATGCGGAAATCCGGCGCTGGACCGTGGCCGAGCTGCGTGAATATCTGCTGTCGTCTTCGACTGGAACGGATGACATCCGGCGCATCAGCAGGGGACTCACGAGCGAGATGATCGCAGCGGTATCCAAGGTGATGAACAATCTCGATCTCATTCAAGCAGCGTCCAAGATCGAGGTGATCACGCACTGCAATATCTCCATCGGGCAGAAGGGCGTGCTCGCGGGAAGAGCGCAGCCGAATCATCCGGCGGATGACGTAAACGGCATCCGGGCCTCCTTGTTCGAAGCGCTCAGCTACGGGATCGGGGATGCGGTGATCGGCATTAATCCGGTTATCGACACCGCCGACAGCGTGAAGGCCATTATGAATATGACCAAGGACGTGATGGATCGTTTCCGGATTCCGACGCAGAACTGCGTGCTTGCGCATATTACGACCCAGATGCGGGCCATTCGGCAGGGCGGGCATGCGGATTTGGTGTTCCAGAGCCTGGCCGGAACCGAAGCGGGCAACCTTGCGTTCGGCATCGATCTGGCGCTGCTGCAGGAGGCGGATGCGCTTGCCCGCAGCGAAGGGACGGGGACCGGTCCGAACGTATGGTATTTCGAAACCGGACAAGGCTCCGAGCTGTCCGGCGATGCGCATCATGGCATCGACCAGGTGACGCTCGAAGCAAGATGCTACGGCTTGGCGCGAAGGTTCAAGCCGTTTATCGTCAATACGGTGGTCGGCTTCATCGGTCCGGAGTATTTGTACGACGGCAGGCAGGTGACCCGTGCGGGGCTGGAAGATCACTTCATGGGCAAGCTGCATCAGCTGCCCATGGGCGTCGATGTGTGCTACACCAACCATATGAAAGTCGACCAGAATGACATGGATAACTTAGCGGTGTTACTCGGTAACGCCGGGGTGAATTTCATCATCGGTGTGCCAATGGCGGATGATTGCATGCTGAACTATCAATCCACGAGCTATCACGATATCGCCACGCTGAGGGAGACGCTCGGCCTGCGTCCGGCGCCGGCGTTCGAGCAGTGGCTGGAGTCGATGGGCATTATGTCGGGCGGCAAGCTTACCGCGGCGGCGGGCGATGCGACCTTGTTTGCATAGGAGGCGGGATGATGAAACAACCGATCGATCTGCAGGAATTGACGGACCGGATCATGAGAGAGCTCCAGGATCGGCTGCCGCAGCGGCAAGTGCATCAGCAGCAGCGGGGAGCTGCTGATCCAGGGGAGGCGTTTGTTGCGGTCACGGAATCATCCACGGAGGCCGATACGCCTCCAATGGTGCCGAATCCGCATGCGCCGGAGCTGCTGGAGGAATGGTGCGCCTCGACGCCGGCACGGATCGGGGTGTGGCGGGCAGGGACGCGGCCGCTCACGCGGGCGATGCTGAAGTTTCGCTGCGACCATGCGGCGGCCGTCGATTCCGTATACGGCGAGGTAACGCCCGAGACGCTGGACCGCTACGGGTTATTCACGGTGGAGACGCAGTACGGGAACATCGAGAACTATTTGAAGCGTCCGGATATGGGCAGGGTGTTGACCGACCGGAGCGCGGAGCGTCTGCTGCAGGAATGCCGCAGGAAGCCCCAGGTGCAAATCGTCGTCTCCGACGGCTTGAGCGCGAATGCGATCGAGCGGAACCTGCCCGATGTGTATCCTGCACTGCTGGATTCCCTGCAAGCGAATGGACTGAATTATGGGACCCCGTTCTTCGTAAAAGGGGGAAGGGTAGCGGTGATGGATCACATTGGCGAGCTGCTGCAGCCGGAGGTGCTGGTGCTGCTCATCGGCGAGCGGCCCGGATTAGTCTCGTCCTCCTCCATGAGCGCTTATATGTGCTACCGTCCCCGGAAAGGGATGATGGAGTCGGACCGTACGGTGCTGTCCAATATCCATCCGGGCGGTACGCCTCCGGTAGAAGCCGGCGCTCACATCGGCACGCTGCTGAGAAGCATGCTGGAGCAGCGAGCTAGCGGCGTGAAGCTGGTCGTTTGAATCGTATCGTTGTCCGGATTAGCAGCTGCCATGCTGTGCTGCGTACATAAGAAAAAGCCCTTCGCGGAGGGCTTTTTCTTATGCGCCAGAGAGAGTCTCCCGGCAAGACCGACAAGACTATTCCGTTTGCCGCTCCGATTGAGGATCGGGATCGGCCATTTCCAGAACAACGGGACAGTGGTCGCTGCCGGTGATATCGCAATCAATCCGCGCATCCGCCAATGAAGGGGCCAGTCTTGCGGAGGCGAGGAAATAATCGATGCGCCACCCGACATTCCGCTCTCTTACCTTGGGCATATAAGACCACCAGGTATAGACATCCGTTTGATCCGGGTAGAAATGACGGTACGTATCGATAAATCCCGCATCGAGCAGCTGCGTCATCTTTTCCCGTTCCTCCAGCGTAAAGCCGGAGTTGTTCCGGTTGGATTTCGGATTTTTCAGGTCGATTTCGTGATGGGCCACGTTCAAGTCGCCGCATGCGATAACGGGTTTATGACGGTCCAGCTGCTGCAGATAGCTGCGGAAGCGGTCTTCCCACTCCAGCCGGAACGGAAGGCGGGACAAGTCCCTTCTGGCATTGGGAGTGTAGACGTTCACGAGATAAAAGCCGTCGAACTCCAGCGTAATAATCCGGCCTTCGGACTCTTGGTCTTCCTCTAGTCCGTATCGGACCGAGAGGGGCTCTACCTTCGTGAAGACGGCCGTCCCGGAATAGCCCTTCTTCTCCGCGTAATTCCAATATTGATGGTAGTCCTCGCCGTATTCGAGGGTAATTTGCCCTTCCTGCAGCTTGGTCTCCTGAATACAGAAGATATCCGCTTGCGTTTCGTTGAAGTAGTCGTTGAATCCTTTGTTGACGCATGCCCGCAGGCCGTTCACGTTCCATGATACCAGCTTCATTTCGTCAATCTCCTTGCTGCTCTTCTGTTATTTCTACTAGTTCCAGTGTAACATATCTTTATGGATCGGTTCGGGGTTTCAGCCGAAGTTAAGGCGTAATAATCCGGGCGCATGCGAGATAGGGGGAATTCCGTCGTGACAACGACCAACAGCAAGACGAAGTTCGTCAACCAAATTCCTACGGCTATGGATATGGGGCTGAGGGCAACGCTTACCATGCTGCGGGATTACATGAGCAGCATCCCTAACCGTTACCCGGCAAGGCCCATTCCCGTGAAGGAGTTCGGCTTTGACCCCATGCCTGACGCGGAACACAATCGGGTAACCTGGTTCGGCCATTCCGCATTCCTGCTCGAGATCGAAGGACAGCGGCTGCTCTTCGACCCCATGCTTGCCGATTCGCCGTCGCCGTTTCCCTTCTTCGGGGGCAAGAGGTACAGACGCATACTGCCAATTGATCGGGACCGGCTGCCGCGCGTCGATGCCATCGTCATGTCCCATGATCATTACGATCATCTGGATTATCGCTCGATTCGGGCATTAAAAGACAGGGTAGAGCGATTCATCGTCCCGCTTGGGGTGAGAAAGCGGCTGGTGAAATGGGGGATCGATCCGGCCAAGGTGACCGAACATGACTGGTGGAACGAAATCGAGCTTAATGGGTTGAAGCTGGCTTGCACGCCGGCAAGGCATTTCTCCGGGAGAGGCCTCTTCGACCGCAATTCGACGCTGTGGTGTTCCTGGGCGATAGCTGGGAAGAAGGCGAAGGTCTTCTACAGCGGGGATAGCGGGTATGGGCCGCATTTTCAAGAAATCGGGGACCGATACGGGCCCTTCGACTTAACGCTAATGGAATGCGGTCAATATGACGCGCGGTGGTCCTTCATTCATATGATGCCGGAGGAGACGGTGCAGGCCCATCTGGATGTCAAAGGGGGCTTGCTGATTCCTGTCCATTGGGGAGCCTTCACCTTGGCGTTCCATGAGTGGACGGACCCGATCGAACGGGTGACGAAGGCGGCGCAGAAACGGAAGGTCGATATCGCCACGCCTGCCATCGGGGAAACGGTTGTGATCGGATCGGGCGATTATCCTGCAGCTGCTTGGTGGAGACAGGGAACGTAAGGATAGATAGAAGCGCCAATACGTCGCGGTGCCTGCGTGCTTCGTCCGGGCAGCAGTCTGAGCGCGAATCAACTACGAGCAGAGCAGGAAGAATGATTTCTGGAGAAGCGCTTGCGGGCGCAGTTGTTCCCTGGTTTATACCTATAATCAATCTGATTCAAAGAAAAGCCGGGGGAACAACAGCGACCGGAAGAACATTCTGCCTGCGCAGCGGGCGTGCTCCAATCATTGGTTCGACTTATATACATCCACGGCGATCATTAAGTGACCGTCAATCTGCACCAGCAGCCTTTTGCCTGATGGCGACCAAATCAGCGCGGATACGGGCATGCTGTCTGAAGTCATGGCGCTGACATGCTCCCCGTCGGCATCGCCGACAAAGATTTTCCCCTCTTGGAACGTACCGGAGGTGAAAGCCGTTCTGAGCCCGTCCGGAGAGAACGCTTCCTTTCTTTGAAATTCTCCATGCCACGCGTGCTTAGTGATGAGCTCTCCCTGCATGTTGAACATATACCGCTGCCCGTCCGTATGCGTTATGAACAGGCCGGCCTCCTCACTGAATATGCCGTCATAGTAGGAACTGAAATTCGCTTGGTCTGGAATTAGCGGCTTGCTTGTCTCCTGGACCAAGTCCATCAGGATCGGGTAAGAGTAATCTTGGCTTGCTCCTTCATTGAAGGCGACATCGACCAGCAGAATCTCTCCTTCCTTGGCCCAGCCTAGAATATCCCATTGCGGTTGGTCAGGGAACAATGTCGTAACCCGGCCGGTCTCCATGTCCACTTTACGCAGATTTCTCTCGATTCCGCTGCCATCCGCAAACCGCCTGCCGGTCTCCTCCAGAAAGACGAATGATTTGCCGTCTTGCAGAAAATAAATTTCCGGCGTCATCCTCCCCGTGCTTTTGGCCCACTGTACGCTCTTCCCTGAAGCGGCGTTCTCGCCCCAGATGCCATCCGGACGGAACGTCATCGTCCAATCCCCATGCTTTTCTTGCGGGTATGCTGCCAGCTCGCCGGAATTCGCGTTCAGTTGTAAGGTTTGAGTTCTATTCTCATCTACCGTGACAGCGAACAACAATGCGTGATCCGATGGCCGGTACTTCAACAGACTCGGGGAGTAGGGCGTCTCCTTCTCCCACAGCGACTTCTTCTCCTTGGTCCCGATGTTATATCGGTAAATCGTGTAGACATGCTGCATGCCATCCGCGCTATCCTCGCTGTCCAAATAAACCAATGTTTCGTCGTCGATCCATATCGGCTGGCTGTAAGAGGCTGTATCCAGGTAGAAGTCGGCGTTCCGGTCCAAGAAGGACTGCAGTTTCCCGTCCGCCAGCTTCATTGAGTCCGGGGCGGAAAGCTGTTGGATTTCCCCCGACGTGCCCGATACCGCTGGCGACTGCTGCTCAGACTCCTTGGAATCTTCGCAGGCGACTAACAACAAGAACAAACAAAGTCCGAGTCTCACGAGGTTTCTCCTATGAAGCAAAGCGAACACCTCCAGTACATGTTATTACGATTAGACGCAAATACCGGGGAATAGTTGGGTGTTTCTGGATATAAATTGAGCGGCTCTTTCCCTTGGGGCGGCTCGTCAGTCCTGTGATCAGCCCCTTCGAGTTGTAACGGTAAAGCCGGCGTTACAGCCGGACTGCAGCCGTGGCGCCCCAGCCGTAAGTCCCGTTTTGGGCGTTGCAGGGGCAGCGGACGGGTGAAAGAATCCTCGCCGGAGGCTATCCCCAAACAGCCGACTCCATACTAAAAATTATTTCATTTTGCAGTGACTTTTGTTATAGAATTTTAAAAAAGTTTGTGTTATGGTGACTTCGTAAATTAAAATCTTACATTAGTTGGAGAGTCCTATGGCAGTTAAAAGGCAAAGTGCAGTCATTTCCATCCTGCTGGATAAAGCGTCCCTGAAGGCGGTTGACTTGCTGGTCGAGTCGGGCTTGGAGACCAACCGTTCGAAGGCCGTCACCCATTTTATTAACGTTGGGGTTCAATCGTCGGAAGAGCTGCTCAGAAGAGCGCAGGAGCTTGCGGACAACGTGCATCAATTGAGACGCGACATGGTTGAAGCGGTAAGAGCTGAAGATTTGGACAAAATCACATCGCTGGTCAGTTCGGATATGGCTCTCGTTAACGCAAGAGCAGGGAACGGAGAGACCGCCGTATTGATGTCGGCTTACTATCGTGCGAATGAAATTCGGAAGCTGCTCATCGATAACGGCGCGGAATTGAGCATCTTTGAAGCTGCGGCAGTCGGCAATACGAACCGGGTGAAGGAGCTGCTTGAGCGGTCCCCGGGACTTCACCTGAATTACAGCGTAGATGGGTTTACCCCGTTAGGGCTTGCCTCTTATTTCGGGCATGAAGATACGGTGAGGCTGCTGCTGGATTATGGCGCTGACGTGAATGCCCGGAGCAAGGACGGCAACTTTAACTATATGGCCATTCATTCCGCCATTGCCAGCAACTACGAGCATGTCGTTAGAACGCTGCTGGAAAGCGGCGCGGATATAAACGCCAGATGTGAAGGGAAGTGGCGTCCCGGGTATACTCCGCTGCACGTCGCGGGACATTTCGGCCGGGAAGCGATCCTGACGCTGCTGCTGCAGCATGGCGCGAATAAATCCGATGTGACCGATTATGGCGCTACCCCGCATGCGGTAGCGGTGATGCAGGATCACCCGGAAGCGGCTGCTCTTCTTGAATAATCAGGCTGGCGTATGGCAATCATTGAAGATGCTTGCACGGTAACTCACTGCAAACAGCGTGCGCATAGAACGAGGCTGCCCCGATCACAAGTATCGGAGCAGCCTCTTCACGTAATAAGGATTAATAGAAATAAATATCGGTCAGCTTGTAGCCGTCGCCGTTATTATAGAACGAGAATTTCACGTTGAAGTAGAAATAATACTTGGAACCGGTATCGGATGTAAGGGTATAGCTGACATAGACGCCCTTGCCTTCGGCGGACCCGGAGGAATACTCCGGATTGAAGCTGCCGCTATCGAGTTTCTTCTGGGCAGCTGCGATTACGCCGTCGATGAGATCCTGCTTGTTGGCTTTACGGTAGCCTTCGATACTGTCGCTGACATACTCGAACTTCTTATTTGCATCGGTGATGAGCGGCATATCGGTGTAATATTTATCGGTGAACGCTTTGAGCTTCGCCGTATCGCCTGTCTTGATCGCATTCAGGTAGTACGTCAACGCCGTCTTCGCAACCGGCTTCATCTCCTTGAATACGTCGCCTGCGGATGTGCCGGAAGCAAAGGTATTCTTAACGCCTGCGATCGGCGCTTGTTTATCGTCGTCATCATCATCGTTGCTGTTATTGTTGCTGTTGTTATCGTCGTCGGAGTTATCCTTGTTCGGGATGCCGGCGTTCGGATCGACGCTGCTCCCGCTGCCGGAAGAAATGAACACCGTCGAGGAGGCGCCGTCCCATTTGATCGATCCGCCCATGGCTTCGGCAACCGGCTTCGCGGGCACATAAGTATGGCCTTCATAGACGATCGGCGTAAGCGTATCTTTGCCATCCTTCAGGACAACCTTCTGTCCGTCTACCTTGATGCTGATTTTGGAGTTCTGATAGGCGGTAATTTTCTTCAGGTAGCTGTCTGCGAATACCCCGCAAGTAAAAGCGAATGAAACCGAAAGTACAAGACCTGCTGCAAGAACCGATTTTTTCATTTTCATCGTGTGCAAAAACCCCCAGAATTTGTCGAATAAACAGATCAGGTCAATGTTACTAGGATATTATGGTAAATACAACTAAAAATTTTATAAATAATAGAGATGATTTTCTAAATAATATTGCAAAATATATAAGAATAGACGGTTGCAAAAAAATGCAATGAATCAAGCACGCCCCCGGTACGTTGAGAGGCTTCCTGGTATCGTTTATACTTTCAAGTAGTTCTTCGAATGAACGAGACTCTCCTGAAGGAGAATGCGAATGTTCAAAATATTGCTGGTTGAGGATGATAAACAGCTTGTCAGCCTGCTGGTCGGGCATCTGCATAAATTCGGCTATGAGGCGCAGGCCGTTACCGATTTCGACAAGGTGCGCAAGCAATTCGAGCTGTTCTCGCCCCACCTCGTCCTGATGGACGTTAATTTGCCTAAATATGACGGATACTACTGGTGCCGCCAAATCCGCAATCTATCGACCTGTCCGATCTTGTTCATTTCTGCGCGGGAGGGCAAGATGGACCAGGTGATGGCGCTGGAGAACGGGGCGGACGATTACATCACGAAGCCGTTCGATTACGAGATTGCAATGGCCAAAATAAAAAGCCAGCTTCGCCGCGCGTACGGTACTTACGCCGGGTCGTCGAACGAGCGGACGGTCAGCGTCGAAGGGTTGACGTTTGATGTCGAACGGCTGGCCCTCTCCTGGAACGGCGAAACCGTCGAGCTGAGTCACACCGAGGCCAAAATCGTCGACGAGCTGCTCAAAAAATCCGGCATGCTCGTTAGCCGCGACCGGCTGCTCGAGAAAATTTGGGACGATCAAGCCTTCGTCGACGATAATACGCTTAACGTATATGTGAATCGCGTCCGCAAGAAACTGACGCAGCTCGGCATCCACGACTCGCTCCAGACGATCCGCGGGCAGGGATACCGGCTGTATCCGAATTGGGGGAAGGCATTATGAAGCTGTTCCTGCGCGATCAATCGCCTCTAATCGCCGTCTATCTTGCGCAGCTGCTGGTCATTACGTACATCTACAGGCTGGATGGCTACCGCAATACGGCGATCAGCTTATATGCAGGGCTGTTGAGCGGCTGCCTCCTTGTCGGTTATCTGGCCTATCGATATATAACGAACCGCGCATTCTATAACCGGCTGGAGGAGCCGCTCGCCTCGATGGAGGAGTTCACGGGCGGGACGCAAAGCACGCCGCTTGCGGAAAGCCTGCAGCAGCTGCTCAAGAGCCAGCTTCGTCACTATAAGACGGAGCTGAACCAATACAAGCATAAAATAGAAACCCAGATCCACTTCATCAATCAATGGGTTCATCAGATGAAGACGCCGCTATCGGTCATCTACCTTATGGTCCAAGACGAGGACGAGCCCCGCTTCACCGCAATCGGCGATGAAGTCGACCGTCTGAAGAAAGGGTTGGAGACCGTCCTGTATACGGCCCGCCTGGATACGTTCGAACACGATTTCCATGTCGAAGCCCTCGATCTGGAAGCCGTCGTCCGCTCCGTTACTTCCCACCAGAAGCGGCTGTTCATCCGGAAGCGCGTTTTTCCGGTCATTCGGATGGAGGGTGCCATGACGGTGCATTCCGATGAGAAATGGCTGTCCTTCGTCCTGACGCAGCTGATAACCAACGCTGTACGGTACACGGTTCGCGAGAACCGCCACATTCATTTTCATGGCTCCAGCCGCGGACCGGATACGGTTCTGGAAATCCGCGACGAGGGTGTCGGGATTCCGGCGAGCGACTTGCCGCGTGTCTTCGACGCCTACTTCACAGGCGAGAATGGGCGAAGCTTTCAAGAATCGACGGGGATGGGCTTGTACCTGGCGAAACAAATTTGCGGCAAGCTCGGACATCGCATAGAACTGGAGTCGGCGGCAGGGGAAGGCACGGTCGTGCGGATCCTGTTCTGACCAAGGCAGAACCCGCATGCCAACAAAGTTTTCTACTGCAGGACTAGAGCAGTTGCCGTTACGATAATGAACCCGTCAGATCATGCAAGGCTGTAAGATTACAATTGTGTAAGATACAGTAAGGTTTAACCATAGCAAGGCGTCAGCGGTCTTGACTATAATGTAACGTGAAGATGTGTAAGGGAGTTGTTACACCTGACAATTCTGGATGTCATCGATTTATCCAAAATATACGAAGGCAAGCTGTCTTACAAAGCGCTGGATAATATTCGATTCGCCATCGAACGGGGAGAATTCGTCGGCATCATGGGGCCGTCCGGAAGCGGGAAGACGACGCTGCTCAATGTCATCGCGACGATCGACGAGCCGACATCCGGCGAGATCATGGTCAATGGCAGCAATCCGCATCGTCTGAGCCAACAAGAGATGGCCTTGTTCCGCCGGCATGAGCTGGGTTTCGTGTTTCAGCACTTCAATCTGCTGGATACGCTGACGGTGGAGGAGAATATCGTCATGCCGTTAACGCTCGACGGCGTATCGGTGAAGGAGATGGAACGCCGGCTGGAGGACGTGACGGACAGGCTTGGCATCGGGGATATCCGGCGGAAGCGGACGTATGAAATTTCCGGCGGCCAAATGCAACGCACCGCGATCGCCCGGGCGATCATCCACAAGCCCGCATTGATATTGGCGGACGAACCGACCGGGAATTTGGATTCCAAGGCGTCGAACGATGTGATGGAAATGCTGGCGGCCATCAATGAGCAGATGGGAACGACGACGCTTATGGTTACGCATGATGCAGTGGCGGCCAGCTTCTGCCATCGTGTAATTTTTATCAAGGACGGCAAGTTCTATAACGAAATATACAGGGGCAACAGCCGGCAAACCTTTTTCCAGAAGATCATCGATATGCTGTCCCTGTTAGGGGGAAGAGGACTTGACCTTTCGCCAGTTCGTTTATAGGAATGTCATCCGCAATAAACGAATATACGCCGCTTATTTTTTGAGCAGCGCGTTCTCGGTCATGATTTTTTTCGTGTGCGCGCTATTCATCTTCAATCCGGACGTTCGGAACGGGCTGTTCTATGATATCGTCCTGCAGGCGATGGGTGCGGCGGAATCGATCATGTATGTGTTTTCGTTCTTTTTCGTGCTGTATTCGGTGAGCTCGTTCCTCCGGTCGCGCAAGCGGGAGTTCGGGGTGCTGCTTATGCACGGTATGACGAAGCGCCAGCTCAATGTCATGGTATTCCTGGAAAATATGCTAATCGGGATCGGCGCCATTATCGCCGGGATGGTCGCCGGGCTGCTGACAGGCAAGCTGTTCCTCATGATTGGCTCCAGCTTCCTTGGCATCCCGCCGCTTTCCTTCCATGTATCGTGGCAGGCTCCGGCGCTGACGATCGGCTCGTTCGCGCTGCTGTTCTTCATCATCTCGATCTGCACGTCCGCCCTGATCCGGACCAACCGGCTCATCGAGCTGTTTCAAGCGGGGCAGCAGCCGAAGGCGGAGCCCAAGGCCAGCATTCGCTTGTCGCTGCTCGCCGCTGTGCTCCTGCTCGCGAGCTACTTTCTTGCTGCAACCGCCACGGCGGCAACGGTTTATACCCGTATGTTCCCGGTTATCGGAATGACGGTCGTCGGCACCTATTTCTTTTACACGCAGTTAAGCGTCTATATAATAAAGAGGCTGCAGCGGCGAAGGCTGTTCTTCTGGCGAAATACGAACCTCATGACCCTATCGAGCTTGTCATACAGGCTGAAGGACAATGCGCGGATGTTCTTTATGGTCACGATTATCTCGACGGTCTCCTTCTGCGCAGTCGGCGTATTGACGTCCATTAACACGCTGCTCACGCAATATAACGACGATTATCCGGCTGCAGTGGGCTATATGGCCAAGGAAGGCAGCAAGGACGCGAAGCGTCACCTGGAAGGAATCGAAGCCGAGCTGGACGCACGCGGACTGAATTACGAGAAGCTGAGCTTTCCCATCAAATATCTCCATGTCGATGAGGTTATCGGATTCCGGGGCAAGGCAGATGCTGACCGCTCCGGCAGGATGAAGAGCGTGCCGCTTATCCCGTTCTCGTCCTACCGCGAAGCGGTTATCCGGGCGGGCCATTCATTCGGCGAACGACCGTTAACCGGCGACCAGGCGCTGGTCATACTGGGCTCGTTGAAGGACAGGCCGATGCTGGGAACACGCGGGCATTTGACCTATGTATCGAAGGCGGCCGGGGGTAAGGTCCAGGAGATTGGCATCACGGAGCATGTTCCGATTCCGAATCATCTGCTGCGGGAGCTGGAGGAGGATTTCAGCGGACTGGTCGTCAGCGATTCCGTATTCAACCGGCTGGATTCACAGGTCAAGACCGATCATTACACGGGCTTCTACGTCCCGGAATCGGGCAGAACGATCGGAATGGCGAAGAACTTGGCAGGCGAGGGCGGCCGGACGAAATATGAAGCGGACAAATCCTATGCCATTACCGTCAGCGGAACGCTGGTTTCCCGTCAGAAGGGCCTGTACAGCTCGCTGCTGTTCGTCGGGCTGCTCGTCGGCACCGTGTTCTTCATCGCGGCGGGGAGCTTCCTCTATTTTCGTCTCTATGCCGATCTGGATTACGACAGGCGCCAATATATGACGATGGCGAAGGTGGGGCTGACCGACCGGGAATTGAAACGGATCGTGACGCGGCAGCTGGTGCTGCTGTTCTTCGTCCCCATTGGCGTCGCGATGATCCACAGCGTATTCGCGTTTACGGCGCTGCAGCGGTTCTTCTACATCTCCATTGCGGCCGATATGGGAATTGTGTTGATCAGCTTTTTCGTTGCGCAGGTTCTATATTTCTACTTTATTCGCAACCGCTATTTGCGGAACCTGAAGAAGATCTTCAGGCATGGGCATGGAATCAGATGAGGAGAAGGAGAAACCGAACATTATGGATTTTTTGGATCTAGTGAAAGCATTTATTCTGGGCCTTGTTGAGGGGCTTACCGAATTTGCGCCTGTCTCGTCTACGGGACATATGGTTATTGTCGATGACATGTGGCTTCAATCCGAGCAGTTCTTGACCAAATATGTCGCCAATACGTTCAAGGTCGTTATTCAGCTCGGCTCGATTCTGGCCGTCGTCATCCTGTTCCGCAACCGGTTCATCGACCTGCTCGGACTGGGGCGTTTCCGCCGCGGTCAGAAGGGCATCAGCGCGGGCGAAGCTCAGGGAGCGCCATCGCAAGGGCGCTTGAAGCTGAGTCAGGTTATTGTCGGATTGATTCCGGCCGGCGTATTCGGACTGCTGCTCGAGAATTATATCGACGAGTATCTGTTCTCCACCGCAACCGTATTGATCGGGCTTGTAGTCGGAGCCGTCTTCATGATTGCGGCCGACCTGTTCCGTCCGAAGAAGGTGAAGGTCGAGACGGTGGACCAGATCACCTACAAGCAAGCATTATCGATCGGGCTTATTCAATGCTTCTCCCTGTGGCCTGGATTCTCCCGGTCGGGCTCGACCATCTCCGGCGGCGTTCTGCTCGGTCTGAGCCACCGCGCTGCGGCGGATTTCACGTTCATTATGGCGGTGCCGATCATGGCCGGAGCCAGCGGCATCTCACTGCTGAAGAACTGGGAATACTTTACGCTGGATTCACTGCCGTTCTTTATTGTCGGTTTTCTTAGCGCGTTCGTGTTCGCGCTTGTGTCGATCCGTTTCTTCCTGAAGCTGATCAACCGGATCAAGCTGGTTCCGTTCGCTGTCTATCGGATCTTGCTTGCCGTTGTCGTCTATATCGTTTATTTCTAACTCACACGGCGAGGCCGGTTCTGAGCAAAGCGAAGAGTGGCAGCGGATCGTGCAAATCAAAAAAAAAGCGAATGGCCTGCCGGATTTCCACGGCGGCATTCGCTTTTTTTTGTCATATGGCAATTCGCCGATTACGGTTTGTAATCAATCTCCAGGAAGCGTTCAACCTCTGTTGCCCAGCGCTCCTGTACGAATTGGACATGCAGCGGGTGTTCGTTATACGCATCGTAGTCCGATTGACTCGCGAATTCCATGGCGAAGCCGTGATCATAATCGTTCTTGGGGCTGACCTGCCGATAGACGCGAAAGTTATTCACCGCCGGAATAGAGGCGAGAATCGCTTGTCCGTCCTCGAGAAAGCGGCGCTCTTCCTCCGACCCCTTCGCATGCTTCAGATTGAAAATAACCGAATGCAGAATCCATTCTTTATTCATAGTAACCGCTCCTTCGCATTCATTTTTCTCGTTAACCGGGTTTTGACTTTCGTCAATATTTCGTTGATAATTCGCCTAACATTGTACAGCGTTTCTGCTATAGAATAAGAGTACGAGGTACCGTTTCATAGGTGGGGAAATCGGGTAATCGTATTGTGTATCCGATAAGTTGAACCAAAGCAAAGATAAAGAACCATACCGAAAAAGATGGGGAGTGTTCGTATGCTATTTGCTCACGTGGTCGTCGCTTTCGACGGATCGGTACAATCATGGAAAGCATTAGAGTATGCAGTCAAGCTGGTTGAGACGGAGCAGACAGGTAAACTGTCGGTCGTTCATGTGTACAGTCTGCCGTATGTAGCGGTCGCCGATACGATGCTGACGGCAACGGCTTCGATGCAGAAGGAGCTTTACGAAAGAGCGGAGGCTTTGCTTGCCGAAGCCGGCAAAAAAGTAGCCCATCTCCCGTCTTCGCATGTCGAGCTTCTTGAGGGCAGTCCCGCACAGTCGATTCTGAATTATTCGGAACAGAATGATTGCAGTCTCATCATAATTGGCAGCCGCGGTCTGGGCGGCATTCGCGAGTTCATGATGGGCAGCGTCAGCCATAATGTGGTCCAGCATTCCGCCATACCGGTTTTGATTATGAAGTAGAACCGGCTCCCCCTAAACAAGGAGCGTCCTATAATGGCTCTATCTGCCTGGCAACGGGCGGATGGAGCTTTTTAAGTTTGCGGCTGCTCTCCCCATTATAATCCATATTCAATCCCCAGCGTACAATTGTTTACCAATGAAAGACAACGATTGCCAATTCGACAAGAAAGCGTTAAACTGATAGCGTTTACATTTTGTTCTCAAATGGAGGAGAAGTGACGATGCCGGTTCCATATGAAGTCGATTTCTCACAATTTGAACTTAGCGAGGAACAAAAGTTTCTGTTCGACCTGAAGGGGTACATTGTGATTCCGAACGTATTGTCCGCGGAGCAGACGGAAGCGATCCGGGAGCAGGTATTGAATGATATGGAGCGGAAGGAAAATCGCACCGATACAGAGAAGAAGGCTGGAATCGTGCAGGGTTCCTCGGTGCCGGGGGGAGCGGCGGAAGCCATCTTGAGAAGCCCCGTCGTGAAAGGAACGCTTAAGGAATTGATCGGTCCGGATGTGAGGCTGGATCATGTGTTCACCGTTAAACGCGAGAAGGGGCAGGGCGACCATTTGGGGCCGCATCAAGGCGGGCCGATGCGCAGCCCGCACTTCCATTATCACTATACAGAAGGCCAAGTTTATGCGGGTCTGACCCGAATGGTTGTCGAACTGAATGATGTCGGCTTGAACGAAGGAGGCACGATGTTCCTTGCGGGCAGTCATAAATCGAATATGAAAGTGCCCAAATCGCTCCTGGCGAGAAAGGATCAGTACGGCGCTCCGTTCGAAGGCTATGAAGCGCCTGCAGGTTCAATCGTCTTCTTCAGCGAGAATACATGCCATGTCGGACCGGTATGGCAGAATCCGGACCATCCGCGCATCTCGATCCTGTTCGCTTTCTGCAACATCGGCATGCGCTGGCATAGACACAGCAACGTCTCGCAAGAAGTTATTGACGGGCTAAGCGCGGAAGGGCGCTGGTATTTCCGCGACATCTGGCCATGGGACAACCATGGAGGGACCGGGGGCCGCAATCTCGTCATCGTCGAGGATGACGGAAGCTTGACCGTTTCCCCTTAATGGCCGGGTGAAGAGAAGAGCCGTTCAATCAAAGAAGAGCCGCCCAGATACATGCTGGACGGCTCTTTCCCGTGAAATTCGTTGACGTTTGGATTACGCTGCCGCAGATCTTGCTTCGGGTTTCGTGCGGCGTGCGGCGGCAGCTGCGAAGATCATGACGAGAAAGAGGAGAACCGCGCAGCCGGTGAATAACCAACGTGTGGCATCCGGGCCGAAGTCATCCATAAACCATCCCGTCGCTCTAGGTATGACTGCGCCGCCAATGCCGCCTGCTGCCATCAACAGGCTCGTTGTCCGCTCCGTATGGCCGGGTATGGCGCGATTCGTGAAGACGAGCGCAATTGCGAACATACCGGACATGAACAGACCCGTGCCGAACGTCAGGATGAAGGTTTCGGCAGCCCCGGTAAGCAGGCCCATTGCACCGAACGTAACCGTAGATATGGCGCACATGAGCAGGAGATAGGTCACGCCGCCGAACCGGTCGGCAATCTGGCCGGCTACGAGCCTGCCGAGTACCATGGCACCCCAGAAGAGGCTGAGTGCCAGCGTCGCCGATGATTCCGAGAGCCCGTTGCTTGCCACAAGCAAGGACGGCAGGTAATGGATGAAGCTCATTTCCAGACCGACGTACAAGGCGAAGAAGGCGATGCCTGCGAACAGCACCGGGAGATACCGGCGGCTCATGACGGCAGGCTTTGCAGCAGCTGGACTGCCGCTGCCGCTCGAATCCTCCGGCCGCTTGTCGAGCAGAGACGGCCAGTAGAATACCCATAACAGCAATGCGCCGATGGCCAGAAGGCCGACAACTCCGAATGTCATTCTCCAATAGCCGTTTGCGATCAATAGGGCGCCCGCGAACGGCATCAGCAGCGCACCGACTCCGAAGAAGACTTCAACCCTGCTCATGGCGACGTTGGCATTCTTTCCGGTAGAGCCGATAATGAAGGAGCCGACAACCGATTCCGTCGTGCCAAGACCAAAACCGGCAAGCGGCGCAATAGTAAGCATAACCGTCCAAGGCGGAAGCATAACATAGACAGCTTCAGCTGCGATCGTGATCCCGAGCACGGATAAGAGCACTGTTTTTTTGCCGAATTTCCGAATAAGCCATGGCGTCAGCAGCATACCGACCATGCCGCCTAAGAATTGATGCATGACGAGCTGTCCCCCGTCACTATATTGAACCCCGTAAGCGTGAATCATCGGTTCCATAACGGCCCCGATTACAAGCTGCCCCAGTCCGACGACCAGGTAAGCGATACATCCCAGAAAGACAAGCCGGGTCATGATGTAAGAATCTCCTCTCAACTCCAATGCTCTGTATACAATACCATGCTTATCTGTATTTTCATATGTGAAAATGCTGCAGCTGCCCGATGAACAATGCCTTTATAGGAGAAGCCCCGACAACCGTCGTACGAATTAACCACGATAATAATAGGTATGACACAATTCGACAACATCATTGTATTTTCCAAGCTATAATGCTTGAGAAAGTGTTGGGCTGGCGTCCGTATACTGGAAAGGCGAGTCTTAAGCTGCGTGACAAAATAGTAAGTAGGCATTAATACCTAGATTGAAAAAAGGTGCATCTGCGATAAATAGATTAATGCGATAACGACGGGGGATATAAGCCTCTCACAAGCACAGGGGCTTGTCGGACAATTCAGGGACTAATTTCCTATTATATGTCGGAAAAAATCGGCAAAGGACTTCTTTTCAATTGGTAATTGACTTATAATGAGTTGTACTGCGAGCGACTACTCTATTTCGTAAAGAAGGTTTGATTATGACTCACCTGCAGGGACATTACAACAGCATGATTGTGCTGCTTTCCGTTCTCATTGCGGTGGCCGCGTCTTATTCAGCAATCAACTTGGCGGGCAAGATTTCGCATGTCAAGGGGAAGAGCCGTATGATCTGGTTGTTTGTCGGCTCTTTTGTTATGGGCATCGGCGTTTGGTCCATGCATTTTGTCGGCATGCTGGCCTTTCATTTGGGCTTGACCGTCGAATACAACATTCCAATTACGCTTGTGTCTATGATTGCGAGTATCAGTGCGTCGTTCATAGCTTTCAGAGTGACTTCCGCTCCTCATGCGGGCATCCGTCAGATGGTACCGGCTGGTATATATATGGGAGGCGGTATCGTTGCCATGCATTACATCGGCATGTCCGCTATCCGATGGCCAATCGTCCTTCACTATAATACGTTCTACTGTGTGCTGTCCGTTATCGTTGCGTTGGCGGCATCCTACGCGGCCCTCTACTTATTTGTGAAGCTTCGCAATTCGTCGGGGTTCAGCAAGCTCAAGCTGCTGTGCGCGGTACTGATGGGGGCCGCCATTTGCGGGATGCACTATACCGGCATGCTGGCGACCGCGTTTAGTCTGGATGCATCGGCGAACCATTCGGTCGATAATATCGCGGATTCCCAGACGATCCTGCTGATCGGCGTGGCGATCGCTACCTTCCTCATTCTGGCCATTTCCTGGGGGGTCGTCTTCTTCGACCGGACCGTGCTCGAGCGGATGGCGTATAATGATGCGTTAACCGGATTGTTGAACCGTCATCAATTGGTGCGATATTTTGAAAACTCATACCCGGCGAAGGAAAGCGGTTATCTGTTATTCATCGATCTGGACCGGTTTAAGACGATTAACGACACGCTCGGGCATGATGCGGGCGACCTGTTCATTAAAGAAGTGGCATCCCGGATTAAGCGGACGACGTCAGGCGACGATACGGTATTCCGGCTCGGCGGGGATGAGTTTCTCGTCGCTTCGGCCAGAGGCAGGCGGAAGGAAGCGGCCGATTTGGCGGAGCGGCTCATTGCCGTCATCAAACAGCCTTATACCGTATTGGGGAATGAAATCTATATGACGGCGAGCATCGGCATCAGCTTGGCGCCCGAGCACGGGACGACCCGTACCTCGCTGCTGAAAGCGGCCGATATGGCGATGTATCGCGCGAAGAGTCTGGGGAAGAATCAATACCAGCTGTTCGATGAAGAAATCGACCGGACGTATGTCCGGAAGATGGAGCTGGAGCGGGATCTGCGCAAGGCGTTGGCGAACGACGAGCTGCTGATCTATTATCAGCCGAAATGGGATTCCCAGCACAATCGAGTAGGGGGAATGGAGGCGCTGCTTCGTTGGCAGCATCCCCGTCTCGGCTTGATTTCTCCGGTGGAGTTTATTCCCATTGCGGAGGAGACGGGGCTGATCGTATCGATGACCCGTTGGATGCTCCGCAAGGTATGCTTGCAGAACCGCACATGGCAGCAGCAGGGTTTGGTTCATGTATGCGTCTCCGTCAATATGTCGATCCGCGTGTTCGAGAGCGGCATGCTCAGAGAGATGGTCGCCGATGCGCTTGCATTCTCGCAGCTGGCGCCGCAAGATTTGGAGCTGGAGATCACCGAATCCATCGCCATGTACGATATGCAGGATACGATCAGTCAGCTGCAGGACCTGAAGCAGCTCGGCGTACGCGTATCGATGGACGATTTCGGCACGGGCTACTCGTCCTTGGGAAGCCTGGACGAAATGCCGATCGACGCGCTGAAAATTGATCAGATGTTTATCCGTCAGAGCACGCTGCCCTCCAAGCAGGCGATTATAAGCACCATCATCGCCATCGCGAACCACTTGAACCTGGAGGTCGTAGCCGAAGGGGTCGAGACGGAGGAACAGATCGGCTTCCTGCAGTCGCGCGGCTGCCGGGTCATGCAGGGCTTCTATTATGGAAAGCCGATGGATGCCCAAGCGATCGAAGCGTGGATTGCGGCGGCGACGAAGAGCGAACGATCGCAGACAAGCTAAGCGGACGAATAGGATCATGACTGCCGCAGCGAGTGTTGGATATTGAAGGGAACGCCTGCGAGGGCGTTCCCTTTCTTGTATTTGTGCGGACATTTAGAACCCGGCAGGCGAAATCTTCTTAGACGATGTTCGCCTATTGAGGGGTGCCGCCCGCCCGCCCGAATATTATCGGCACGCCGGGAATTGCTGCCGACGACGCCAGATACCTGATGTCGTTAATCGGAAGGTACTAACGGTTAAGAACGAAGAATGACGTGCGGATCAGAGCGATCCGGCACGTCATTCGTTCTTGATGCTGTTATTGCAGCTGGCTGGGCCAGAGCACGAGCGAACGGTTGTCGCGTTCCGCTCCCATGGCGCGGAGCAAGTCGGCTGCGGCCGATTCGGTGATGTCTTCGCCGTTCCAACGCTCGACTTTTATTTTGCTCAAGGCTTGCCGGCGCAGAATGGTGCGGAACATTTGCTTTAGCATACCAGGATCTGCATGCGTGCCGTCGGCGATGTCGGTATCATTGCCTTTGTCTGGCTGGGGGTCTAAGGGCTCCCCGTCAATATCCGTACCGGGGATTTCCACGATCTTGCGGCCGTTGTTCTCCAGCCAGTAGAGCCAGCGTCCGTGATGCAGCACCAAATAATTGCCGCCCTTGCGGGCAAAGCCGGCTCCTCGAACAACCGGCCATTCCGCAGTCAGTCCGAATGGATTGGCCGGATCGACGGCGGATAACACCGTGATGTCATCGTCGTTGCTATGAGAGGCTAGCGGCTGATGGACGGAGGCGATCATCTCGCGCCGGGCGAATTGGAGCGCAGGCACCCCTTGAACGAGCAGTCCGCGCGTGACGACGCCCCAATGCTCCAGCTGCCGAAGCACAGGCAGCAGCTCATCCCAGCTGAACGGGGAGGTCTGCGCGACGAGCTCCTTGGACACGATGCCGCAGCTGTCCAGCAGATGCTGCGTCCAATGAAGCGCCGATTCGGAGAAGTCCGTTCCCGAGGCGGATATAACGGGCTGCGCCGGATCACCATCACCATCGGCAGACGCGCCTGGAAGATCGATATCCGCAGCTTCCGTCAGAGAGCCGGTCCAATACCATCGGCCTTGGCCGGAGCCTGTCCTCGCAAGCTGCTTGCCTTTGGTCTGCAGCTGCAGCCGCAGCGGAGCGAACTGGTCATTGGACACATGCCCCTCCCAGACCAAGTCGATCAAGTCGGCAAGCAGCTCGGACGGTATCTTGCCGGTTTCGCGGCTGAGCCGGGTCAGGAAGCTTGCGCCGCCTCCCCGCAGCAGGGCGAGCAGCTCGGGATGCTTCGTCTCCTGGACGCGGCTGATGCTCTGATCGACATAGGGCGCGTACAGCGGCTTGGAATCGGCGAGGAAGAAGGCGATTTTGCCCTCTTTCTCGCCGTCTTCTTTCTTGCCGATCCAGACGATCTCGCCGGAGGCGCACAGCAGATCCAGCTCGTCCTTCCGATAGGCGGTCACGCGAGCAGGGAAAATAATCGATTCCCAATGAGAGGCCGGGAGGAAGAACCCCTGCAGGCGTCCGATCACGGTGCGCAAGCCATCGCTGCCGCTGAGCTGCGTCCCCGGGAGAGCGTGCTGGAGCAGTGCCATCTGGCTGCACCAGCGGACCGGATCGACCGGCCCGGCTTGCTTGCGCGCCTCCTCCATGGTTAGGCGGATCAGCCGTTTGGCTACGTTTCGGCTGGTCCAGATGCGTTCGTCCTCGCTCGCCGCGAAGGGAGCCTGTTCGATCCGGTCCATGGCAAGCAGGCTGTCGACGACATGCCGGGCCTGCTCCTCGGATAACGCATACCGGTGACGGAGGTCCTCGTCGGTGAAGGATATCCGGTGCTCGGCATATCGGCCGGCCACGAAGGCTATCGCTGCTTCGGTCTCGGGGAATGCCCCGTACATCTCCAGCTCCTCGGTACAGATCCAGCGGATACCGTCCGCATCATTGGCGAACGAATAAGCCGTTATGCGTGCGGCATCCTGTAATTGATCCAACCAGCCGCGCACATCCATTCCCTCCGTCAGCTTGCCAAGCTCCTCCGTTGTCAGATCGCCGCGCTTCTTCAGAAGCGCATAGAGCTCCTCGGCGGTGGCGGGGATGTGCGCCGTGCTGTCCAGCCGCTCCGTCTCCGCCCTCATAATGCCGGGATCAACGGCGCTCTGCACCGCTTCCGTGCCGAACAGCTCGCCGGCGAGCGATTTGCTGACGCTGAGCAGCTGAAGCCGGGTAGCGTCGCTAAATCCCTCCCCCTCATAAATCTGCGCATTGACGTAATCCGCCAGAAATTGAATGGCGAACGGAGAAGGGCTATTCGTTTCTTTCACCACGATTTCGATTTGGCCCTCCGCGATGCTCGTTAACAGCTGCTTCAAGCCGTCCGCATCCATATAGACGTGAAGGCTTTCCCGCATGGCTTCCTGCAAGTAGGGAAAATGCTCCGCATAAGGCAGCGCGTGCTTCAGCAGCTCTTCGCTGCGAAGCCGCTTCTGCCACATTGGCGTGCGCGTAAAGCTGCGGGAGAGCAGGAGTGACGTCTCCGCAATCCGGCGGAAGGAGATTCCGAGCATGGGCGAGCCGGATATGGCTTCGGTGAGAAGGGGCTCGACGCTTCCCGGCGTAATATGCCACAGCGTCCGCAGCCAGGAGGCATCCCACTCGGGCAGCACCAGCTCGATGCCGTTATCCTTGGCGTTCCCGTATAGCCTATAGGGAAGCAGCTTCTCGAATTGGCGCTCGATTGCAAGCAGCCACGTCCGGTTCAAACGCCGGCCGAACGGATTATGGATAATGACGCGCTGTTGGTTGGTCAGGTCGCGGTAATGCTCGATCAATATGCGCCGCTCGGTCGGCAATCCCAGCGCTTTATGCTGCGCTTGAACGAGCTCGATCAGCTGGGTGGCCGCTTCGGAGTCGAGTCCGTAATCCCTATCGAGCCAGCGGATCACGGCATTGTTACGGTCCCGCTCGGCTGCCGTCTCCGCTGCGGACGATTTGCCGGTGCCGCCCGCCTGACTCCGGTCCAGCTCGAGCCGTTCCGACAGTTGACCCAGAAACTGCCCAAGCTGAACGCCCAGCTCGACGCGCCTGCCGCCCGGCTCATTCTTCCAGAACGGAATTTCGCTGAACCGGTTCGGCGCTTCCTTCACGTAGACGCGGTCCTGCTCGATCCGGCTGATCATCCAGGATGTCGTGCCCAGTTGAAAGACGTCGCCGGCGCGGCTTTCGTGGATATATTCTTCATCAAGCTCGCCGAGGTGAATCCGGCTGTCCGCATGATGCACAGGATACGCCGAGGTTTGCGGTATGGTGCCCACGCCGGTTATGGCGGCTACGGATGTATTAGCCCGCTTGCTCAGCAGATCAAGGTCGCGGTTCCAGTCGATGAGCGGGCGCATGAACGGATAGAAGCCGGCAAGCACCTTGAGCGCGGCATCCAGCTGATCGCGCGTATAGTTACGGTAGCATTCACTGCCGGCAATAAGCCGGAGAAGCGCATCGACGGTCGTATTCCCGGCGGCGACGATGGCCGTGATCTGCTGGGAGAGCACATCGATGGGCTGATCCGGCAGCCGGATCTCTTCGATATCCCGCAGGACGATGTTGCGGCAGAGGACGGCCGCTTCCGGCAGCTGTCCGCGGCTTCGGGCGACGATGAAGCCGCGGCTGATATCGCCGACGGAATGCCCTGCCCGGCCGATGCGCTGAATGCCGGAGGCGGCATCCATAGGAGGGTCGACCTGCAGCACGAGGTCGACATGGCCGACGTCGATGCCCAGCTCCAGCGATGAGGTGGCGACGAGGCAGCGCAGCTCCCCGTTCTTCAGCATCCCTTCCACTTCAAGCCGACGCTCGCGCGCCAAGCTGCCGTGATGAGCGCGAGCGAATTCGAAGCCGGTCTGCTCATTCAGCCGCAGCACAAGCCGCTCGCACAGCCTGCGGCTGTTGACGAACAGCAGCACGGACCGCGCCCCGGTCATCAGCTGCAGCAGCCGATCGACGATCGGCAGCCACACGCCTTCGCCCGATTTGGCCGTCAGACTGAAATCGGGCATCGTTACCCTCACCTGGATCGACTTTACCATGGCGCTCTCGACAATCGTGACCGGCCGAGGGGAATAGCCAAGCGGATGCGGCGTGTCCGCGGTCATGGGCGCGGATGAATCCCAGCCGCCCAGGAAGCGGGCCACCCGCTCGAGCGGCTTCTGCGTCGCGGAGACGCCGATGCGTTGAATTGGCTCGGGACACCATGCCGAAAGCCGCTCCAGCGTAAGGGACAGATGAGCGCCGCGCTTATCTCCTGCAATTCCGTGGATTTCATCGACGATGACCGACCATACGGTCTGTAGCATCGCGCGCCCCTTCTCCGAGGTCAGCATCAAATAAAGCGATTCCGGCGTCGTCACCAGGACATCAGGCGGCCGGCGGAGCATCTTGGCCCTTTCGCTTGAAGGGGTATCCCCTGTTCGAACGGCCGTGCGGATGCCCGGCCATGCGGGACCGCCCGACTCCGCTTGGCTGGCGGCGTAATGCTCGATCGCCTCCATGAAGCGGGTCAGATGATGCTGGATATCATTGTTTAATGCTTTCAGCGGCGTGACATACAGAATGCGAACACCCGGCTTCCATCCGGAACGGGTGGAGGCTTTGGCCTTAGCAAGCTTGTCCAGGCAGGGCATAAGTGCCGCAAGCGTCTTCCCGGAACCGGTTGGAGCCGCGATGAGCGTGTGCCGGCCGGAGAGAATGGAAGCCCACGCCTGCAGCTGGACATCTGTCGGTTCCCCGAACGTCCGGGAGAACCAGCCGGCGAGAGTAGGGTGGAATACGGAAAGGGCAGGTGATTGCTGGGACAAGGGACATCGGCTCCTTCGCGGCTTAATGGTTTCGCAAGCAAAGTTCTACATGTCGTTTTCTATATTTAGGTGCGACCGTTCGCTGATGCAAACAGGCTCATTAAACAGGACCCAATAGAAGGTAAGCGGGATCAGGCATTCACGGATTCATTATACCTTTTTTTGGTCAGTTTGCGAGCGGACGGTCATATGTATAGAGGTAACATCATGGCTGCTGCGCAGCGGGAGGTTATCGGATGGGAAGATGGCGGAATAGCTTGGAAGAACGGTGGAACGAGTGGGTTCAGGTAGAGGATGCGGTGAGCCTGACGCTGGCTGGACGCAGCGTTCTGCGGGTGGCAGGGGCGCGCACCCCCCGTCTATTGACGCCTGCCTCGAAGGCTGTGCGCATAACCGAGCTCAACCGAGTCGACGGCAAGTATGAAGCGGGGCTGGCCTGCTTCTGTCTTGGGGAGATGCCGGTCGAGGAACGGCCGGTCTTTCTGGCTGCCTGGCACGAGCGGCTTGGCGCGGGCGCGACGGCTGTACTCGCGGACCGGCGGAGCGAGGGATGCGAGTCGGCAATGGAGCTGCACGAAATGTTCGCTCCGGTCGCTGCGCAGCTGGACGTACAGGTCGGCCGCACGTTCTGGTGGGTGAGATACCGGGTACGCGGCGAGTAATCTCCGGTCGGCGGCCGGCGTTACTACAGGGCCTATCGTCCCAAGAAGAACAACAAAGCCGCAATGCTCGTCATCATCGACAACCACTGCGGCTTATATTGTGTAATTCGACATCGTGAAGGATGCCGATTTACGTCTTAATCCACGTCCACGCCGTCGACTGCTTCGTCAGACGGTTCGTCGGCATATTTCGTATACGTTGCGGTGCTCATTACGCGGCGGGCCGTGACATACCGTTTCACGTAATAGGAATCGCTGAGACCGCTAATGGTTACGCCTTTGCTGGAGGAAGAATGCGCGAACTTGCCGTCTCCAACATAGATGCCGACATGAGAGATACCTTTACCGCTCGTATTGAAGAATACGAGGTCGCCGGCGATCAGGTCGTTCTTCGCGACTTTCTTGCCAAGCTTGGATTGGGAGGAGGATGCATGCGGAATCGATACGCCGAGTTTCTTGAACACGTACATCGTAAATCCGGAGCAATCGAATCCCTTGGTAGTTGTACCACCGTAGTTGTACGGTGTGCCGATTACGTCCTTGATGACTTCATCCATTCTGGAATCTGCGAAAACGCTTCCAGCTTGGAATGTCAACAATAAAGCCAGACCAACCAGCAGAGCGGAAACCTTCTTCAAAGATAGAAACCCCTTCCAATGCCTACGAGGTTAGCTGTGGGGTTCGGTTGAAGGTCTCCCTATGATCGCCTCAGGCATCCGGTCCGTCCGGCTGCCGGGATCAATTCACCCAGAGTGGTTCCCCCGTTTCCCTTGCGGGAATTCGGCAAAAATTTCATTCTCGCTATTTATTCGATTATTTTCATCTTTTCCCTTCTAAGTTCACAATTTGTTCACAAATTAGAATTCTAAGAGTGCAACTTTTTTGCAATTTGCCCGTAAAGGATTCGAATTTCGATAGAAGAGTGAAAAGGCGATCATTTACAAATCATTTTTCGAGATATATGCGTTTCTGCTAGAAGCCAATCGAAGAGGAGAGAAGCCGGCTCGCCTCCATTGGACTGCCGTTATGCAAGGCCGCGCCTTGTCGCTGGCATCTGCGCCGGTGTTCTTTGCGGATGCTTGCCGTTATACGGTATGCCGCCGTAATCGTACAGCGGATTTTGATTGCCTGTGTACGATGCTATGAACATACTGTACCTCTTTATTACGCCTGCGTAGCGGATCGTCATCATGAAGGAGCAACAACAAGAGGCTGAGCGGAATCTTTCCGCTGAGCCTCTTGTTTTCATATGTTCAATCAGATGAAACTTTACGGTATTTGCTTTGCTTCGATTGAATTATATCTGCTTCGAATGCCATACCTCATATTGCGAGGCGACCGTCCACACTTTGATGATCGTACGCACCAGATGGTAGCTTTGATTCAAGATGAGCGCGAACAGGCCTGCCCACAGCATGGAGGCGGAGGTTACCGTCAAGCCGGCCAGCAGCGCGATTGCCCACATGACGATGGAGATCCCCACGAATGGGAAGATGTGCCGAAGCGCGCTCCATAGCGCCTTCATGGCACCGCCGCCCGATACCGCTCCGAATTGCATCGCGAGAAAGAGCAGATGGAGCAAGAGCGCCCATGCGATCCAGCCTCCTGCCCAAGGGCCGGTCCGCTGCAGGAGCTCGATAATCGAATGGCTCGAGAGAAGGACATCGAGCGCCCGCGGGAGCAGCCATACGGCAGGTGCTAACGTTAGGATCGTCTCCATAAAATAGAGCAGGGCCACCGGCTTCCACGCCGCCCGAATCCCTTGCAGAAATTTGGTGCCGCCTTCATCCGTCGTATGGTGGAGCGAATACAGCAGACCGGCGTTTATGAGGGGCGTCAGGATGATCCGTCCCGCAAGCAGACTGCCGAACAGCCACAAATAAGGGCGCACCATGTCGGTTTTGAGCAGCTGGAACTGGGCTTCCGTCAAGAACATCTGAACGGCGTTATCCACGCCAAGCGTATCGGGGTAGCGTCTAAGCAGCGGGACAATGATCGACTCGATCGTTCGATATAAGAAAAAGCCCCACAGCAGCTCATAGAGGAACAGCAGAATAATAATGTAAAAATGCTTTAATGTTCGGTGCCAGCCTTGCTTCAAATAGCTTCTCACGCGAGCGCCTCCTTTCATTCCTGGTTATTTCGTGATCGACAGCGGCAGACGGGCGGGGCGGCTAGGCGGCCCCGCGCCGGTCTCTGTTTTCATAGGGACGATTACCATGCCAGCGACGTAAACAGACCCTCGACAAATTTGGAGACGGCGATGTTCCAGCGCGTCCGGGTCTTCTCCGGAAGGTCCGCCTTCATGAAATTATTGTTGCGCTTATTGTCCAGCACGTTGGCGTTCTTCGGATCGATTGCAGCCCAGATGAGCGGGGAGGCATGCACCATTTTGAACTGGACATGGGTTTCATGGCCATCCCATGTCTTGGGCATGGTCGTCCCGTCCGCGAACTGGAATACGATCGGCACCGGACCGTTGGTTCCTCCGCGTTTTTTGATTAGCACGATCGATTCGTACAGTTTCGTCCCGCCTTCCTCAACCGGACGCACATGGACCGATTCTACGGCGTAGTCGGCCATTTCCTTGCCGTATACGAATTGACTGAAGTACTCATTCCATTTGGTCCGGGTCACTTGCTCGACTACGCGCTGAAAATCGGCAGTGGACGGATGCTTGAACTTATATTTCTGAAAATAGGTTCTTAATATCTTCCGCATGGCCTGCGGGCCAACCTGTTTCTCAATGCCCACCAGCACCAGCTTGGCACGCATGTACACATTTTCCGCATAATGATTGTGGCTGTTGTAGGACCAGGATAATTGCTTGAGCGGCGCGGGGTCGGTCATGTAGCTGGCCTCCACCGGCAGATTGGGCTCAACGCCGTATACGCTCTCCATCAATTTGTCCTCGGCATAGGAAGTAAACCCTTCATCGAGCCATGCTTCCTCGAATTCGTTGGTCGCGACCATGCCGTACCAATATTGATGGCCGATTTCATGTACGACCGTGCGCTCCAGCTCGTAGCCGGGGTTTGCATTCTCAGCCGAGAACGCCGTCACGAGAGTGGGGTACTCCATCCCGCCTGCGCCATTGCCGCCTTTGGGCGGTACGACGATCGAGAGGGTCGAATAGGGGTATGACCCGTACCACTCCGCATACTTGGCAAGCGCCGACTTGGCGGCATGCAGATAGCGGTCCTTCAGGTCGGCGTGATGCGGGTCGAGATAGAGCTTGATGCGGACGCCGGGTACGCCATCGGTAGAGAACGGTTCCTCGGTGTAGAGGAAATCGGGTGAAGCGGACCAGCCGAAGTCATGTACGTCGTCGGCGTAGAACTGGTATGTCCTGCGTTCATTGGCAATGGTGGTCGGTTTGGTCTGGAAGCCGGTTGCGGCAACCTTATACGATTCGGGAACATTGATTTTGACGCTGTAGATGCCGAAGTCGCTGTAAAACTCCGAATTTCCGTGATACTGGTGAACATTCCATCCTTCTGTCGTTCGCCCTCGGGTGCCGGCTGTCTCATAAACGGCCAGCTTCGGGAACCATTGCCCTGCCATTACGAAATCGCCGGAATAGCCCATGCGGGCGAAGACTTCGGGCAGCTTCACTTCGAACTTCATCCGCAGCGTCACGCTTGAGCCTGCCGGTACGGGACCGGGCAAGCGGAGCTTGGCCAGCGTTTGGTCGTTCGTATTGCCGTCGTCGGGCTGTACGTAATGAAGCCGGGGCAGGAGGCTGCTGCCCTCCGTGGTCTCGAGCGTATCGATGCGCATGCTGCCGGTGCTGGCCAGCGTCGCTTTGTCATTGCGGAGCTTGCCGCCCGATTCGCGCATGAACGTCGAGTTCTTGGACTGAAAGGCATTCGGATAGAGGTGAAAATAGAGCTCGGACACCGGATTTTTGCCCGGGTTTGTCCAAGTTACGGTCTGCTCGCCGTGCAGCGTCTTGTTCTTCTCGTCAAGCTGAACGCCGATATGATACTCGACGACCCTCTTGCTGAGCTCCACGGGCTTGGGCTGCATGACAGAGTCCGGCTCGGGCGTGGACTGGGGGACAGGCTTCGCGCGCGGAGCGGTATTGGCTTTTGCAGGAGCGAAAGCATATGTGTATTGCGAAAGCCAGGCATCTCCGAATCCCTCCCGGGCCGTTACGCCGATCAGGACGGCTGCGAGCACAAAGAGCAGTAAACGTTTGGCGTGACGTGGCGTCATTGAACGATTCCCTCCCGTTGACAAGCATCTACAGCATGTATATGTTTGCTTTTCGCGGATTATTAGCTAAAATGGAATTAATGTGCGGACAGGCAGAAAAGCTGCACAGGACGCGGATTTCGGCAACCTTAAGAGATCGGAAGCCGCATTGGAAATATGGTTCATCGATGAAGACGAACCTGCATGAAGCAGGCGGGTTGAATATAGCGGAAGGTGGGAATAAGGAGCATGAGCGATCAAGAGCAAGGGCAAGGCCAGTCGCCGGAGAATGCGGCGGGGGAACCGAAGAAGGAGAAGAAACAGCTCTCATTGAACGTTGTAAGCCATAATAAGCACAAAGGCGGCTTCGGAGCGGGTACGATCGATCTGAGTCAAGTCGCATGTATCATTATTGATAACGGAGAAGCTTACATCGATGCGGGCGCCATGCATGCGAAGAGCAAAGTGGAGCGCCGGATCCGGTTCAGCACCAACAAGGAGGATGTGCCGAACGGCCGGCTTTGTTGGGTCGTCTGGGTGGCGGTAGACCGCAATGAAGAAGGTTCATACTACGCGGGCGCGACGGCGTGCCCGATGCTGATTGACACGGAGGAGCGGAAGGGATGGAAGATCCTTGCCCAGCACGTGAACAATCTCGATTATGCCCTCAAGCGCCGCTATATTCTGGACGAACTGAGCGCGGACGAGAAGAAGGCGCTGCGCGGTCTGCTCATGGAGCATAACGCGGAATGGTGGGCGAACTCGCCGGATACGCTGAAGCAGGCGCTCGACGTTTAAGTACTTGAGAACATGGCTCAGCCATGAGCTGAACATGATGATACATTAGATATCGCGTACAACAGACTGCAGCATCTTCGTTATCGTTTGCCGCCGTTGTCTGTACGTACGGGGTGGGCCGATATCCTCGTTGGTGCAGTCCAAGGAACAAAGCTATCGGAGCCTTCTACGGCCACTTCATTCGTGGTGTAGAAGGCTTTTTTATATTGGTCTGCTGATGCTGACTGCCAGTTACCGAAACATGCAGCGGAGCTGCGGCTTCGTAGCGGCAGTTTGTCGCAGGTCCGTTTCGGGCAGCTGTCTGTGTTAGAACGTTCATCGTTCGGGGCAGAGTTTCGTTGACGGCATGTTTATTCAATGTAGTAAACCTTCAATACGATGAACCATTGCGAGGTGAGTCGGGTGGAACCAAAGCGCGTCTTACGATCGAACTTCCCAACCAGCTCGTACCTTGCTTGTGCATCACACTTGAGAGGCCTGTGGGTGCGTATATGTGCAATCAACGAGAGCGGCAGCTGCGCTTTATGACTATCTCCCGGCAGCTCGGGTGGCCATCCGCGCCTGTAAGTCCGTTTTTTCACTGCAGGTTTGTCTTTGACAAATACGGTTGTTTTTTCTTAAGATGAAGTAGATTGGAAATGAACGAGAATTCATATTTGATGGAGGTTGGATCACAATGAGTCAAGAGGTTGTGGAGAAAGGATACTTTGGCGAATTCGGCGGCAGCTTCGTACCGCCCGAGCTGCAGGAAGTTTTGGATTATCTGGAAGCGCAATTCCTCAAGTACAAGGACGATCCTGAATTCAATGAAGAATTCCGTTATTACCTCCGGGAATATGTTGGACGCGAGAATCCGCTGACCTATGCCAAGCATCTCACCGAGATGTGGGGAGGCGCAAAAATATATTTAAAGCGTGAAGATCTCAATCATACGGGCGCGCACAAAATCAACAACGTGATGGGCCAGATCTTGCTCGCGAAACGAATGGGCGCGAAGCGCGTCATCGCCGAAACCGGTGCGGGACAGCACGGGGTGGCGACTGCGACCGTATGTGCGATGTTCGGTATCGAGTGCGTCATCTACATGGGGCTCGAGGATACGCGCCGCCAAGCGCTCAACGTATTCCGGATGGAGCTGCTCAGTGCCAAGGTGGTGCCGGTCGAGAAGGGGCAGGGGCGTCTGAAGGATGCGGTCGACGAGGCGCTTAACGATTTGATCGCGAACTACCGCGACACGTTCTACCTGCTCGGTTCGGCGGTCGGACCGAATCCGTATCCGCTGATGGTCAAGCACTTCCAGTCCGTCATCAGCGAGGAGTCCAAGCGGCAGATTCTGGAGAAGGAAGGACGCCTTCCCGATGCCGTGCTGGCCTGCGTAGGCGGAGGCAGCAATGCGATCGGAGCGTTCGCCCACTATTTGGACGAGCCGTCCGTCAAGCTGATCGGCGTCGAGCCCGATAAGGCAGCCACATTGACGCAGGGCGTGCCCGGCGTGCTCCACGGGTTCAAATGTCTGGTGCTGCTGGACGAGCAGGGCAATCCGCAGCCGACGTATTCCATTGCGGCCGGGCTTGATTATCCAGGGGTTGGACCGGAACACAGCCACCTCAAAGTTTCAGGACGGGCGGAGTATGTTACGGTTACCAATGAAGAAGTGCTGGGTGCATTCCAGGAAATGTCCCGCGCGGAGGGGATTATTCCGGCGCTGGAGAGCTCGCATGCGGTAGCCCATGCCAAGAAGATCGCCCCAACGATGGGCAAGGATCAAATTATTATTATCAACCTGTCCGGACGTGGCGATAAGGACGTCGAGCAAGTGTTTCATATGCTTAAGTAAAAAAGCATCATGGACCGCATGCGGTCCCAAGAATCGGACGGTAATAAACATATCCTTTCGCATACTTAAAAAAGTGCTGCAGCGTTCCGGTATCCCCGGAATGCCGCAGCACTTTTACGTTAATCCTTCCACCAGCGCTTCAACTGCTGCCACCATGATTTCGATTGCTCGGCTTGACCTTTGGCATCGTCCGCCGAGACGGGCTTGTCACCGTGCTCGCCGCATACTTCGGTCGGCTCGGTTCCGCTAACGAATGCTTCAAGCCGTTTGTTCGGGCATGAATTCGACGCCAGCTTGCCGGTTGCCGGATCGATGTAGACGCTGACCACGCCATCCGGTACCGGGAAGATCTTCGGAGGTATCGCCGCCAGCGCCTTCTCCGTGTAAGCGGCGAAGATCGGCGCAGCGCGGTGCGCCTCGGCGGGCGTGAGCTTGCGGTCCTTGTCGTAACCGACCCAGACCGCGGTTGCCAGCTCCGGCGTATAACCGACGAGCCAAGCGTCGGTCGCGGTCGTGCCGGTCTTGCCCGCGACGGGCCGCTTGATCATGGCGGATACGCGGTTACCGGTGCCGCCGGCATCGAACACGCTCTCCATAAGACCTGTCAGCACATAGGCCTGTGCGGGATTCACCACCTGCTTTTCCTCCGGCTTCGCCTGATAGAGCACTTCGCCTTTGCGGTCCTCGATCCGCACGATGGCCGTAGGCTCCACTCGGACGCCGCCGTTGCCGATCGTTCCGAAGGCGGAAGCCATCTCGAACGGGCTGACGGGGAATGTGCCGAGAGCCAGAGAAGGAACCGGCTCCATCTTGTTATCGATGCCCAGGCGGCGTGCCATCTCAATGACCTTCTCCGGGCCAACCTTCATGATGGCACTGACGGCGTATATATTGTCAGAGCTGGCGATCGCCTGCCGCATGTCGATTTCGCCTTTCGCGTACTTATCGTTATAGTTGCGCGGCGCATACGTTTTGCGGCCTTCATCATAGGTGAAGACGGTCGGCGCGCTCTTGAACCGCGATATCGGCGACATGGCGCCCTCCTGCAGGGCGGTCAAATAAAGAATCGGCTTGAACGAGGAGCCGGGTTGACGCGTGTCCGCGAAGACGCGGTTGAACTGGTTGTTCTTATAATTTCGTCCGCCGACCATCGCCTTGATATAACCGTTTCGCGGATCAATCGATATTAACGCCGCCTGCTGCTGCGATGCGGACGGGATGCTCTGGCCGATCGCGTCCTCGGCTGCCTGCTGCGCTTCGGAATCCAGCGTCGTATAGATGCGGATGCCGCCCTCGCTCAGCAGATGCTCGTCGATGCCGAGCCGGTCCACGGCGATGATGCGGATATAATCGCGAAAATACGGTGCGAAGCCGCCCTGCTGCTTGGTCCCCAGCGGCTGAAACTGCAGAAGCTCATTGCCGGCTTCTTCGGCCTGTACCCCGGTAAGGATGCCCTGATCGGCCATTATGGACAGGATGGTTCTCTGCCGGTCCTTGGCATTCTTCATATCCATATAAGGGGAGTAGTATTTCGGCCCCTTCGGAATGCCGGCGAGCATCGCGCTCTCCGCGAGCGTCAGATCGGCCGCATGCTTGCCGTAATAGAGCTGGGCGGCCGCCTCTGCGCCGTAAGCGCCGTGACCATAATAAATTTGATTCAAATACATGCCCAGAATATCATCCTTGGAGTATTGCATTTCGAGCTGTATCGTGTACATGGCTTCCTTCAGCTTGCGTTTCCATGTCCGTTCGTGTGTCAAATAAAGGTTTCGCGCCAGCTGCTGCGTGAGCGTACTAGCCCCCTGCTTGGCCTTCATATGCTCCAGATTGACCAGCGCTGCGCGGGCCATCCCTTTCATATCGAAGCCGAGATGGTCGTAGAACCGCTGATCCTCGATCGCCAGCGTAGCCTCTAGTAAATAGGGTGAAATCCGGTTAAGCGGAACGGATTGTCTGTTCTCGCCGGCGTGGAACGTATCGATCACGTTCCCTTGAAAGTCGAGAATTTGCGAGGTCTGGCTGATGGAAGAGGCCGGCAGCGTCTGGTGCCGCAAGTAGAATAGAAAGCAGAAGGCGGCAATCATGAATACCGCCATGCAGCAGCCTGCGACGATGAACCATCGTTTGATACGGCCCAGCAGCGGCATCCACCGTTCGGCGCTGACGCGGAAGGGCAGTCGGCGTTTGCCGCCAGGCGACCCGGAGTTCGGTTTGGTCATGGGGATCCTCCCTGCGTAGACAGTCTTATTTTCCTTAGTATGGAAAATGAGAGAGAGGACTATTCACGTTTATCCGGAGGGATGAGAAATATTTTGATGCCGCGGAATCGATTAAAGGTTCGAAATGACTCAAGTTGATCTTAAGAATGAAACATAACCAGCTGCACTAGCTGAATGATCTTAAGTCCCTGCTATTCCAGGTTTCTTGAATCCAGCACTGTTCTTCCTGCTTTACCAGGGGTGCCGTCCTTATCGTTCAATTTATAGCTCAAGATTGCCAGTCGGCATTCTTTTTGCTTATAAGGCGAGGTTGATTCGAATATATGGGCGGATTTTCATAATCTTCATGAAAGCGGACGACCTTAAAGGGATAGGCGCAAAACGTTATGAAATCAAGGCTTTGGCGGGATTGGCAAGGTTGGATCGGCTGTGCGGAAGGCACAATAATTCCGTTTGAATTCACCCCGTCATTCCACTATAATACAGGTTGGACGTTCGGCGACGGATCATACATTTTCATCACATACAACGAAGAAAGAAGGGATCTCCATGGAACTATGGTACACCGAGAAGCAAACCGACAGCTATGGCATCACAGCCAAGATTAAAGAGACTTATGTCAGCGAACAAACTGACTTTCAGAAGCTCGATATGATCGAGACCGAAGAATTCGGCACGATGCTCGTGCTGGATGGCATGGTGATGACGACAGATAAGGACGAATTTGTCTACCATGAGATGGTTGCCCATCCGGCTCTGTATACGCATCCGAATCCGAAACACGTGCTTGTCGTAGGCGGCGGCGATGGCGGCGTAATCCGCGAAGTGCTGAAGCACCCGCAGGTCGAGAAGGCCGTGCTTGTGGAGATCGACGGCAAAGTGATCGAGTACTCGAAGAAATATCTACCGAATATAGCGGGCGACCTGGACAACCCGCGCGTAGAAGTGATCGTGAACGATGGCTTCATGCACATCCATGACCATAAGAACAGCTATGACGTCATTATGGTGGATTCCACGGAGCCGGTTGGTCCCGCGGTTAACCTGTTTACCCGCGGTTTCTACCAAGGCATCTACGAAGCGCTGAAGGATGACGGGATCTTCGTGGCTCAGACGGACAATCCGTGGTTCAAGGCCGATCTGATCGAGAGCGTCAACCGCGATGTGAAGGAAGTATTCCCGATCGTGCGCGTCTACTGGGCGAACGTGCCGACCTATCCGAGCGGGCTATGGACCTTCACGATGGGCAGCAAGAAATACGATCCGCTTGAAGTGGATGAAGCCTCGATCCCGGAGATCGATACGAAATACTACACCCCGCGTCTGCACAAGGCGGCATTCGTTCTGCCGAAGTTTGTGGAAGATCTGGTGAAATAGAGGGGACAGGTAAGCGATGAGACTAGATCAACAATATTCCGGCAATGTCTTCATTCTAAGCTCGGATAACTATGAAGCTTCCAAAGCCGTTATCTACGGCATGCCAATGGATTTCACGGTCTCCTTCCGTCCGGGCTCGCGTTTTGGCCCGCCGCGGATTCGGGAAGTATCCATCGGGCTTGAAGAATACAGCCCTTACCTCGATCGCAGCCTGGAGGACATCGAATATTTCGATGCCGGCGATCTGCTGCTGCCGTTCGGCAATGCGGAGCGTTCGCTCGATATTATCGGTTCTTATGTTCGCGGCGTGTTGGCTGACGGCAAGCTGCCGGTCGGCCTTGGCGGCGAGCATCTCGTCTCGTGGCCGATCTTCAAGGAAGTGTACGCGAAGTACCCGGACCTGGCGATCATTCATTTCGACGCGCATGCCGATCTTCGCGAGCATTACGAAGGCGAGCCGCTGTCCCATTCGACTCCGCTGCGGAAGGCAGCCGGTCTTATGGGCGGCAAGAACATCTATCAGTTCGGCATTCGCTCCGGCTCCCGCGAGGAGTGGGCTTATGCGCGCGAGAACATCAACTTCTACCCGTTCGAGGTGCTGGAGCCGCTTAAGAAGGTGCTTCCTGAGCTTGCGGGACGCCCGGTCTACCTGACGATCGATATCGACGTGCTCGATCCGTCATGCGCGCCGGGCACCGGAACGGCGGAAGCGGGCGGCATTACGAGCAAGGAGCTGCTCGATGCGGTACATGCCATCGCGCGTTCCGGCGTGAACGTTGTCGGCTGCGACTTGGTTGAAGTTGCGCCGGCCTACGATCCGACCGAACAGACCCAGATCGTGGCGGCGAAAGTCATTCGCGAGATGCTGTTAGGCTTCATTAAGTAAGCGGCATTGCAAGAGGCATTCCGCTGCTAACCTAGAGACCGGCCCCGTACGATACGGCGGCCGGTTTTGCTCTATTCCCGGAGGGAGCTATTTTCGTACATACCCATCGATGCCGGAGCAGAATGAAGCGGACAGCCGCAAGTGACTAGAACTGCTCTTTTTATGGCCATAATGGCTTATAGAAGGAGGGAACCGCTGATGAGTCTGCTACCGATTCACGAAAGATTGGCAGAGCTGTGGCTCTTGAGAAGCAAGCGCCCGTTGACCGACGCGGAGGACGCCGATTTCGAGCACTGCCTGGCTGCCAATGCGATGTACTGCCGTCAGATGGCGCATCTGTATAATTGTTCGCTGCTGGCTTCGATGACTTCCGACACGGAGTGGCAGCATGAGATATGCAGCCGCATCGAAAAATTGAATGGTCTGCCGCCGACTTCCTGGAGGAGATAAAGAGCGCAGCGTCCTTGTAAGCCAAGGTGCTCCCGCTCGTTAGACGAAGCTGAAGAGCGGACGGCCATTCCGAATAGAGAGGGGCGAAACGCGATGAGGGTTCATTCGTTCCCTCCCGTAATTGATGAACGTGCCCGCGTGCTCGTACTTGGCAGTATGCCGGGTACTGCATCGCTGGAGAAGCATCAATATTACGGCCATCCCCGTAATTATTTCTGGCCCGTCCTATATGGCTTGTTCGATAGGACGCCGGACGCGGGGTATGAAAACCGGCTCGCGTTCGCGCAGTCTCATCGCTTCGCGCTGTGGGACGTGATCGCCTCGTGCGAAAGGGAAGGGAGCCTGGATGTGAATATTAAAGGGGAGCTGCCTAACGATCTGCCCGGGCTGATCGCTCAGTATCCGGGTATTCGATGCTTGGCGTTCAACGGCAGCAAGGCGCATGACACCTTCTTGAAGGTATTCGGCAGCGATAGGGTGCTGGGTTCCATCGACCGGTTGAAGCTGCCCTCGACCAGCCCGGTTCCAACCCCGCGAATGCGCAACGCAGCCGATCGCATGGAGGTCTGGCGCGCGGTATTGCCTTTTATTGGGTAAATGTTTCAATCTCCCCCTGGTATTGGGTAATAGGCAGTAGATACGATAATGAATGGAGGAATCGTTATGAAACTCCGGAATTATCTTGCGTCATTGGTCATAGCTGTTGCATCGACCCCATCCGAAATACCGGGCCGGGGGCTTCGGTGCCGGCCGAGAGCTGCGGAGATCGATGCCGGGAGCCGCGTGTCGCCTCTTGCGGACAACCATGATGTCTGATGGCAGGGCGATTTGGGGGTAGGCGGACCGGCGGGGCGGGGCCTTTCTTAGCAGGATCGGTAAGGCTAAGCTTTACGCAAACCCTTTTCTGATTTGTTCAAGGGGGGCTGCTTCGCCGCCAATGACGGCATCTGCCGTCTTCTTGCCGGACCGCTTGCTTTTTTAATCCTAATCCCTCTATAATAAGAAACAATATTAGAATCGACGATGATCGGGAGAGTACTTTGCGCGAAGAAGCCGATACAGCGAGCCGGGGTGGTGGAAGCCGGTGCGGATGCGGGAGGAAGCGGACCCTGGAGTCGGTTGCCTGAGGGCTTATGCCGTAGGGCAATCCGGTCACACCGTTACCGTGTTCGAGAGGCTCGAATCAAACCCGGCTCTTTGCGATTTACGCAAGGCCTGGCCCGATATCGACGCCATAAGAGTGGTACCGCGGAGCATAACTCCGTCTCTTTGCAGAGACGGAGTTTTTTTGTTTTTAATTTTCGTTCGGGGAGGATTCAATATGACGGCAATGCTGTTTGGATGGGCGGCGGATCGTCTGCTGCCACATATCTCATTGACCCGCGAGGAGCTGATGGCTGCGATGGAGCTGCCGCCGAAGCCGGAGATGGGCGACGTTGCATTCCCTTGTTTTCCGCTGGCGCGCGAGCTCAAACGGCCTCCTGCGGTAATTGCGGCAGATCTGGCGGCTGCGGTCAACGGATCGAATACGGATGTCCGCGCGGAGCCGGCCGGCCCTTATGTGAACCTGTTTCTTAACCGGGAGAAATGGGTGGGCGAGCTGCTGGGCCGCATTCTTGCCCCGGACTTTGCCCTATCAACGGATGGAAGCGGCAAGCGGGTGGTCATCGATCTGTCGTCGCCCAACATCGCCAAGCCTTTCGGAGTCGGCCATCTGCGATCCACCATGATCGGCAATGCGCTGGCCAATATGTACCGGTCATTCGGGTACGAGGTGATTGCGGTCAATCATATCGGGGATTGGGGCACGCAGTTCGGCAAGCTGATGTCCGCCTATACCCGCTGGGGCGACGAGGCGAAGCTGAAGGAAGAGCCTATCCGCGAAAGTCTGCGCCTCTATGTCCGCTTTCACGAGGAAGCGGAGAAGGACGCGGCGCTTGAGGATGAAGCGAGACGCTGGTTCTGGAAGCTGGAGAAGGGCGAGGCCGATGCGCAGGAGCTGTGGCGCTATTTCGTAGCGTTCAGTCTGGAGGAGTTCGAGCGGGTCTATGCCCGTCTGGGCGTAACCTTCGATTACACGCTGGGCGAAAGCTTCTATAACGATAAGATGGAGGCGGTCGTGCAAGAGCTGAACCGTCTACGGCTTCTCGAGGAGAGCGATGGCGCTCAGGTGGTCCGCTTGGACGAGGAAGGGATGCCGCCTTGTCTCATCTTGAAATCGGACGGCACGACGATCTATCCGACGCGCGATTTGGCAACCGCGATCTACCGGAAGCAGGTCATGGGCGCAGACCGTCTCCTCTATGTAGTGGGGAATGAACAGAAGCTGCACTTTAAACAAGTGTTTGCCGTACTCCAGCGCATGGGGCATGAGTGGTCGGAGCAATGCGAGCATATCGCTTTTGGCTTGATGAAGTTCGAAGGACGCAAGATGTCGACGCGCAAGGGGCAGGTTATCTTTCTGGACGAGGTGCTCGATGAAGCCGTTGCGAAGGCGGAAGCGATCATCGAGGAGAAGAATGCCGATCTTGCGAATAAGCGCGAAGTTGCGGAAGCGGTCGGCATCGGTGCGATCATTTTCGGGGACCTGAAGCATACCCGTATGCTCGAGGCCGATTTCTCGCTGGAGGAAGCGCTCCGCTTTGAAGGGGAAACGGGCCCTTACTTGCAGTATACCGCCGCGCGGATTAACAAGCTTCTGAACTCGGGCGGTTTCGGCGGGGGTACGCAGCTGCCTTCCAGCGAAGGAGCGGGAACGTATATCTCCCAGACCGCCGCCTGGGAGTGTCTCAAAATTTTGGCGGCATACCCCGATACCGTACGCAGTGCGCTTCGTTCGCATGAGCCTGCGGTCTTGTCCCGTTATCTGCTGGAGGTGGCGAAGAGCTTCAACCGTTTCTACCATCAAGAGCGCATTTTGACGGAATCGGCGCCTGAAACTTCCGCTAAGCTGCTGGCTGCCGCGGCGGTGCACAAGGTGCTGTGCTCGGGCCTCGGGCTGCTGGGGATTAAGGTGCCGGAACAGATCTGATCCTCCGCCTTCCCCGAAGGCGTTGTAATCGGTCATACTCTTTGTATATAGTAGAAAGCATAGATTAAGCTGGGCAGGGAGTAACGGACATGAACGACAGGGCAAGAGTGCGTGTTACGCTGGAGAGTGAGATTGACGGCCAGAAGCAGGTGCAGCAGTATACCGGCGAATGGTTCCGCAAAGAACGAACGGTGTATGTGAAGTATGAGGAAGCGGACGACCATTATGGCGAGGTGCGCACGCTGGTGCGCCTCCGTGACGGAGAGCTGAACGTTACCCGGCGCGGGGGCGTCGAATCGGAGCAAACGTTCATGCCAGGATCGAGACGCAGCGGGCGTTACGCATCGCCTCACGCGCGGTTTGCGATGGAGACGGAGACGACCCGGCTGCGGGTGCAGAGCGGCGGCAGGACATTGGATGACTCGGAGCATGCGCTTCTGCAGCCGACGCTCCCGATGGTGATTGAATGGCACTATTCGCTGCATGTGGGGGAACAGCCTGCGGGTGATTTTATGATCCGGATGCGTGCGGAAGAATGGAGCTAGAACGGACAATGCGTGCCCGACTACAATATTTAGGAGGATTACAGAAACAATGACAACACATGTATTGGAACAGCTGCACGATAGATTGAAAGAAGCGATCGCCGATGCGGTCGTAGCCGCAGGACTCGTTGCCCGGGAGGAGCTCCCGGTATTTGTGCTGGAGGTGCCCAAGGATAAGTCGCACGGCGACCTGGCAACCAATGCGGCCATGCAGCTGACGAAGCTGGCGAAGAAGAATCCGCGCCAAATCGCGGAAGCGATTGTCGCCCATCTGGATACCGGGAAGGCTTCCATCCAATCGGCTGAAATCGCCGGGCCGGGCTTTATCAATTTCCGGTTGGATAAGAGCTATCTGTATCCCGTCATCGCCAGCGTTCTGGATCAAGGCGAGGATTACGGGCGTATTGCCGCAGGCGGAGGGCAGCGGGTTCAGATTGAATTCGTGAGCGCCAATCCAACCGGCAGCCTCCATCTGGGCCATGCCCGCGGAGCGGCAGTCGGCGATGCGCTGTGCAACGTGCTGGACTTTGCCGGTTACGACGTTACCCGCGAGTATTACATCAATGACGCCGGCAAGCAGGTGGAGAACCTGGCGCTATCCATCGATGCGCGCTACAAGCAGGCGCTCGGCTTGGAATCGGAGATGCCTGAGGACGGCTATCACGGTGAAGATATCGTCGGCTTTGCCAAGGTGCTTGTCGAGGCGGAAGGCGACCGTCTCCTGTCCTTGACGGAGGAGGAGCGTTTCACGTTCTTCCGCCAATACGGGCTGGAGCGGGAGCTGGAGAAGATCAGACGCGACCTGGGCCGTTTCCGCGTCGGCTTCGATGTCTGGTTCAGCGAGACCTCTCTTTACGAAACCGGCCAGGTCGAGCAAGCGCTGGAAGCGCTGCGCGAGCGCGGCGAAGTGTTCGAGGAGGAAGGGGCGACCTGGCTGTCCACGATGCCTTACGGCGACGACAAAAACCGCGTTCTCGTGAAGAATGACGGCTCGTATACCTATCTGACGCCTGATATCGCCTATCACCGTGATAAATTCGGCCGCGGATTCGACCGGATGATCAACATTTGGGGCGCGGATCATCATGGCTATATCCCGCGCGTCAAGGCGGCGATGGCCGCTCTGGGCAACGATCCGCAGAAGCTTGTCGTGCTGATCGCACAGATGGTGAGCCTCTTCCAGAACGGCGAGAAGGTGAAGATGTCCAAGCGGACCGGCAAAGCCGTCACGATGGAAGATTTAATGGATGAAGTCGGCGTCGACGCGATTCGCTATTTTTTCACGATGCGCAGCATGGACTCGCATCTTGATTTTGACATGGATCTTGCGATCTCGACATCGAATGAAAATCCGGTCTATTATGTACAGTACGCTCACGCGCGCATATGCAGCATTCACCGGCAGGCGGAGGAGCAAGGCGTGGATATGGGCCCAATCGGCTCCATCGATTTGAGCAAGCTGACAAGCGAGCACGAATACGATATTTTGCGCAAAATGGGCGAGCTGCCGCAGGAGATCGCGGAAGCCGCGGAGCTCTACGCGCCGCACCGTTTAATCCGTTATGTATATGAGCTGGCCTCGCTATTCCACAGCTATTACCGGGCCGAGCGCGTCATTACGGAAGACGCTGCGCAGACGAAGGCTCGCTTGGCGCTTCTGGCAGCGGTTCGCACCGTTCTGGCCAATGTACTGCGCCTTGTCGGCGTTTCGGCGCCGGACCGCATGTAGCATAGCGGACTAGCTCTCCGATGCTAGGCTTGCCCGCCCGCAGCGGTGGTTTTCCATACAGCAAACGTCAAGAAGCCGCGGATTATCGATCCGCGGCTTGAAGCATTCGCACAACATCAAGCTCCCCAATGATTCGGGACGACTTTTTTAAACCTCGAAGCGGCAGCATCGACCGCTTAAGTATCGATTTGATCTCGCCCGGCGAGAGCCCGGGACGATAGGCGAGCAGCAGCGCGACTGCGCCGCTGACATGCGAGGTTGCCATAGAGGTGCCGCTCATTTCATGGTACTTGCCGCGCAGCCAGGACGATAATATTTTGTCGCCTGGCGCGTAGATATCGATGAAGGAGCCGCGGTTGCTGAATTGCGCAATGCGCCGGAGCTTGTTGGTGGCGCCGACCGAAACCGTCTGGGGGTACCTTGCGGGGTAGTCGACGGACTTGCGCTTGGCGTCGTTGCCGGAAGAAGCGATAATGATAATGCCTGCGTTATAGGCGATGTTGACGGCATTGAGCAGCGATTTGCTGCGCGTCTTCATGCCAAAGCTCATATTGATGATGTCCATCCGGTTGCGGACGCACCATTCGATCCCCATCACGATATCCGATACGAACGCGCTTCCGTTGTGGTCGAACGCCTTAACCGGGAAAATCGTCGCCCGGGGCGCGACGCCAATCATGCCTTGCATTTGGTTGGCGGCGGCGATCGTACCCGCGATGTGCGTTCCATGACCGTTGTTGTCATAGGGCAATGCGCTGCGGTTCAATAAATTGATGCCGCGACCGAGAGATTGCCTCAAATCAGGGTGGTTATAATCGACCCCCGTATCGATAACGCCGATTTTAATTCGATGGCCGGTAGTCGCGCTCCAGGCTTGCGGGGCCTTAATTTGCTGGACACCCCAAGGGATGCCCTTATCGCGGGCGGCGGGTTTTAACACGGTGTTGTGGACGCATATTGATGTATCCTCCTCCACCTGTGCGCCTTCTCCCAATAAAGGAGCAAAGTCCGGTAAGTCCAATGATACGGGAATTGAGAAGGCTTCGATAAGCGGCAGGTGCCTGATGATAGGCGGGGTAGCAGGCGGTGGGGCCATATCCGACCAGATCTCAAGAAAACGCCTGTAATCGCTCTGCTGCCGAAAGCGGACGATCCGCCGCTTCGTCCCGTGTCCGGATGAGGTCATCGCACTGTGCAACCAGCGGAGAATTGCGGTTCTGTCCAAATAGGCGTCCCCCTCTCAGGCGGATCATGCTGCAGTATTGTATGAAGCCATGCAACAAGCTGTATGAGCAAGTGACCTTTTCTTGAAGAAATAGGCTTTCGAACCGTGTCATTCGCCATGCGGGTACATAGAATGAATGAAGAGCCGTTGCACCGGCTCTGACTACCGGGACGGAGGGCGATCCCTCGCTTTCGGAGGATACAGTCAAAGCGAAGGGAATGCCCTTCGCTTTATCTTTTTGCCTGTGAACAGGCATCAAGCTTGCTTTTTTAAAGGAAATAGGTTTTACTATAGGTTGAAAAAGGAACGCAAGCAGCGAAGCTGATTCGCATTCGTACGAGAGGAAGATGTACATATGAGCAGCGAGGTCACTTTGAAAATCGATCCCGAACGCATCAAGGAAATGCCGATGGTTGATTTGGCATTTGAGCTGCTGAAGGCGGCTAACACCCCGTTCTACTACCGGGACTTGATGATGGAAATTGCCAAAATCAGAAAATTGTCGCAAGAAGAAATCAACCAGGTAATTGCGCAAGTATATACGGAGATTAATATTGACGGACGGTTTGCGTGCGTCGGCAGCAACATGTGGGGGCTGAAGCGCTGGTATCCGGTAGAGCGCTCGGAGGATCCGGTTTCGAACGCGAAGCGTCCTCGCATCATCAATGACGAAGATGACGACGACGATATCTTTGCGGAAGAGGAAGAAGAGACATACGCGGCGGACGATGAAGATTACGATATGTACGATGAGGATCAAGAAATCTTCGACGAGTCCGAGAACGAAGAGGAAGTCGACGAGGAAGTATTGATCGACGACGAAGAAGAGCTTGAAGGTGAAGGCGTCGACGCCGAAGACGAAGATAGCGAGGACGAAGAAGACGACTTCGAAGACGATGATTCGGACGATAGCGACGACGATGAGGATGAGAAATAAAGGGTGGTCTTATTCTCTTGACACTGGAAGCCGGGCAGAGTAAACTATTGCATGGGCTTCTAGTTCGGATATAAGTACATGCCAAATCGAGAAAGTGCCCCGTCTATACGGGTGTCACTTTTTTCTTTTTTTCGAACCATTTTTATAGCGAAAATGGGCAACCCTATACTTTAACATACTAGCGTGGAGGGTATCATCAAGTGACCAAATACATTTTTGTAACAGGCGGTGTCGTGTCTTCCCTGGGTAAGGGCATTACGGCGGCTTCGCTCGGCCGATTGCTCAAGAACAGGGGTCTGAAGGTAACGATCCAGAAGTTCGACCCGTACATTAACGTGGACCCGGGAACGATGAGCCCATACCAGCACGGTGAAGTTTTCGTTACGGACGACGGTGCGGAGACTGACCTTGATCTAGGGCATTATGAGCGCTTTATCGACATTAACCTGTCCAAGAACAGCAACGTGACCTCGGGCAAGATTTATTCGACAGTCATTACCAAAGAGCGCCGGGGCGAGTACCTGGGCGGAACGGTGCAAGTCATTCCTCACATTACCAATGAAATTAAAGACCGTGTGTTCCGTGCGGGCAAAGAAACCGGATCGGATGTCGTCATCACCGAAATCGGCGGCACGGTCGGCGATATCGAGAGCCTGCCGTTCCTTGAGGCGATCCGCCAAATCAAGAGCGATATCGGACGCGACAATGTCATGTACATCCATGTGACGCTTATTCCATTCATTAAGGCGGCCGGCGAAGTGAAGACGAAGCCGACGCAGCATAGCGTGAAAGAACTCCGCAGCATCGGCATTCAGCCGAATGTCATCGTTTGCCGTACGGAATACCCGATGGCCGATGAGCTGAAGCGCAAGATTGCGCTGTTCTGCGACATTGATCCGGGTGCCGTTATAGAATGCATCGATGCGCCGACGCTGTATGAGGTTCCGCTCAATCTCCGCGAGCAAGGGCTGGACGACTTTGTCGTGAACCACTTGAAGCTGACGACGAACGAGCCGAATATGACGGAATGGATCAGCCTCGTGGACCGCGTCAAGAATTTGAAGCGCTCGACCGAGATTGCCATTGTCGGCAAATATGTTGCGCTCCATGACGCTTATCTCAGCATTGTGGAATCGCTGAGCCACGCAGGCTTCGATGCCGATGCGGACGTGAAGATTAGATGGGTGAATGCGGAAGAACTGACTGAACACAACGTTGCCGACAATTTGAAGGGCGTATCCGGCATTCTGGTGCCGGGCGGCTTCGGCGACCGGGGCATTGAAGGTAAAATTACGGCCATTCGTTATGCGCGTGAGCAGAAAATTCCGTTCTTCGGCATTTGCTTGGGCATGCAGGTCGCGGTTATTGAATATGCTCGCAGCATTACAGGGCTTCGCGATGCGAACAGCTCGGAGATTAACCCGTCGACGTCCTACCCTGTTATCGATCTTCTTCCTGAGCAGAAGGATATCGAAGATATGGGCGGTACGATGCGTCTGGGACTATATCCGTGCAAGCTGGTTCCAGGTTCGCTCGCAGAGCGCGAATATGCGGACGAGCTGGTCTATGAGCGTCACCGCCATCGTTACGAATTCAACAATGAATTCCGCGAGCAGATTGAAAATTCAGGCTTGATCATTTCCGGTACTTCGCCGGATGGCCGGCTTGTCGAGATGGTGGAGCTTCCGGATCATCCGTGGTTCCTGGCCGTTCAATTCCATCCGGAATTCACGTCGCGCCCGAACCGTCCGCAGCCGCTGTTCCGCGGTTTTGTAAGAGCTGCGCTCCAAAAAAGCGAAAGCTAATTACTTTTCTTACTTTTTTTCCAATGAGAAGCAGGATATTGAAACTTGACGCGCGAATATATTAACGATTATGGAAGAGATGACCAAATCGTGTCGCAAGTCGTCGCGTTCCTGGGAGGGTTCAAGTTGGATAAGAAGAAAGTGTTGATCGTGGATGATCAAAACGGGATTCGTGTCTTGCTTATGGAAGTATTCAGCAGCGAAGGGTATGTGACCTTTCAGGCCTCCAATGGTAAGTCGGCGCTCGAAATCGTGAAATCCGAAGCGCCCGATCTTGTCTTGTTAGATATGAAAATACCTGGCATGGATGGTCTGGAAATTTTGAAGCACGTGAAGGCGATTAACAAAGACATCAAAGTGATTATGATGACCGCCTACGGGGAGCTCGACATGATCAAGGAAGCGACGGACCATGGTGCGCTCATGCACTTTACAAAGCCGTTCGACATCGATGAAATGCGGGTTGCCGTCAACATGCAGCTTCGCGGAGGAGAATCGAACAACTGGTATGCAATAGGATCCTAAGGGGTCCTATTTTTTTCATGAATCTGCGCTCCCCGGAACACATCCGGGGCGGGCTGTTCACGTTTGGTCTGACAGTATCAAACAAGCTGGTGTTGTGGTATAATGGCACAGGACAAGTCAGAACCGGACTTGATAAAAAAATACCGTATTGGAGGAATAGAGCAACCATGCCACTCGTATCGATGAACGAATTTTTACCGAAGGCAAAAGCGAACAAGTTTGCGGTTGGCCAGTTCAATATGAACAACCTGGAGTTTGCGCAAGCGATTGTGGAAGCTGCTATGGAAGAGAAATCACCATTCATTTTCGGTGTCAGCGAAGGCGCACTGAAATATATGGGCATCGAATTTACCGTTGCCATCGCAGAAGCGGCGGCGAAGAAATCAGGTCTTCCAATCGCACTGCACCTCGATCACGGCAGCAGCTTTGACGTTGCAATGAAGTGTATCCGCGCAGGTTTCTCCTCCGTTATGTTCGACGGATCCCACTATGGACTCGAAGAAAACATTGAACTGACGAAGCAAGTTGTTAAAGCGGCACGTGCAATGGGCGTATCCGTAGAAGGCGAGCTTGGTACTATTGGCGGCGTTGAGGATGATATTAGCGTAGACGAAGAGCACGCAACCCTCGCAAATGCTGAGGAAGCAATTCGTTACTACGAAGAAACTGGCGTCGATTGCCTGGCAATCGCAGTTGGTACTGCTCACGGTATGTACAAAGGCGAGCCTAAGATTCACTATGATATCATCCAAAAAGTATCCGATGCCATTCCGGTACCGGTTGTTTTGCATGGCGGTTCCGGTGTGCCTGACGAAGCGATTCGTCTGTCCATCCAAGCCGGCGTTGGCAAAATCAACGTTAACACAGAGAACCAAGTGGCTTGCACGAACACGATCCGCGAAGTTCTGGGTGCGAACGCTTCAGTAATCGATCCACGCAAATATTTGACGCCTGCTAAGAATGCAATGAAGGCAGTCGTTCAAGAAAAAATTCGTTTGTTCGGAAGCAGCAATCAAGCCTAGTTTCCTTAAGCAGCAGCGAAGCCGCCTTTAGACGCTGCAGCCCGGCATCCGCCTCTATTTCTTATGTGGTGGCAGCGACAAGCATCTATGCTATTCGCTCCCCATCCCTTCGGAGCGGGCTGTGCGCCTCAAGGCGGCTTTCTTTTTAAAGATGAGTAAAGTATGGATTCCCGCGATACGTTGTGGAACGAATGCCAGAAGCAGTCGTACAAATATGAGAAGGATAACTTCACCTTTTGGGGATCAATTCTTGCTCCCTTCCGAACGGGGAGGATAATGAGACGGATGGAAAAATTAATGATTCGCGGCGGACATCCGCTGCGCGGGACCGTGCAAATAAGCGGTGCCAAGAATAGCGCGGTGGCCCTGCTGCCGGCATCGATATTGGCGGAAACAACGGTTACGCTGGACAACCTGCCACATATCAGCGACGTTGCGGTTTATAGTGAGATTCTAGAAGAGCTTGGCGGTACGGTAAGCTGGAGCGGGGATTCGATCGTCATCGACCCTTCCATGATGCGGTCCAAGCCGATGCCGAACGGGAACGTGAAATTGCTTCGTGCTTCCTATTATTTGATGGGCGCGATGCTTGGCCGGTTTGGCGAAGCTACGATCGGGCTGCCAGGAGGCTGCAACTTCGAGCCGCGTCCGATCGAACAGCATATTAAAGGCTTCGAGGCTCTGGGAGCCCAGGTCACCAACGAGCACGGTTCCGTTCGTATTGTAGCGAAGGAACTGCGCGGTGCTAAAATTTATTTGGACGTCGTCAGTGTTGGCGCTACGATTAACATTATGCTTGCGGCCTCGCGGGCCAAAGGTTCCACGATTATCGAAAATGCGGCGAAAGAGCCTGAAATTATAGATGTAGCTACTCTTCTCAACGCCATGGGCGCGAAAATTAAAGGTGCGGGCACGGAAACGATCCGCATCGAAGGAGTCGACAGGCTGCATGGCTGCCGGCACTCCATTATTCCTGACCGCATTCAAGCAGGTACGTATATGATTGCCGCTGCGGCAACGCGCGGTGACGTACTGATCGATAATGTCATTCCGAAGCATATGGAAGCGATAACCGCTAAACTGCAAGAGATGGGTGTCCATGTCTATGAGATGGACGAGTCCATTCGAATCGTGGGTCAGCCTCACTACGAGGCGATCGATGTCAAGGCTCTTGTATACCCCGGTTTTGCCACCGATTTGCAATCGCCGATGACGAGCCTGCTCACGCAAGCCAAGGGTGTAAGCATACTAAGCGACTACGTGTACAGCAACCGGTTCAAGCATGTTCCGGAGCTTACGCGGATGGGCGCGAACATTCGAGTGGAAGGCCGCTCGGCCATCATCGAGGGCGGAACGCTTAATGCCGCTAAAGTTCGTGCTGCCGACCTCAGAGCCGGCGCTTCGCTGGTCGTCGCTGCACTTGCTGTGCCGGATGGCGTTACGGAGATTACAGGCGTGGAATATATTGACCGCGGCTATGACAATTTGGTAGATAATTTGCGCATGCTGGGCGCGGACGTCTGGCGCGAAGGCGAATAACATTAGATTCTAGATTGCCGGGAGCGAGCCCTGTGGAATAGACCGCAGAGATTCCGGCAATGCTGGAACAAGCTGGATTTATTAAGATCATTGACAAAGAAGTGGTGAGAACATGAGCGATCTTCAGATCGTCGATCTGGAAGAATTGAAGCTGACGGAGCTGTACAAGCTCGCCAAACAGTATCAAATTCCGTATTATGGTCAGCTGAAGAAGAAAGAACTTATTTTTGCAATATTGCGTGCGCAAGCCGAGAAAAGCGGACTGATGTTCATGCAAGGCGTGCTCGAGATTTTACCTGAAGGTTTCGGCTTCCTGCGCCCGATCAACTATTTGCCAAGTACAGAGGATATCTACATCTCCGCCTCGCAAATCCGTAAATTTGATCTGCGCACTGGTGACCTCGTCTCCGGCAAATGCCGTGCTCCGAAAGAGAATGAACGTTATTTTGGCTTGCTTCAGGTCAATGCCGTCAATGGACAAAGCCCCGAACAAGCCGCCGAGCGTCTTCATTTTCCTGCCCTTACTCCCCTTTATCCGCAAGAGAAACTGGTGCTTGAAGCTTCCCCAACCAATCTATCGACCCGTATTATGGATTTGCTTGCTCCTGTCGGTTTAGGCCAGCGCGGACTTATCGTTGCGCCTCCGAAAGCAGGCAAGACGATGCTGCTGAAGGAAATCGCCAACAGCATTTCATCCAATCATCCGGACATAGAGCTGTTTGTGCTGCTTATTGACGAGCGTCCGGAGGAAGTAACCGACATGTCCCGTTCGGTGAAAGGGGAAGTGGTCGCTTCAACGTTCGACGAGCTTCCGGAGAACCATATTAAAGTCGTCGAGCTTGTTCTCGAGCGTGCGCTGCGGCTTGTGGAACACAAGAAAGACGTCGTGATTCTGCTGGATAGCATTACGCGTCTGGCACGGGCGTACAATCTCGTGGTGCCGCCATCAGGCCGTACGCTTAGCGGCGGTATCGATCCTGCCGCCTTCCATCGCCCGAAACGGTTCTTCGGTTCGGCGCGCAACGTGGAAGAAGGCGGAAGCTTAACGATCTTGGCTACGGCTTTGGTCGAAACAGGTTCGCGCATGGACGATATTATCTATGAAGAATTTAAGAGTACGGGCAATATGGAGCTGCACTTGGATCGGAGATTGGCTGAACGCCGTATATTCCCTGCACTCGACATTCGCCGTTCCGGTACAAGGCGCGAAGAAATGCTGCTCACCAAGGAAGAATTGGATAAGGTATGGGCCATCCGCAAAGGGATGAACGATTCGATCGAATTCGTAGACAATTTCCTGAAGAAGTTGAAAGACACGAAGACGAATGAAGAGTTCTTGAATTCCCTCGATACTTCGAACGCGGGGCAATCGCCAGCCTCTGTCTCCAGACCGCAGAGCGCCAGCTCAAGCTCCAGCACCAGCGGGACGGGCAGCACGGGTGGAGGAAGGCGTCCGACTCGCTCGACGCCTGTATCGTAGAGTATGATGAATCTCGTATACGCCGATGCTCAAGGCAATCTGTTCGATCATCCCGATTGGATCGGGTTAGGGCGCAGCGGTGATATGGTCGTTGAATTGCTGGAGGACGAGCTGATTCCGCTGCCGGATGGCGCGACGCTGGTCGGACTGCCCAACACCCGCCCGATCGGGATCGAAGCGTCAACGGGGAAGATGCTTCCGCTGCCGGGTGATGTTCAAGCGGTAGGCGCGCTGCTGCCGCAAGGTTTTACCAGACTATGTATCCCAAGCTACATGAAGACGGACAAGGCGCAGATGTTACCTTTGTTCGGTTATTCGGCCGTTGTATGGAAGGACGGCGGTTTCTACGTTGCTGCGCAGCAGTGCGACGATCCGGAGAGGTGGAATCCGCTGAACTGCGATCTTTCGGAGCTCCGGATTCAGGTTGACCGGCTGACGACGAAATATCCGGACAACCGGCTGTACAAGCATTTGTCCAAGTGTGCGCTGGAGTATGAGTGCCTGACAGCATCCAATACCTTTTTGCAGCGCTGGGAAGGTGCGGTTCCCGTCTCCTATTCGTGCAATGCGGGCTGCTATGGCTGCATCTCCGAACAGCCGGACGACAGCGGCTTTATCGCGCCGCAAACGCGCATGAATTTCAAGCCGACGGTTGACGAAGTTGCGGAGATCATGCTGGAGCATCTGAAGACGCCGGAGTCGATCATCAGCTTCGGCCAGGGCTGTGAAGGGGAGCCTTCCACGCAAGCCAAAATTATCGTCGAAGCAATGCGCAAGGTGCGCAGCATAACGTCCATGGGACACATCAACATCAATACGAATGCGGGTCTGACCGATCACATACGCGCGATAGTGGATGCCGGGCTGAGCTTGATGCGCGTCAGCACCATCAGTGCGCTGGACGAGCATTACAATGCGTACTATAAACCGCGAGGCTATACGCTAGCCAATGTAGAGAAGTCGTTGAAATATGCTTCCGACAAAGGCGTCTATACTTCCATCAACTATCTTATTTTCCCGGGCGTGACCGATCGGGAGGAAGAGATGGAGGCGATGATTGGCTTTGCGAAGCGGACTGGACTGCGGTTCATTCAGATGCGCAATCTGAATATTGATCCGGAGAGCTATCTGGCACTCATTCCGAAGCCGGAAGGCGAAATTTATGGAATGAAGCAGATGCTTGAAATCTTTGCGGAGGAATTGCCGGATGTTACGATCGGCTCTTACACGCATGTTCCTCCGGCGCCTGCCAAATAAATCGGTACCGGCTCGTCTGCAGCGGGGACCGCTATTTGGAAGTTAAAAAGATTGCAGTAACCGGGCATGAGTGCTATAATCCGTTTGTATGTGCATTTTAACTCTGGGTCCGCCTGAGACTCAGGGCAGAGAGAGGTGAACGCAATGAAACAAGGTATTCATCCGACATACCACGTCACCACGGTAACTTGCGCTTGCGGCAACAGTTTCGAGTCCGGTTCCATTAAACAGAACCTGCGCGTTGAGATTTGCTCCGCTTGCCACCCATTCTTCACGGGTAAGCAAAAGTTCCTGGATGCCGGCGGCCGCGTCGACAAATTCAAAAAGAAATACGGCATCTAAGCAGTTCGCGCCGTTTCTGCCGAAAATTAGCAGAATACAAGAACCTCCTTCAGCCATCCTATGGACTGAAGGGGGTTTTTTTATGTTATTTCAGCGTCAGTGGCGCGCATTCGCGAAGCACCGGATGACTAAAGTTTCTTCCCTTGCTGTTATTTCACTTGCCGTGGCGATCGGGGCAGGCGCATGCTCGAATAAGGGCACCAGCGGCAATAAGGCTCGTACGGAGTCGTACGGACATGACGGATACATGGGCCTTTCCAACAGCAATCCGCATCTGTTCAATAAGAACGGATCGTATCTGAATTACGGCGAGGATGGCGATTTCGCCAAGCGAAAGCTCAAGGAAATAGACGGAGTCGCGAATGTGAGTATTATGTTTCAAGGACCGAACCTGTATGCGACGCTAAAGCCGGCGCCTGGCGTCGATGAATTGCAGCTGCGCCAGAAGGCAATATCCGTTCTTCGCTACAATATGCCGCGTTATGTTATTCATGTGAATACGGCCCGGTAAATCAGCCATTGTTTGCTAAGCGGTTGCATCTTGGGACAGAACGCGCTATACTTATCTCTGCCGTGCTAGATGGGGAGGTAGCGGTGCCCTGTAACTCGCAATCCGCTACAGCGAGGTTGAATTCCTATTAGAGGTTATGTCGATGTGGGGTCTGGCGGTTAGGAACAGCGTTGACGGACGGGTCCTCCGCAATGGGCACCTGTGAACCCGGTCAGGTCCGGAAGGAAGCAGCCGTAAGCAGGCTCGTTCATGTGCCGGAGGAGTGCCTGTCCCGAGCTGGGAATAACAATGCCGCCCGGATCGCATATATCGAAGATAGGTGCACGGTACTATTCTTAACGACATGAAGCAAACATCCTTGTTCGTTCTTTCGCAAGCAGTGGAAGACGAACAGGATGTTTTTTGCATTTTTGGCAGGATTATGTTGGATTGAGGACGAATTATTGTACAGGTAATTTGAACTGTTTGGCATGTGAATGGACTGCAAGAGGGGGATGAATAATGAATGTGTTTCCACCAGCCCCACTGATCCGGCTAAGCCTGCAGGCACTTGACGATTACATAAATCGGCTTCCCAGGACGATGGTTGTCGTATTGAATGAATGGGGCGAAATCAATCGGTGCAACCCGGTGTTTTTGCGCGAAACAGGCTATGCAGCTTCCGCTCTTGTCATGTGTTATGTCGGAATCATTTTTGAAAGTAAATCATTTCAACAACTGGAGCATTACGGAGTTTTCGGAAAAGGTCATTCCGCTGCATCCACAGAGCCCCCTCCGCAGGTTTACTTGATTAAAGCAGATGGTGTGAAACTAAGTGTAACGGTGCAGTCTTTGTACGCCGAGACGGAGGAAGGCGGCCGCAATCTTTTATTTCTGTATGAACAGGAGCCTGCCCATTATCCCAATTTATTGGAACGTCTGGGCGAGACGATGCTTACCGACGCCGATACGGGCGTCATTCTGATTCGGCCGGATTCCCGTGTGATGGATATAAGTCCGCTCGCTTGCCAGGTGCTGGGGGTACCCAAGCCATTCGTCATGAACGAGCCGCTGATCCGTTTCTTCGCCACTGCGCGGAGCGAATACGAATTGATTCGCCGTACGTTGGAAAACGGGGCGCCTGTCCGCAATCATCCGATTACATGGTATCAGGGCGAGGTACGGGCAGAGCTGCTCATGGATGTCGGCTTATTGCGGAGTCCGACCGGAGGGATGGAGGGCGCGTACGTTATTTTCAAGGACGTTACGAATCTCCGTTCACTGGAAGAACAGGTGCAGCGAAGCGACAGATTGGCGATGATCGGTCAAATCGCAGCTGGAGCCGCTCACGAAATCCGCAATCCGCTTACCGCCATCCGCGGGTTTTTGCAGATGTTCCGCAAGACCATGGCTATAAAGGGAATGGACAAGGAAGCCGGGTATACGGAAATTATGCTGAGCGAGCTAGATCGGATCAATAATCTTGTAGGGGAATTTCTGCTTCTAAGCAAGCCGAAGAATGTCGTGTTTGATTACGTGGAAGTCGATGCGGTGCTGAATGAAATCATGCCGATCGTAGCGAGTGAAGCGCTGCTTCATAATGTGGTCGTTAACTGGGAGCCTGAGAACAGCCTGCCGCAAGTTATGGCCGATCGTGAAATGCTGAAGCAGGTTTTTTTGAACATTTGCAAAAATGGAATTGAAGCGATGACGACGAGTGGGGGGACATTAACGGTTATAGGCCATTCCGAACTGGATGGAGCTGAACGAAGACTGATCATTGAGATACACGACACGGGACCCGGAATACCGGTACATATGCTGGATAAAATATTCGATCCGTTCGTTACGACCAAGGCAAGCGGGACGGGTCTGGGGTTATCGGTGTGCCAGCGCATTCTGCATGAATTCGGAGGGACGATCCGGGCGGTCAGCAAGGAAAGAGGCGCTTTATTCATGATTATATTGCCCTACTGACAGTTTTGCTCATGGACACGATCGTGTATAATAGAGGAACAGTGTGTAAATTGCGGTGTCTGCACTAGCGGACGCCTGGTTTACGTACCGCGTTCGCGCAATAACCGAAGATGGCGAAAGGAACGGTCCGCATGTCACATATCGCTTTATACCGAGCCTGGCGCCCGCAGACGTTTGGGGACATGGTTGGCCAACAGCATATCATTCAGACGCTGCAAAATGCGATTCGGGAGCAGCGTGTTTCACATGCGTATTTGTTCAACGGTCCGCGGGGAACAGGCAAGACCAGCGCAGCTAAAATTATGGCGAAGGCGATCAACTGCCAGCGGGGGCCCGCGCCGGAGCCTTGCAACGAATGCGATGCTTGCCGGGGCATAACGGCCGGCACGGTCATGGACGTCGTTGAGATTGACGCCGCATCCAACCGGGGCATTGATGAAATTCGCGACATTCGGGACAAGGTGCGTTATGCGCCCTCAGAAGTCCGATACAAAGTTTATATCATTGACGAGGTACATATGCTTACCTCGGAAGCGTTTAATGCTCTGCTTAAGACGCTTGAAGAACCGCCCGGACATGTCATCTTTATTCTGGCGACGACGGAGCCTCACAAGCTGCCGGCCACCATCATTTCCCGTTGTCAGCGCTTTGATTTCCGTCAGGTATCGCTGCCGGAGCAGACCGAGCGGCTTCGCCTGATATGCGAAGAAGAAGGCATTCAGGCAGAGGCTGATGCGCTCGCTTATCTCGCCAGACTGTCCGACGGCGGTATGCGCGATGCGATCAGCCTGCTGGAACAGGTCTCCGCTTTCGGCGGCGAGCGTATCACGCTTAACGATGCCGTTGACGTTACGGGCGGATTAGCAGCCGAGCAGTTCTCCCAGCTTGCGGACGCCGTGCGCGATGGCAATGCGGGGGCCATTCTGCCTCTGGTCGAAGGGCTTATGCAGGCAGGGAAGAGTCCGGATAAGTGTTTGGAGAATCTCATCTATTATTTCAGGGATTTGCTCGTCATTAAGCTTGCGCCTGGACGCACGGCAACGGAACGAATCGTCGATCAGGAGCGGTACCGGGCGATGGCCGAAGCGTTTAGCGCGGACCGGTTATTCCGGATGATCGACATCCTGAATCAATATATGGGCGAGATCCGGCATGCTTCGCTTCCGCAAACCATATTCGAAGTCGCATTGATGAAGGTATGCACCGTTCAAGACTCAGGCGGCGGTTCCGCCGCCCAAGCGTCTAGTGCGGCGGATGCAGGTAATCGTACAGCGCCGGCTGGTTCAGCAGCTGCGGCTCCTGCGGAGGTCACCCGTCTTCAGCAGCGGATCGATACTTTGGAGCGTAAGCTCGAAGAGCTTTCGCGCTCAGGAGTTCGCCCGGCGGGAGAGGCCGCCTCGGCCGGACCGGATAAAGGCGGGCGGACCGGCAGCGGCTTCAGAGGTGCCAATACATCGGCCGGCATTGCCAAGACGACCGTGAAGCTGGGACCCTTCCTGGCAGCGGCCGAGAGCCAGGCAACCGGACAGGTGCGCATGAGATGGAGTGAGATCCTGCAGCGGGTGAAGGAAGCCCGTATTACGGTACATGCTTGGCTTGTTGACGGAGAGCCGGTGGCGGCAGTCGACAATACCGTCCTGGTCGCATTCAAGAACACCATGCATCGGGAGACCACGGAGAAGCCGGCCAACCGTGAGCTTATTGAAGGCGTGCTTCAAGAGGTCTTCGGCCGTCCGGTGAAGCTCGCTACCGTCATGATGAAAGAATGGCAGACCGCGGATAAGGGCCCTGCGCCCGCTGCCGAACCGCTCACGCTGCAGCAGGAAGAGGCTGGCGGTGAGCCGAAGCGTCCGGAGTGGGTCGAAGAGGCTGTTAAGCTGTTTGGAGAAGATCTTGTAGTAGTGGATGACAACTAAAACGAATGCCAGGAGGCCAGTTCCATGAACAACATGAATCAAATGATGAAGCAAGTGAAGAAGATGCAGGAACAAATGATGAAAGCGCAAGAAGAGCTTGGAACAAAATCAGTCGAAGGAACAGCAGGCGGCGGTGTTGTAACGGTTGTCGTCAACGGTCACAAGAATGTACAGAGCATTGTCATCAAGCCTGAAGCGGTAGATCCGGATGATGTGGAGATGCTCCAGGATCTGGTGCTGACTGCGGTTAACGATGCGCTGAACAAGGCCGACGAACTTGCGAACAAAGATATGGGCAAATATACAGGCGGTATGAAAATCCCGGGTCTGTTCTAAACGAACGTAGTAGAGGAGCTGCACATTGTATTATCCTGAACCGATAGCCAAACTGATCGATGCTTTCAGCCGTTTGCCGGGCATTGGACCGAAGACAGCGGCAAGGCTGGCTTTCCATGTGCTGCGGATGAAAGAAGATGATGTCATCGATTTTGCCAAGGCGCTCGTAAGCGTCAAGCGCAATCTCCATTACTGCTCCGTTTGCTGTAATATTACGGACATCGATCCTTGCCGCATATGCCAAGACAAAACCCGCGACGGCTCCGTCATATGCGTGGTGCAGGAGTCGAAGGACCTGGTAGCCTTGGAGCGGATGAAGGAATTCAACGGGCAATATCATGTTCTGCAGGGTGCTATTTCGCCGATTGAAGGAATCGGTCCGGACGATATCCGGATCGCGGAGCTTCTGAAGCGGTTAAGCGACGAGCGTGTGCAGGAGATGATCTTGGCCACGAACCCGAACGTAGAAGGCGAAGCGACTGCGATGTACCTATCCCGCCTTGTGAAGCCCTTCGGCATAAGAATCACCCGCATTGCACATGGCCTGCCTGTTGGAGGCGACCTGGAATATGCGGATGAGGTGACGCTTTCCAAGGCATTGGAAGGCCGCCGGGAATTAAGCTAATACGCCTGAGCCCTGTGAGGATAGCCTCGCAGGGCTTTTTCAATAAGCCAGCTTCTATAATCCGTTCTACTTTGCCCCTTGTGCCGCATAGATTTGTACTACATGCACGTCGGCGTACATGCACAAATCGGACAAGCGGAAGGCGGGGGTATTATGAAGTGGACGCGTTGGTTTCAATCGAATAAGAGTAAGGCGGAATTGAACAAAGAATCGAAAGCGGAGCTTCATCAGCTGTTTGCGGAAATTCAAGCCGCCAAACAGGACTGGGATAATGCGGTGCGGTATTTTGAATATGCGCTAGGCAAGGATCAAATCGACTATGCCATCTTTGCAATCGAAGCGGC
>NZ_CP091430.1:930000-1022500 GCF_024734895.1 Paenibacillus spongiae
ATAGCCCGAGGGGGCCGCAGTGAAAAGGCCCAAGCGACTGTTTAGCAAAAACACAGGTCTGTGCGAAGCCGTAAGGCGAAGTATACGGGCTGACGCCTGCCCGGTGCTGGAAGGTTAAGGGGAGCGGTTAGGGGCAACCCGAAGCTGTGAACCGAAGCCCCAGTAAACGGCGGCCGTAACTATAACGGTCCTAAGGTAGCGAAATTCCTTGTCAGGTAAATTCTGACCCGCACGAATGGCGTAACGACTTGGGCGCTGTCTCAACGAGAGATCCGGTGAAATTTTAATACCTGTGAAGATGCAGGTTACCCGCGACAAGACGGAAAGACCCCATGGAGCTTTACTGCAGCTTGATATTGGACTTTGGTACGATCTGTACAGGATAGGTGGGAGCCTAGGAAGCCGGAGCGCCAGCTTCGGTGGAGGCACCGTTGGGATACCACCCTGATCGTATCGGAGTTCTAACCTGCCACCCTGAATCGGGTGGAGGGACCGTGTCAGGCGGGCAGTTTGACTGGGGCGGTCGCCTCCTAAAAAGTAACGGAGGCGCCCAAAGGTTCCCTCAGAATGGTTGGAAATCATTCGTAGCGTGCAAAGGCATAAGGGAGCTTGACTGCGAGACCTACAAGTCGAGCAGGGACGAAAGTCGGGCTTAGTGATCCGGTGGTACCGCATGGAAGGGCCATCGCTCAACGGATAAAAGCTACCCTGGGGATAACAGGCTTATCTCCCCCAAGAGTCCACATCGACGGGGAGGTTTGGCACCTCGATGTCGGCTCATCGCATCCTGGGGCTGAAGTAGGTCCCAAGGGTTGGGCTGTTCGCCCATTAAAGCGGTACGCGAGCTGGGTTCAGAACGTCGTGAGACAGTTCGGTCCCTATCTGTCGTGGGCGTAGGAAATTTGAGAGGAGCTGTCCTTAGTACGAGAGGACCGGGATGGACGTACCGCTGGTGTACCAGTTGTTCCGCCAGGAGCACCGCTGGGTAGCTATGTACGGACGGGATAAGCGCTGAAAGCATCTAAGCGCGAAGCCCCCCTCAAGATGAGATTTCCCAATTTAGTAAGACCCCTGGAAGACGACCAGGTTGATAGGTTCGGGGTGGAAGTGCAGTAATGCATGCAGCTGACGAATACTAATCGGTCGAGGGCTTATCCTAAAAATACCCCATAAAGTGACGAACGGCTTCGAAGCTGATTCCGAGTACTTTGCGGGGACCCCAGATAAAAATCAGCTAAAGAGTTGCGCAAACTCGTATCCAGTTTTCAGGGTGTAACCTTCTCTACAAGGCACACCTTTCCACTGATGTGGTTTTTTTTCTGTATGGCGGATTTGAGTTCATTCGATTCCGTCAGGGCGGCCAGTTGGACGTCATATGCTTGGAGAGATACCCAAGTGGCTCAAGGGGACCCTCTGCTAAGGGGTTAGACTGCGCAAGTGGTGCGAGGGTTCGAATCCCTCTCTCTCCGTTCGATTCCTTATTCAAACGGAATGTTTCACATATGGAGGCTTAGCTCAGCTGGGAGAGCATCTGCCTTACAAGCAGAGGGTCGGCGGTTCGATCCCGTCAGCCTCCACCATATTGTTTCATAATGTCGCGGGGTGGAGCAGCCCGGTAGCTCGTCGGGCTCATAACCCGAAGGCCGCAGGTTCAAATCCTGCCCCCGCAACCAACTTCATATGCGGTCGTGGCGGAATTGGCAGACGCGCTAGATTCAGGTTCTAGTGGTGTAACAGCCGTGGAGGTTCAAGTCCTCTCGACCGCACCAATGCGGAAGTGGCTCAGCGGTAGAGCATCGCCTTGCCAAGGCGAGGGTCGCGGGTTCGATTCCCGTCTTCCGCTCCATATATGTGCCCTTAGCTCAGCTGGATAGAGCATTTGACTACGAATCAAAAGGTCGGGAGTTCGAATCTCTCAGGGCACGCCATTTTCATAACGGGATGTAGCTCAGCTTGGTAGAGCACCTGGTTTGGGACCAGGGGGTCGCATGTTCGAATCGTGTCATCCCGACCATCTTCATACGCGGGTGTAGTTCAATGGTAGAACTTTAGCCTTCCAAGCTAATAGCGTGGGTTCGATTCCCATCACCCGCTCCATATACATACATGACAGCTTCCTGCTTAACGGCAGGGAGCTTTTTTGATTCTTCGAGTTAATCAGCTGCGAGGAAGAAGCCCCCGGGCAACCGGAGGCTTCTTTTGTACGATATTCGGCTATAGAATTATTCCTTGGCAAACAGCTTCTTGTCGAAGAACAGCAGAACGAGGAACAGCGCCATCGCGATCAGCAGGACGGATGCCGGCAGGATGAACCCGAGCAGGGTAGCCGTATTCTCCATCTTATTGTACAGCAGCATGCCGATTGGCATCAGTCCGCCGCCGATCAGACTTGCCCAAGCATGGAATTTGGCGGTCTTCTTCATGCTGATTTCTTTGAATACATAATAGAACATGCCGTAGGCAAACAAGCTGAGCCAGCCGACTACCAGAATATGCGCATGGGCCGGAATCATCGAGTAATCTTTTCTTCCCGCCATATCGGAGCCCATGAGCGCCCCTATTAATGCATAGATGGCGGATATGCGAATCAACCATTTACTATACGTTCTCATTTCATCGCTCACCTCAACCCTTATTTACTCCCTAATGTACGTTACGAAAATGAACCCAATATGAACAAAAAGTGAACGAAACGTGAACGCATCGCTGCAGGTCCCGTCCTTCTCAAGGTGAGTGTATCGCGTTTGGAAGGGAATGGCAAGAAAAGGATGTTTAACTTGAATCTTTCATTTGATGGATGGAAAAGATCGTAAAACCTCCTTTCTTGCCCCAACATATTGACATTAAAAATTAGGATATGTTATATAAAAAGGAGTGTTAGCACTCAGTCCAGAAGAGTGCTAACGTTCCAGGCCTGCATCGACATAATAACAGTCATAAGATTGTACACTGCTTATATTGAAAGGAGACTTATTCATGGCCAAGAAACAATTCCAAGCCGAATCGAAACGATTGCTCGAAATGATGATTAACTCCATTTACACGCAGAGAGAAATCTTCTTGCGGGAGCTTATATCGAACGCCAGTGATGCCATCGATAAGCTATATTACAGAACGCTTTCGGATGAGAAGATGGTGTTCAATCAAGAGGATTATTACATTAAAGTAACGGCCGATAAGGCGGGTAGAACGTTGACGATCTCCGATACGGGAATCGGGATGACGATGGAGGAACTCGAGAATAACCTGGGGGTTATCGCGAAGAGCGGCTCGCTGGCCTTCAAGAAAGAGAACGAAGCGAAGGATGGCCACAACATCATCGGCCAATTCGGGGTCGGCTTCTATTCGGCCTTCATGGTGGCGGATGAGGTTACGGTCATCAGTAAGGCGCTTGGCAGCGACGAGGCGTTCAAGTGGGAGTCCCATGGCGCGGACGGCTACACGATCGTACCTTGCGAGAAGGATACGGTCGGAACGGAAATTACGCTGACAATTAAAGAAAACACGGAAGACGACCAGTACGATGAATTTTTGGAAGAGTACCGGTTGAAAGCGATCATTAAGAAATATTCGGATTTCATCCGTTACCCGATCAAGATGGATGAGAAGGGACAGCGTCCGAAGGAAGGCAGCGAGAATGAGTTCGAGGAATACCAGGAAGAGCAGACGATCAACAGCATGGTTCCGATCTGGCGCAAGAACAAGAACGAGCTGACGACCGAAGATTACGAGCGTTTCTATCAAGAGAAGCGCTACGGCTTCGACAAGCCTCTGAAGCATGTTCATATTAGCGCCGACGGCGCGGTCGTATACAATGCCATTCTCTTTATCCCGGAGAATACGCCGTTCGACTACTACTCGAAGGAATACGAGAAGGGACTGGAGCTGTACTCCAACGGCGTGCTGATCATGAACAAGTGCGCAGACCTGCTTCCGGACTACTTCAGCTTCGTGAAAGGGATGGTCGACTCCGAGGATCTGTCGCTTAACATCTCCCGGGAGATGCTGCAGCATGACAGACAATTGAGCCTGATCGCGAAGAATATCAAGAACAAGATCAAGAGCCAGCTGCAGAGCCTGCTGAAGGATGAGAGAGAGAACTACGAGCGGTTCTACAAGTCCTTCGGACGGCAGCTGAAATTCGGCGTATACAACGATTACGGCATGAACAAGGATGTGCTCCAGGACCTGCTGATGTTCCACTCCTCCACGGAGAAGAAGCTGGTTACGCTGGATGAATACGTGTCAAGAATGCCTGAGGATCAGAAGTACATCTACTACGCCGCGGGATCGTCGATCGACCGAATCGAGAAGCTTCCGCAGACCGAGATGGTGGCGGACAAGGGCTATGAGATTCTATACTTCACCGACGATATCGACGAGTTCGCGATCAAGATGATCATGAACTACAAGGAGAAGGAATTCAAATCGGTATCGAGCGGCGACTTAGGAATTGAATCGGATAAGAATGAGAATGATACGAATGCCGACGATTCCGGCAATAAGGATCTGTTTGAGCATATGCAGGGCATCCTTGCGGGCAAGGTCAGCAAGGTCAAAGCGTCCAAGCGTCTGAAGACGCATCCGGTGTGCTTGTCCACGGAGGGCGAAGTGACGATTGAGATGGAGAAGATTCTGCAGGCTATGCCTAACAGCCAGGATGTCAAAGCGGACAAGATCCTCGAGATCAACATCAACCATGAAGTGTTCCAATCCTTGAAGGATGCGTATGACAAGGACAAGGAGAAGCTGGATCTGTTTACGAACCTGCTATATAATCAAGCGCTGCTGATCGAAGGGCTGCCTATTCAGGACCCGGTAGCTTTCACGAACGATATGTGCAAAATCATGGTGTAGGTTCCCATATGGGGATATGGGGAAGCTCAAGTCGTACCGGACTTGAGCTTTTTCCCTGTACATATCATTCCCGATGCGGTATATTTCATCATGCTTGGTTAAATAACCCTACATAAGGGATACAACTAATCGTAGAGCAGTCAGCTCGACTTTATAACCTCTAACGGAGTGATCAATTGAGTAAAGCAAAGGGTAAAGGCGGGACGGGCAGAGGAACGGATAAGAAGGGCTGGAACCGGTGGCAAGCCAGCGCTAACCGGGCCAAGAACGCTCCCAAGCCCTACAAAAGCAAAGGCGCCGGCAAGAAGGACGGAACGAAGGGCGCGGCCAGTCAGAATGAATAGAAGGAGTTGGGTTTGTTTTGGAACATAACGAAATCGCAACCGATTTGCCCTCTAATTACGAGGCGTTAAAAAAATCGGCTAATCGCGCGTCCAATTGGAGAGAGCGGCTGGAGGCCGTCGAGGAGCTTGGCCAATGGAATAGCAAGCAGACCATTGATGTGCTTATGCATCGCATGGTGAACGATACCGTGTACAGCGTGCAGGAGGCTGCTTATCGGAAGCTCCAGGAACTCGGCGAAGAAGTGCAAGAGCCGGCGCGGAGAAAGGGCGAATTGATCAAGGGAGCCACGAAAATTATGGTTCGCGTAAAGAAAAGCTTGCCGCCGGACCATACGTTCGAAGCCTTCAAAGAAAAGCTGCAGAAGATGAGGCTCGACGTGTACGACGCTTATGAAGGCGACAAGGGCGACGACTTCGACCGGTGGCTCGAAACCACATGGGCTTCTTTATCTGTAAGGTAGCATCCTGAACACCCCCCCGGGTAATCGTGAGCGACACAAGCATGATTGCCGGGGGTATTTATTTTGAACACTGGAGCAGGATAAGATTGGTTGGACGATACTTTCGTACATGGGTATACGAATCTGTTCATTATTAGTATGATAGAAGAGTGAGTTTGTAGTTCCATTCTAACCTAATCAACTAGGGCTGATCTGGACTGAAAATTGGGTAAGAGAATGGGGGAAATGCCGAAGTGAACATTAATTTGACTTTCACGGCAAAAGGAAAAATAGCAATCGACAATTTTACGAATGAAGAATTGCTCGAGATTTTCAACAGGTACTCCAATACGCTCCGGAAGAAGTATTCCGTGGATATTACGTACCCGCTTGAATGGAATCAGAATATCGGGACAGACGGCGTAGTGAAGGTGACCGCGGACAAGATTGAATGCGATATCGAGCAGTTCTTTAAAGAGCTGGGGAGAGACATTAAGGTTCCGCTCAAGAAGAGGCTTCAAGGAAACTTGGACAACGTATTCAAGATAGTCAGGAACGAATAGCCGACCGAAGCAGCTAACCCTATTCCTCTTCGCAGTGCGACGATGGTCATTAGGGGATGTTGCTGGGTGCCATTACGCGTTATATTCACTCAAGCTTTGATAAGCTTGGGTTTTTTGTTATTTCCTCGCCGAGGTCCTGATGCATCCTGAAGAAGCGGACATGGCCATCTCTTGACATTGACCGGATGCGCCAGCAGGAGTAAAATCCAAACTAACCATACAGCATGTACAGCAGCATGAGGGGGAGCATCCGCTGATGAACAAAGAAACCTTCATCCAGCCTGATAAACAGGGATGGGTGTCTAAATTCAATTTCTCGATTCCGGTTAAAGTACGCTATTGCGAGACAGACCTGCTTGGGCATGTGAACAATGTGAGCTACTTCATGTATTTCGAACAGGGCCGCATCGATTATTTCGAGAATCTTGCCTTGACGGAAGAGCTGTTCGGCGAGGAGAAGGTGTCGGTTGTCGCCGATCTGGAATGCCAGTACTTGGCTCCGCTCTATCTGAGGGACCCCGTAACGCTCCATGTCAGAGTAGCGCGTATCGGCCGGTCTTCATTGGAAATCGAGTATGCGCTGGTCGTTAAAGAGCAATTAAAGGCGGGAGGCCGCGGCACCATCGTGCTCGTTGAAACGGCAACCGGCAAGAGCACCCCGATTCCGGATCGTGCCCGCGATATTATCGCGACCTACGAAGGCATGGTCTAGCCTTATGCCCTGCGGGGGTGTCGGGTTAAGGGCATGTTCAGGAGGAAGCCGGCCCGGAAGACAGCCGGGGGTTCGTAAGCGGGTGGAATGGTTAAGATCGCAATACGATGCAAGCGGCGATACATTTGGCAATCGGGACCAGAACCACACCCTGATATAAAACCCGGGGCAGTGGTTCTTTTGTTATGCGGCCTTCTATGCCAGAATAATGATGGGGGCGATGAGAGATGTTTAACGATTTCCAGCTCATGGATGACCGTCCGGTATCGATTCAAGTGAAGGAATACGTGAAACGTTTAATTATAAAAGGCGCATTGCAAGCCAATCAGAAGCTCCCTTCCACGCGCGAGCTCAGCACGCTGCTGGGCATTAGCCGCAATTCCATTATCTCCGCCTACGAAGGCTTGGAGGATGACGGATTCGCCTATACGGTACACGGCAGAGGGAGCTATGTTGCCGCTGCCTCAACCGGTGCGGCAGCCTCTTCCGCCTGGCGGCTGGACTGGGGAGCGCGGATGAACGAGCGGGCGCAGATGGCAGTGGAGCTCGATCTGATGAAGCGCGGCATACGCGCGGAGAAAGGCACGATCTCCTTCACCAGCATAGCGCCCGATGAGAAGCTGTTCGACCTCGACAATGTCAAGCGGGCGTTCATGGACCGCATGTCGGTGGAGGGCAACGTTCTGCTGAACTACGGCTATGCCAAAGGGTACAAGCCGCTAATCGATTATTTGCTGCGCTATATGGATCACAAGGGCGTCGATTTGAAAGGCAAGGACCTGCTGATCACCAACGGCTTCACGGAAGGGTTCGATATTGTATTGTCGGCCTTAAGCAAGAAGAACGGCTCCGTGATCTGCGAGAATCCGACGCATAATACGGCGATCAAGAATCTCAAGCTTCATGGATTCGAGATTACGGGCATTGCAATGGAGCGGGACGGCATCAACCTGCAGGAGCTGGAGCAGGCGCTATCGGAGAAGGCGTTCGATTGCGCGTACTTCGTCCCTTCGTACCATAATCCGACGGGCATTGTGATGTCCCCTGAGAAAAGGCAGCGGCTGATGCAGCTGATGATGCGTTATCAGGTACCGGTGATCGAGGATGGCTTCAACGAGGAGCTGCGCTATTCCGGCTCCCATGTATCCCCGTTAATGGCGACGGCCGGACAGGGCAACAGCGTCATCTATCTGGGCAGCTTCTCCAAGGTGCTGTTTCCCGGACTCCGTGTCGGCTGGGTGCTGGCGGACCGGGAGCTCATCGATTACCTGGAGAGCATCAAGCGCGCCCGCAGCATTCATACATCTACATTGGATCAGTCGATCCTGTATCAATATTTGTACAACGGCAATTTGGAGAAATATTTGAAGAAAGCCAGAACGGAATATAAGCGGAAGTACGAGTGGACGAAGCAGTGCTGCGAAGCTCACATCCCATTCGAACAGCTGTCGGGCGATGGGGGGCTGCACCTGTTCGTCGCATTCGAGGAAGGCTTCGATACCCGAGCGCTGCTGGAAGCTTGCTCACGGCAAGGAGTCATCTTCACGCCGGGCGACATCTTCTTTACGAAGGACGGCCAGGGACGGAATACGATGCGGATCGGATTCTCCCGGGTGGCCGATGAAGAGATCGGCAGGGGAATCCGGATCATAGGCGAAGCAGCCAAACAACTAAGAGGATAAGAGGTGCGGAAGATGAAGGTTGGCGTCATTATGGGAGGGATCTCCTCCGAACGCGACGTATCGTTAATGACGGGCGAGGTCATGCTCGCTCACTTGGACCGGGATAAGTATGAGGTAACGCCTATCGACTTGACGAAGCGGGATGAGCTGATCAGCAAGGTAAAGGGAATCGATATCGCGCTGCTCGCGCTTCATGGGTCCTTCGGAGAGGACGGTACGGTGCAGGGCACGCTCGAGACGCTGGGAATCCCCTATACGGGAAGCGGCGTATTATCGAGCAGCGTCTGCATGGATAAGGATTTGTCCAAGAGGCTGCTGCGTGCGGAAGGGATTCAGACGCCTGACTGGCTCTGCTTGCGCAGCATGTCGGAATATTCGCCGGAGGCTGTCCGGCGGATGGGTTATCCGGTCATCGTGAAGCCCAATTCCGGAGGCTCCAGCATCGGGACGCATATGGTGACAAGCGAGGAGTCGCTGAAGGCGGCGGTTCAGGATGCTTTTCGCTGGGACGATGCGGTATTGATCGAAAGTTACATTAAGGGCGAAGAGATTACCTGCTCCATATTGGACGGGGAGCTGCTGCCCATCATCGGGATCCGGTCGGCGCATTCCGAATGGTTCGATTACCAAGCTAAATATGAAGACGGCGGCGCAGAGGAGCAAGTTATCGTATTGCCGACCGAGATCGATGCAAGCGTGCGTTCGGCGGCGCTAACCTGCTACCGCAGTTTAAGATGCAGCGTGTACGCCCGGGTGGATATGATGCTGAGGGACGGCGTCCCATACGTGCTGGAGATGAATACGCTGCCCGGCATGACGACGAACAGCCTGCTCCCGAAGAGCGCCCAAGCGGCGGGAATTTCTTTCAGTCAGCTGCTGGATCGGATTATCGAATCTTCATGGAAAGCAAGAACGGGAGAGCGGAGAGTGATTGAGCATGTCGAATGAGTTCATTACGCCAAAGGTATTGGAAATACCGCCATCGGGCATACGCGCTTTCTTCGAGCTGGCCGAAGGGGGCGGGGATATTATCTCGCTTGGCGTCGGGGAGCCGGATTTCGCAACGCCGGAGCATATCCGGGCGGCTTGCGTACGCGCGCTGAACGAAGGCAGGACGATGTATACGCCCAATGCTGGCCTGATGGAGCTGCGCGAAGAGATCGCCTCGTATCTGAAGAACGGCTTTGCGCTTCACTATGAGCCCTCAAGCGAGGTTCTCGTCACGGTCGGCAGCAGTGAAGCGGTTGACTTGGCGCTGCGGACCTTCATTTCGCCGGGCGATGAGGTTCTCGTTCCTTCACCGACCTATATCGCGTATGCGCCGATCACCCACTTGCACGGCGGCAAGGTGGTCGAGGTGGAAACATTCGCCGATCAGCAGTTCAAGCTCACGGCACAAGCGCTGGAGAAGCAAATCTCGCCCCGCTCGAAGGTGCTCATGCTCAATTACCCGAATAATCCGACGGGTGCGGTCATGACCGAGCAGGACTGGCAGCCGATTGCCGAGCTTGCGATCAAGCATAACCTGATCGTTATCTCGGACGAGATTTATGCGGAGCTGACCTACGGCGGGCAGCATGCCAGCATTGCCGCGCTACCGGGCATGAAGGAGCGGACGATCGTCATCAGCGGCTTCTCCAAGGCATTCGCGATGACGGGCTGGAGAGTCGGTTACGCCTGCGGCAACCGGGAGCTGATCGCCGGCATGCTCAAGATCCATCAATATACCGCGATGTGCGCGCCCACCCTCGGACAAATTGCCGCCATCGAATCGCTGCGCAGCGGACTGGAAGCGAAGGATGCGATGAAAGCCGAATTCGATGGCCGCAGACAGATGTTCGTGAAGGGGCTCAGGGAGATCGGGCTAACCTGTCATGAACCGCAAGGCGCCTTCTACGCCTTTCCTTCCATCGCGCATACGGGACTGACATCCGAACAGTTCGCCAAGCAGCTGCTGAGCGAAGCCGGAGTCGCCGCCGTGCCGGGCCATGTATTCGGAACGGGCGGGGAAGGGTATATCCGCTGCTCGTATGCGTCCTCGACTGCCCGGCTTACCGAGGCGCTGGAGCGGATGGGGCGCTTCATGAACGGCTTGAACGCGAATAAGAGCGTATTGACATCGGCTTAGGCTCTGCTATACTTTGAATACATTTATCGACTTGCTTATTGGACGGACCGTGAATAGAGAAGAGCTTGGCATGGAGGAGTTTGCGTCGCATTCCTTTACTGCGAAGCTCTTTCGTTGTTAGGCGGGGGATTTTGTACTATGGGAGAGGGACGGTGCCAAGATGACACAATCAAAAGCAACCCGATACTCTGATCGCACGAAATTTACCATGGGCAAGCTGACATCGCTGCTCGTTCTGCTGCACAACGACGAAATGGGCGGAGAAATCGAGGAGGAGCTGGCGCGAAGAGGGTACCGTTACACCGTTGGAAAGGTCGGCTCCATGGATCTGGTCAAGGTCGTGGCCGCAATCGAGACAAGCGCCAAAGCCAATCACGTGATCGACCCTCATGCATACCGGGAGGTCCATTCCTTATATCATGCCATCCTGGAAGCGATACAAGGGGTCGGCCGGGGGACGGTTCAATTCGGGGACATTCTGCGCACGGTAGGTCTGACCTTCGCGATCGTTCGAGGCGTGGTGGACGTATCGGGGGATTCCAGCGAATGGATCAGCGTCTGCATCTACGGCACCATTGGCGCTCCGAAGAAGGGCTTCGAGCATGATGCGCTTGGCTTCGGCTACAATCATATTTAGGGAACCGGGGAGCGTGCCGGGAACGGGAGAGGGATTCGATGAAGGAGCGGCAGGCTCATTCTATTCGACTTAGATGCCGTACAATAATCGCAAAGATATTTGTTTATGCATATCGTATAGGAGCGTAATCATTTGAATAAGAGAGATATTGAGCCTAACGTGCATCGGGATATTAATTTCCTGTCTCCTGGTGCGGAGCTTCCGTTTGATAAGCATTTTTAGACACCGTAAATTCGCAAGTCAATCCGGTTATTCCCACAAGCGGCGGAGTTATAGAAAGACGGATAACCAACCGTAGAAACACCCGATGGCGAAACGTGACGTACCGCCCAAAGCGGCATCATTTCATTTTAATATTCAGCCCATAGTGATTAGATAATCAGGGGGCTATACCGGGAAAGGCATTTCCTTGGTATAGCCCCTTTATGCATTCAATCCGGACTACGAGGAGCGGGTGTCCATGATTCAACTAGACGGGAACCGTTTGACGATGGACCAAGTAAGCCAAGTCGTTCACCATAATGAGGAGGTACAAATTAGCGATATCGCCTGGGATAGCGTGCGAAAGTCAAGAGAGGTCGTGGAGCTGATCGTATCGGAAGGTAGGCTGGCTTACGGGGTGACGACCGGGTTCGGCAAATTCAGCGATACCGTCATACCGGCCGCCGACGTCGAGGAGCTGCAGATCAACCTGATCCGGAGCCACGCATGCGGCGTAGGCGAGCCGCTCCCCGGCAAGGTCGTCAAGGCGATGCTTCTCTTACGGGCGAACGCGCTGGCGAAAGGCTATTCCGGCATTCGTCCGGAGACGCTTCAGCTGCTGGTTGACGTTCTCAACCGCAATATCAGCCCGGTTATTCCGAGCCAAGGGTCGCTTGGCGCCAGCGGCGACCTGGCGCCGTTATCGCATCTGGCCTTGGTGCTCGTCGGCGAAGGGGAGGCCGACTACCTTGGACAGCGGATGTCCGGGGGAGATGCGCTGCAGCAGGCGGGCCTTCAGCCGATCCGGCTGCAGGCCAAGGAAGGCTTGGCGCTTATTAACGGCACGCAGGCGATGACGGCCATTGGCACGATGGCGTATCTGGAGGCCGAGCAGTTGGCCCGATTGGCCGACGGTGTCGCGGCGCTCACCCTCGAAGGCTTGAGAGGCATTGTCTGTGCCTTTCTCCCCGAATCGCATCAAGTGCGCCCGTATCCGGAGCAGCAGGCGGTCGCCGAACGTATTCTCGGCTGGGTCGAGGGAAGCCGGCTAACGACCAAGCAAGGCGAGCTTCGCACGCAGGATGCTTATTCCTTGCGCTGCATCCCTCAGGTGCATGGCGCCATCCAGCAGGTGCTCTCCTACGTGAAGGATAAGCTGCTGATCGAAATCAACGCGGCGACGGATAATCCGCTGATCTTCTCGGATTCCGGGAAAGTGATCTCGGGGGGCAATTTCCACGGCCAGCCGATCGCCTTCGCGATGGACTTCCTCGGCATCGCCATGTCGGAGCTCGCGAGCATATCGGAGCGGCGAATCGAGCGTCTCGTCAATCCGCAGCTGAACGATCTGCCGGCCTTCCTTAGCCCAAACCCCGGCCTGCAATCGGGCTTAATGATTACGCAGTACGTGGCGGCCTCTCTCGTATCGGAAAATAAGACATTGGCCCACCCTTCCAGCGTCGATTCGATTCCTTCGTCCGCGAATCAAGAGGATCATGTCAGCATGGGCACGACGGCGGCCAGACATGCGGCGCGAATTGTGGAGAACAGCCGAATGGTACTGGCGATTGAAGCGATCTGCTCGGCTCAAGCCGCCGATATCCGCGGGGCCGATGGGCTGGCTCCCGGAACGGGAAGGCTGCATAATCAAATCCGCTCTATCGTTCCGCTGATCGTGAAGGACAGGGTGTTCGCTCAAGATATCGAACGGCTGTCCCGAAGCATGAAGGAGCAGGAATGGTCACTCGATAACGGTGCACCTGCATAGTCTGTAAGGAGATGAAAACCGCCGCGCAGAGAGAACGCTATTCCGATCGCGGTTGTCTCCGGAGTTCTTTGAGGCTATGCTGCAGGCTGAACTCCAGTAACGAAGGCGACCGTTAGCGCTTCTCCAGTATCATTCTTCCTGCTCCGTTCGGCGAACCTCTATTTTGTTTTTTAACGAATAATGTGACAGGGAAGGAGAAGGATCCTATGCATAACATGGATAGAATTATCCGGGCTCCGCGGGGAAATCGGCTGAACGCAAAAGGATGGGTTCAGGAAGCGGCGCTGCGGATGCTGATGAACAACCTGGACCCCGAGGTCGCGGAGCATCCGCAGAAGCTAGTCGTGTATGGCGGAATCGGGAAGGCTGCCCGCAGCTGGGAGTCGTTCGAGCGCATCGTGGCCACCCTCAAGGAGCTGGAAGACGATGAGACGCTGCTCGTGCAGTCCGGCAAGCCGGTCGCCGTGTTCAAGACGACGAAGGATTCCCCGCGCGTCCTGCTGGCCAACTCCAATCTTGTCCCGGCTTGGGCGAATTGGGACACCTTCCACGAATTGGACCGGAAGGGACTCATGATGTACGGCCAGATGACGGCGGGAAGCTGGATCTATATCGGGAGCCAGGGCATCGTCCAGGGTACGTACGAGACGTTCGCGGAGTGCGCGCGCCAGCACTTTAATCAGAGCCTCCGAGGAACGATTACCGTGACTGCCGGGCTGGGAGGGATGGGCGGCGCGCAGATGCTCGCCGTTACGATGAACGATGGGGTTGTCATCGGCATCGATGCCGACAGAACGCGGATCGAGAAGCGGATCGAAACCCGTTATTGCGATCTATGGGTGGAGTCTCTGGATGAAGCCATAACGCTGGCGAAGGAGGCGAAGGAAGCCGGAAAAGCGCTGTCCATCGGGCTGCTGGGCAATGCGGCGGAAGTGCTGCCGGAGATGCTGGGGCGCCATTTCATCCCGGACATTATTACCGATCAAACCTCCGCTCACGATCCGCTGAACGGCTATCTGCCTGCGGGAATGACGATTGCGGAGGGAGAGCGGCTCCGCAGCGCGAATCCGCAGGAATACGTGAAGAAGGCCAAAGCCTCCATCGCCGTTCACGTCCAATCCATTCTCGATATGCGGGAGAAGGGCGCCGTTGCGTTCGATTACGGCAACAACATCCGTCAGGTAGCTTACGATGAAGGCGTGAAGCAGGCGTTCGATTATCCCGGCTTCGTCCCCGCGTATATCAGGCCGCAATTTTGCGAAGGGAAAGGACCGTTCCGCTGGGTAGCCCTTTCCGGGGATCCGGCCGATATCCATAAGACCGATGAGGCGATACTGCGCGAATTTGCGCCTAACGAGCGACTGTGCAGATGGATTCGCATGGCGCAGGATAAGATCTCCTTTCAAGGGCTGCCTGCCCGGCTCTGCTGGCTTGGCTACGGCGAGCGGGCGCGCTTCGGCAAGCTGTTGAACGACATGGTTGCCTCGGGCGAGCTGAGCGCGCCGGTTGTGATCGGCCGCGACCATCTGGATGCGGGCTCCGTCGCTTCGCCGAACCGCGAGACGGAAGCGATGATGGACGGCAGCGACGCCGTAGCGGATTGGCCGATTCTGAATGCGCTCGTGAATACCGCGGCCGGAGCCAGCTGGGTATCCGTGCATCATGGAGGCGGCGTAGGGATGGGGTATTCCTTGCATGCCGGCATGGTCGTCGTGGCGGACGGCTCGAAGGAAGCGGAAGCGCGGCTTGCGCGTGTGCTGACCTCCGATCCGGGAATGGGGGTCGTCCGGCATGCGGATGCCGGGTATGATTTGGCGATCGAAACCGCGAAGAAGAAGGGCGTCCATATGCCGATGCTCGGGCAGCAGGACGGGGCATAAGTGGGAATCCCCCAAGGAAGGAATGGGACCGGATGATCAAGATCGAGCTGCTTAACCCGCCCGAGCTTATTAGACGCTCGAATTGGAGCGACCGTAATGAAACGAAGGTGTCGCAATGGCTAACCCCATGGAATGGCAAAGAGTCACCAGAGGTAGGCTTCATTGGCGTACCGCTCTCCAAGACCTCGATCAGCCATTCCGGCGCCTCGATGACGCCCAATGCGCTGCGCGAGCTGTTCCCGACTGTTACCACGTACAGCATCGACCATGAAGTGGATTTGCAAGAGCTGCACGCCCGGGATCTGGGCGATATTCAGATGCATGTAACGGAGTTGGCGAGATGCCATTCGAACATCGAGCAAGGCATGGCCGGGATTTATACGGCTTTACCGGAGCTGTTCCCGATTATTATGGGCGGCGACCACTCGATTACATGCCCGTCGGTCAAGGCGTTCAAGCGGCATGTCGGCGGCAAGGTGGGCATCGTGCAAATCGATTCGCACATGGATGTGCGGAATTTGGAGGATGGAGGGCCGACGAACGGAACTCCGATCCGCGGCTTGATCGAATCGGGAACGGTCGAAGGCTGTCATATCGCCCAGATCGGACTTCACAGCTTTGCCAACTCGAGCGCGTATCATGAGTATGCACGGACTCACGGTATTACCCAGTATACCTCGCGACAAGTGCACCTGATCGGCATCGATGCGCTGGTCGACCGGGCATTGGAGGCGGCGGGGAACGGCACGGACGCGATCTATGTAACGGTGGATATGGATGTGCTGGATCAAGCCTTCGCACCGGGTGTCCCTGCCATGGTTCCCGCGGGCATGACATCGTGGGAGCTGCTGGAAGCAGTGCTCCGGTTAGGCCGGCATCCCAAGGTGAAGGGCTTCGACGTCGTGTGCGTCGATCCGATGCAGGATCCGCGCCGGGCGACGGTTAGGATGACGCTGCATGCCATACTGACTTTTCTAACGGGATATATGCAGCGCGGCAAGGCTTGAGGCGCACCGTTCTGCAGCTGCCGGTCCACCGAAGAAACCCGGTGCCGGACGGAAACATACAATGGGGGGAGATCATTGGCTCAGCAGATTGACCTATTGATTCATAATATTGGAACCCTCGTCACGATGAGGGGGACGCCGGGTCCGCGCAAGGGGAGCGAGATGTCCGAGGTAGGGGCGATCCCGAATGGAGCGATCGCCGTCTCGGGAGGGCTCATCGCGGCTGTCGGTACGGAAGCCGATGTGCGGACTGCGCTGGAAGGCGCCGCGATTGCTACCGAATACGATGCAGAGGGACTGTTGGCTACCCCGGGACTGATAGATCCGCATACCCATCTGGTTCATGGCGGATCCCGGGAACATGAGCTGGCGCTGAAATTGCAGGGCGCTTCTTATCTGGAAATTCTGGCTCAAGGCGGCGGCATTTTAAGCACGGTGCGCGCCACACGGAAAGCCTCGGAGGATGAACTCTTCCGCCAAGCGAAGAGGAGCCTCGACACGATGCTGGAGTACGGAGTTACGACCGCGGAAGCCAAGAGCGGCTACGGCCTGACGCTAGAGGATGAGATTAAGCAGCTGCGGGTCGCGCATCGGTTGAATCAGGTTCATCCCGTGCAGCTGGTGTCCACCTTCATGGGGGCGCATATGGTGCCTGAAGAATATAAGGGCCGCGCAGACGAGTATGTGCAGCTATTAATCGAAGAGATGCTGCCTGAAGTGAAGCGCCAAGGGCTGGCCGAGTTTTGCGATGCGTTCTGCGAGCACGGTGTCTTCACCGTGAAGCAGACAGAACGCCTGTTGGCGGCGGCGAAATCGTTAGGTTTCAGCGTCAAGCTCCATGCCGATGAAATCGAGCCGATAGGCGGCGCAGAGCTGGCCGGGAAATTAGGCTGTGTTTCCGCCGAGCATCTGCTTGCAGCTTCCGACTCAGGACTTGAGGCGATGCAGCGTGCCGGCGTCATCGCGGTATGCTTGCCGGCCACCTCCTTCAATCTGCGCTTAACGAATCATGCCCGCGCGCGAAGGATGATCGAGCTTGGGCTGGCGGTCGCCTTGGCGACGGACTATAATCCGGGAAGCTCGCCGACCGAGAATATTCAGCTGGCAATGACGCTGGCTTGCTTGAATTTAGGGATGACGCCCGAGGAGATTATCACCGCGGTCACAATCAACGCGGCATATGCCATTGGACGGGGCGACCGGGCAGGCAGCCTGGAGGTGGGCAAGCAGGCGGATATCGTCGTGTTCAATGCGCCTAACTTGGCGTACCTGCCGTACCATTTTGGAATCAATCACGTGAATACCGTGGTGAAGCTGGGACGGATTGTCGTATCGCAAGGCAGGCGGATGGAGTAGAATGTGGATGCGGGGCTCCGTGGATGGCGGCAAGGAGGCGAACCGTGTTGTTCGCACCGCAAGCGGAGGCCGGAAATGCGCCGTCATGCCTTGCCCGGCTTGGTTTACTTCAATCCCGAACTCATGTATAATACAGCTAATTAAATGCTAACTTTAGTGATAAGAACCGGAGCATACAGAAGAGGGCAGCCTGTCTCTTTTGCTATTGTGACGGTTTTTTCTGTATAAGTTGAACGATTGAGCAACATACAACCCGCTGCGCAGGCAAAATGTTTTTACGATCGCTGTTGTTCCCCGATTTTCCTGAACTCGATTGGGCAGTTGTTGAAATCCGGGAACCAAGGCGACCGCTAACGCTCCTTCAGAATCATTCTTCCTGCGTCGCTCATTGTATCTTTCTTCGTTCAACTTATACAGCTTGGCAAGGCAGACAAATTGACGGAGGTAAACCGGAATGACAGAACAGTTATGGAATCATGGCGTCAAGAAGCTGAAGCCTTACATACCGGGGAAATCGATTGAAGACGTGAAGAAGGAGCTGGGCTTGACCGAAATTATTCGGATGGCTTCCAACGAAAACCCTTATGGCCCGTCCCCCAAAGCGATTGCCGCGGCGGGTGAAGCGCTGATGCAAACCCATCTTTATCCGGAACCGAGCAACCGGGAGCTGCGGGGCAAGCTGGGCGAGCTGCACAAGGTGGATCCCGATCGAATCCTCATCTCCAACGGGGCGGACAATGTGCTCCTCATTATCGGACAGGCCTTCGTGAATCCGGGGGACGAGGTTGTCTACTGCAGCCCGACCTTCCCGGTGTATCGCACGTCAACCGTTATGATGGGCGGGGTGCCGGTCGAAGTGCCGCTGACGGCCGACCATAAATTCGATCTTGAGGCGATGCTGAACCATGTGACGCCGAAGACGAAGCTGATCTATATTTGCAATCCGAATAACCCGACGGGTACGGTGGTCGACTCGAATCAGCTCCGTTCCTTCCTGCAGCGCGTTCCGAAGCATGTCGTCGTTGTCCTGGATGAGGCTTACGCGGAATTCATTTCAATCGAACAGTACAAGTCGGGCATTGACTACATGAACGAAGGGTTCCCGGTGATCTCCGTCCGCACCTTCTCCAAACTATATGGGCTTGCGGCGGCACGGGTAGGCTATGCGATTGCGCCGGCTGAACTGCTGCAGCCGATGCTGGCCGTCAGAGAGCCGTTCCCGGTTACAAGAGCATCCGATGCGGCGGCCCGTGCGGCCTTGGAGGATGTCGAGTATACGAACTTCATTTTGGCGGAGAATTTGAAGGGAATGAAGTTCCTGTCGGCGGAGCTCGCGAAATTCGGTTATGAAACGGTTGAATCGTATGCGAATTTCATATTCGTGGATACGAAGGAGGATGTGCAGCCTCTGTATGATGGCGTGATGAAAGAGGGATTCATCATCAGACCGTGCACCAGCTTCGGCTATCCCCATCATTTTCGACTTACGATCGGGACGCATGAACAGAATGAAAGGTTTATCGCTGCCTTACATAAGGTGAAAGCCGGCAAGACAACGACGATATAAGGGCAGCAGGAGTCAGTCTTGTTCCATTATCGGCTATAGCCATCTTAGTCTCGGACGATATAATCTATTAAAAAGCCGCCTATCCTGTGGTAGAATGGCGTGGACCAGGCTGGTCGTTTAATTACATTCACGAGGGAGAGAAGTGAATCGCGATGCTGAAAAGTTACCCCCATGCTGTTCATAGAGACGGTCATACCCATACCGAATTTTGTTATCATGGTTCAGGCGAGAAGGCGGAGCTGTATGTCGCTCAAGCAATTAAGAGCGGGTTCGGCATGTATAGTCTGACCGAGCATACCCCCTTGCCTTCGCAGCTGTCGCGGCAAATTCCGAACGGTCCGGAGCTGATCGCCGAGCTGGCGATGCCCGATCACGAGCTGCCCCAATACTTGGGGATGGCCGAGGAATTAAAGGCGAAATATAAGAGCCAAATCGAGCTGCTCGTCGGTCTGGAGGTGGATTACATACCAGGGATGGAATCCTATACCCGGCAGCTGCTGGACAACTGCGGGAACAGGCTGGAGGACGGCGTGCTGTCGGTGCATTTTCTGCCGGGGAAGAACGGCTGGCGGTGCGTGGATTATAAGCCGGACGACTTCAAGGACGGTTTGATCGATTATTACGGCAGCGTCGAGAAGGTGTATGAAGCGTATTACGAAGCGATCGAACAGAGCGTCGAGGCGGATTTGGGCCCGAATAAGCCGCGGAGGATTGGACACCTTACCCTGATCCACAAGTATCAGGATATTTATAGACCTCAGGATCCGGACTGCTGCCGGGACACGATCCTGCGCATTCTGAACAAGATCAAGGAGCGGGAGATGGAGCTGGACTTCAATGTGGCCGGACTATTCCAACCCGCGTGCAATGAAATTTATCCTTCGGATTGGATCCTTCGGGAAGCGTACCGTCTGGGCATTCCGATGGTCTACGGATCGGACTCCCACCGGGTCGAGCACGTAGGCAGAGGGTACGACGCGTTTCAAGAGACGATGAGAAGCCTAGCCGGCTCGGGCGTCAAGGCGGCTCTCGAATAGAACCGGCTGCTGCAAAGGCAGAATAAAAAACAAGACCTTTCCTTATTCGATTGGAAGTATGACCAACCGTCTAAGGAGAGGTTTCTTTGTTGACATACAAGAATTTATATCATTTTAGGGGGAAGGTGCCTCATTCCCTCACTTTGTTGTCGACCGTATACATTTCTTTGCTTATGTGCAAATTCCGAAGCGGTCGAGCACATAGGTTCAAATTACCTGGCATGCGATCCGTTCGATCGAAGCAGGTGTTTGCCTGGCGAACTCTCTTCCTGTCGTGCGACCGATGCAGGTGTTTGTATGGCGAACTCACTTCCTGTCGTGCGACCGATGCAGGTGTTTGTATGGCGAACTCTCTTCCTGTCGTGCGACCGATGCAGGTGTTTGCCTAGCGAACTCTCTTCCTGTCGTGCGACCGATGCAGGTGTTTGCCTGGCGAACTCACTTCCTGTCGTGCGACCGATGCAGGTGTTTGTATGGCGAACTCTCTCTCTATCTTGCGACCGATGCAGGTAGATGGTGATCTAAAAAGCCTCCTAATCATCTTGGACACACTTTGAGGTTAAGCGATATACAATTAACTTAGCTGGAGGTAGCCGTTATGAGAGTCCGACACAGTGAAAAACGACGAACTGCGTATTCACGTTATGATGCGTCTGCTCAAAGCTTCGTCGCAAAGTGTCCAATAATCGGAGGCCCGGCCGCTGATGTTGTAAAAAGTGCAACACGACTTGATCATTTAGCCCGCATTGGCGGAATTGTTGTATTTTATACAACAATGTAGTTATGAAATCATGGATTAGCCGCTTTTTAGAGGAAATTGTTGTAGAATGTGCAATAATATCGGTATCATCACGGTTTTCTCCGTATAATGTTGTATAAAATACAACATTATAATGCCACCCCCATACGCACCCCCATACGCCCTCCCATACGCACCCCCATACGCACCCCCATACGCCCTCCCATACGCATACCCATACCCATACCCATACCCATACGCACGACCCATACGCACCCCCATACGCATGCCCATACGCACCCCCATACGCACCCCCATACGCATACCCATACCCATACGCACCCCCATACGCATACCCATACCCATACGCACCCCCATACGCACCTCCATACGCACACCCATACCCATACCCATACCCATACCCATACCCATACCCATACGCATACGCATACGCATACCCGTACCCATACCCATATAGAGATTGCCACAGCAGCAAATACGCGCTGGCGTCAAGTGACAAGAACATTCCTGCATTCGTCTTCTGATTCACATGCCAGGATCGGTTCATGCTTTTTCTATCTATTGATGGTAGAATAGGCATGGTAGATCACGCAACGCGCGGAGGGAACAAGACTTGAAGACATTCAACAAGGTCTATATTGAAATTACGAGCGTCTGCAACCTGGCATGCAGCTTCTGCCCGCAGACAAGCCGGAAGACGAAGTTTATCCAGCTGGATGAATTTAATCATAGATTGGATCAAATCAAACCGCATACCAATCATATCTACCTGCATGTGAAGGGCGAGCCGCTTCTCCATCCCCGGATCGACGAGCTGTTGGATGCCAGCCATGCCAAGGGGTTCAAGGTCAACATCACGACCAACGGCACGCTCATTCCCAAGAGAATGTCCAAGATTCTAGGGAAACCGGCACTGCGCCAGATGAACTTCTCGCTTCACAGCTTCGATGGCCACGAGGGCTCGGTGGACCGCGAAGGTTACCTTGGGAATATCCTCGCCTTCGTTCGGGAGGCGGTCAAGCATAATGTCATCATCTCGTTCAGGCTGTGGAATCTGGATCAGGACAATGTGACGAATGAGCAGAAGAAACGGAACAGGGAGACGCTGGAGGTGCTGGAGAAGGAGTTTAACCTGGACTTCAAGATTGAAGAAAAGGTCGCTCCGGGCAGCGGGCTCAAAATCGCCGACCGCATCTACTTGAACCAGGATTACGAGTTCCAATGGCCGAGTCTGGAGGCGCCCGAGGATGATGGGAAAGGCTTCTGTCATGCGCTCCGGAATCAGGCGGCGATCCTGGTGGACGGTACGGTCGTCCCATGCTGCCTCGACGGCGAGGGCGTCATTAATCTTGGCAACGTGAACAGCACCCCATTCTCCGAGATTGTGGAGGGTGAGCGGGCGAATAACCTTTATGACGGATTCTCCAGGAGAGAGGCGGTCGAGGAGCTGTGCAGAAAATGCGGGTACAGGCAGCGCTTCGGCGCCTGATCCAGACGCATCATTAGGCCGCGGAATATAGCAAGCTGTCGAGATCGGCGCTTCAAATATGGCGTTCACCCCGGAGGTGGACGCCTCTTTGCTGCATATGCCGATTATTGAGAAATTGTAAAAAACATTCTGCTGTGCGGCATTCGTGTTCGAATCATTGGATGGGCTTAAATATTTTGGCATCTATTGTCGAATAAAGGGTTTTGATTCTGGTATGTGGAATAGCTGAATAGATGTGACATCCTAGTGGGCTGCAGCGAGGTGTACATAAGTGAAGGTTCATTTCAGATTGAAGCTGTCTGGTATCATGGTCCTCTTCGCCATGGGAATATCAATTATGATTGTACTGACAGACCATATAAGGCTGAAGGAGCAGGCGGTCGGCAATAATCAACTGCAGGTGCGTCAGAATGAAGAGATGGTTCAATATACGCTGCACACGGTGGAGAAAGCTTACTTATTATTCGGAGAACATATTACGTCAACGATGAGGGAGAGCTCCATCGCGTTATTGAATCGTTATGAAAAGCAGCCTTCGTTCGATGAATGGGATTTTCAAGCGTTGAAGCAAGAGCTTGGGATGGATATTTATATCATCGATAGCAATGATGTCATTACCCACAGCAGTCTTGCGGAAAATGTAGGACTTGATTTTGCTGAGTGCTGCATCAAGCTGAAGGGGATGTTGGACGAAACGAGAGCTTCAGGCCAATTTTCAGCCGATGGCATGGATATCGAGCAAATTACCGGCAAGATCAAGAAGTACAGCTATATGGCGACGCGGGACAAAAAGTACATAGCTCGGCTATTTCCTTCAGGACGATGCGATTTTCAAGGAATATAATTTTCTCCATGCGATCGATGAATTAGTAACCAAGAACCCTTCTATTAACGATATCAACGTCCTGAATATTGGAGGCTATTCGCTTGGCCAGCCGGTCCAGGAGACCACGCTTCCCCCGGATAGAAGAAAGGCCTTCGAACAGACGCTGAAGTCCCGGCAGACGACGGAAATTAGGAGCGTATGGGACAGTGAGCCCGCCGTTTACCGCTATGTCCCCTATACCTCCGAATTCGACAGCGGGACGACCAAGAACAAAATACTCGAAGTGATCTATAATGAGCATGACCTGCAGGCGGCTCTAAAAGCTAACCGCAGCTGGCTGATCGTTCAGCTCTTGATCGTCTTCGGCGTTACGATCGTCCTGTCCGCGATTATCTCCCGTTGGGTGGCCAGACCGATGACTCTTGCTTTTCACGACAGTCTGACTGGGCTGAAGAACCGTGCGGCATTCGACGAAGCGTTAGCGGCTGTTCTGGGCGAGAACAGAGGAACGACGGCATTGATTGACCTCGATAACTTCAAAGCGGTTAACGACAATCAGGGCCATGCCAAGGGAGACCATCTGTTGCAATGCACGGCCCAAAGTATACGAACCATTGCCCGCAAAGAAGATATTACGATCAGATGGGGCGGCGACGAGTTCGTCCTGATCATGCCCGCAACCAGCAAGCAAGAGGCGGAGGAGTCGGCCAAGTCGATTATTGCGGCTATAAAAAAGATGTCCGAACGGGAATTTGCGCCGGCAGGCGGCCAAATATCGGTCAGTATCGGGATATCGCTTGCCCCCGAGCATGGCGTCGATCCGGAGATGCTGTGCAAGAGGGCGGATATCGCTTTGTACGCCTCGAAGGAGAAAGGGAAGGACCAGTACCGGTTCTATTCCGGGGAATGAGGATTCGCCTTCGACGGGGTTACTCCGACTGATCGGGAGAGAGCCGTTCATACGCAGCACTGGAACCGTATCGGATTCCGGTGCTTTTTTTCGTGCATTTGTGAGGGGAACACGCCTTTCATTTTGATGATGGGAGGGGCATTCCTTTCTGCTATAAAAAGGTTCTTCAAGGAATCTGCCGGGGACTGAAGCTCTTTTTTTTCAGCTGTCCGTTCATCAAAATTCGATGAGATTGGATGTTTTTTGTAAAAATAATCTGACGATTGTGCAAAAAAGAGACCCTCGGATAAATACTTCATTGGGCGATTCGGATATAGTAATTTTGAAGAACAGGTTCAGCCAAGGCGAGGGGGCTATTTTCCTTAATAGGTGTAAGCGCTTCATGAGGTGTTGGCGGAAAATTTGTACAAAACAGGGAGACTGCCGGTTCTTCTAAATCCGTATGAATATGCTATAATCTTGGAAAAGTCATATGGATGGAGCTGAACGGAATTGAGGGAGAAACAACTAAACCGCTATGTATTAACCGACGAACTGTACACGTTGTTGAAGCAGCAAATTATGTCTCACAAGATTCCGGCAGGCGACAAGATCAACATTGACAAACTGGCGAGAGATTTGGGGGTCAGCAATATCCCCATTCGGGAATCGCTGTTCCGTCTGGCGTCGGAAGGACTGGTCACTGTTGTTCCGTTCAAGGGCATGTTCGTGGCGGAGATGAATCTGACCGACATTAATGAGATTTTTGAAATTCGTCTGCAGCTGGAGGAACTGTCCATTCGTAAGGCGGCACCGCATATTCCGCGTGCGCGGCTGGAGCAAATTTTGCAGCGGTTGAGCTCGGTGCAAGAGGAGGGGGACGGTACCGACGGAAGCCAAGTTGTGCTGGAGATGAACCGCGACTTGCACGGCACTATTCTGGACTATGCCGGCAACGAAAATTTGAAGCAAATGGTAACCTCGCTGATCGAACGCATCCATCGCTATTTGAGTCTCGTTCATTACCAAATTGTGCTCGATGTGGAGAAGGCGGAGCATGAACAAATCATACGCGCGCTGCTTGCCGACGATATCGAACAAGCGGTTGAAGCGATGAGAACGCATGTAAACAATTCCGTACAGCGTTTAAGGGAACGATTGAAGTAAAAAGCAAAAAATTGGATCCAATCAAGAACAATTCTTTTTCGCACAATAAATCGTGTATGATAAATTTTAAAATCATACACGATTTAGTAAACGATTTCAAAGAAGAAGGGGGACTGGCTTTTGACCGTTCGAATGACTGCTTACTGGAAGAAATATATTTTGCGGCATTGGCAGTTGTATTTGATTGTCGCCGTACCTGTCGCATTCCTCATTACGTTCAACTATGTTCCGCTCGTTGGGATTCAGCTTGCCTTCAAGGAATTCAACCCGATTCAGGGCATCTGGGGAAGTCCTTGGGTAGGAGGCAAACAGTTCGCCATGTTCTTCGAATCTCCTTTCTTCTGGCCGGTTATCAAGAATACGCTGCTTCTCAGCGTGTACTCGCTCCTCGTCGGCACACCGGCAGCCATCCTGCTCGCCCTTGCTCTAAATGAAGTGAAGAGCCAACGGTTCAAGAAAGTGGTTCAGATGTTTACGTACGCCCCTTATTTTATTTCCACTGTTGTTCTGGTCGGGATGCTTAACATCATTTTGTCGCCGACGATCGGCATATACGGGCAACTGACGGAGCTGCTGGGCATTGCGGATCCCATGGATATCTTGGGAGATCCGAAAGCGTTTTCTTCCCTATATGTCTGGTCTGCCGTCTGGCAAGAGACCGGGTATGGCGCCATTATTTATTTGGCAGCGCTGTCAGGCGTCAATCCCGAGCTCTACGAAGCGGCAAAAATTGACGGAGCCTCCCGGGTGCAAAAGATGGTTCATATCGACCTGCCAACCATTCGGCCGACCATTATTATTCTGCTCATCATGTCGATAGGCGGTCTGCTCAGCGTTGGATTCGAGAAGGTGTTCCTGCTGCAAAATATGTTGAACCTGAGCACATCGGAGGTCATTTCGACCTATGTGTACAAGATCGGGCTGGTGCATATGAATTACAGCTTTGCCGTTGCGGTGGGCCTGTTCAACTCCATCATCGGATTTATTCTCATCTTCTCGGCCAATCTGCTTGCACGCAGATTTTCCGAATCGAGTTTGTTCTAACAGAAGGGGCGGGAATGAAAATGAGATCGCATACGCTCATCAAGGAGTCGATGGGAGACCGCATCATGATGGCCGTCATTTACACGGTGCTTACCGTGGTGCTGATTGCTGTCGCCTATCCGCTCATCTATATCGTCAGCTCGTCGTTCAGCTCCTCATCGGCGGTCATGTCCGGACGCGTCTGGCTGTTTCCGGTGGAACCGACCTTATACGGATACGAGGCCGTCTTCCAATATCCGCAAATCTGGAGCGGCTACCTGAACTCGATCCTTTATACGGGATTGGGTTCCGTGATCAGCGTTACGCTCACGGTTATGATGGCTTACCCGATATCCAATACGACGTTCGTCGGCCGCAGAATTCTGGTATGGGCCTTGCTGTTCGCCATGCTGTTCAGCGGAGGGTTGATTCCGTTCTATCTCGTTGTCCGATCGCTGCATATGCTGGACACGATCTGGGCGATGGTGCTGCCCGGAGCGCTCAGCGTATTCTCGGTTATTGTGGCGAAGACGTTCTTCCAGACGACGATTCCCGGCGATTTGTACGAGGCGGCCCAACTTGACGGCTGCAGCGACGGCCGTTTTCTGGTCAGCGTTGTCGTCCCGCTGTCCAAGCCTGTCCTGGCCGTGCTCTTCCTTTGGTCGGCGGTGGGCCAATGGAACTCTTACTTCAATGCGCTTATTTTCCTGAACGGCGAGGAGAAGTATCCGCTGCAGCTGGTGCTGCGTGAAATTTTGGTGCTCAATTCGGTTTCGACGGCTTCGATGTCGCTGTCTGCCGAGCAGCTGAAGCAATTCGAGGATATGAAAAACTTGCTGAAGTATTCCGTCATCGTGATTGCCAGCGTGCCGATTCTGATGCTTTATCCGTTCATTCAGAAGTATTTCGTCAAGGGGGTGATGGTCGGTTCAATCAAAGCTTAAACCGGATTGCCTTGTTTCATCAGCTTCCATCTAATCGATTTCGGAGGGGTATAAACATGGTGAAGAAAACAAAAACGGCCGTTGCGGCAGCACTAATTTGTATCTTAATGATCTTATCCGCCTGTTCGGACAACAGTGGCGGAAATACGCCGAAAAACGGCGATGCTGCACCCGCTGAGCCGTCAGGACAGGTGGATGAAACGAGCGTCGTGGACGTTTCGTTCTATGCTGTGCCGCCCGGCGATGTCGTCGATTTGAATACGAACTGGTTTACCAATTATGTCAAAGATACATTCAAGCTGAATATTGAATGGGTCACGGCGCCGTCGAGCGACGCGGCCACCAAGCAATCGCTGCTGCTGTCAGGAGGCAACTACCCCGATGTATTCTGGTCGGGCGGCTTTTCTCTGTCGGAAGTTTTGCGGCTGTCCAAACAGGGCATTCTCGTGCCATTAAACAGCTACATTGACAAATACGCCCCCAATTTAAGAGAGACTATCGAAAACGCACCGGGATTGAAGCAAGCGGTTACGGCTCCAGATGGCAATATCTACGGGTTGACGATGTACAATTCCTGCTTGCATTGCTACTGGGGACAGAAGTTCTGGATCAACAAGTCCTATCTGGAGAAGTTCAACCTGACGATGCCGACCACGACCGATGAGTTCGAGCAGGTGCTGCAGGTATTCAAGGACAACGGGCTGATTCCATTGTCCGGCGCTTCCGACGGCTTCGACCCGACGGTGTTCTTAATGAATTCCTTTACGTATGACAACGCCAACGATTTGTTCGATCTGAAGGACGGTAAGGTCGTCTACGCTCCCGCGCAGGATGGCTGGAAGAACGGTCTGGCTTACATGAACAGGCTGTTCAGCAAAGGCTTGATCGACAAGCAGTCGTTCAGCCAAAAGTCCGAGGTGTTGAAACCGCTCATTGCCCAAGATAAAGTAGCCGTCGTTTCGTCCTTGTATAGTGCCGCATTCCTTGATCCTGGCCATCAGAGCTATTCGAACTGGGTAACGATGGCACCGCTTGCGGGGCCGGATGGAGTACAATATGCAGCCTTTAGCGGCAACACGCCTCGTTCATTGTCTTTTGCCGTCACGAATAAGGCGACAGAAGAGCAGATTGTGCGCATTATGAAACTGCTGGACTTCATCTATACGCCGGAGGGGACGCAGACGATGAACTACGGCGCCGAAGGCAAATATTGGACCAAAGCCGGTCCAGGCATAAAAGGACTGAACGGCGAGCAAGCGCTGTTCATCACACAGTCCGACAAGTTCTATTCCGCCGGCGCCAAGCAGAATGAAGGCTGGAACCAGATGGGGCCGGCACTTCAGGATATGACGTGGCGCAACGGATTCGTCGAGGCCAAGCCGCCGTTCTCTGCCGAGGGGCTGGAGTCGCTGCTGCTGTTGGAGACGATGCGCAATTATACCGGTCACCAGCCGGATCAGGTTTACCCTGGCGCCATCTGGATGGAGCCGGAGGATTATCAGAAGTTCGCGCTGCTCAAGACGAATATTGAGCAATACGTGAAACAGTGGAAAGCCCAGTTTATCCTCGGCTCCAAGTCGGTGGAGAACGATTGGGATGCGTATTTGAAAGGGTTGGATAAGCTGGGGCTGGCCGAGTATCTGGACATGGCGCAAAAAGCGATGAAAGAGCCGTTCGACACGACCAGCTATAAACCGGATCAAAACACGATCGATTTCTTGTCTAGTTTGAAATAAGCCCGCGTATGTTTAGTATACTTCGATGTTGATTCATTCATCGGACAATTGTGCAAATAAAAGCGGGACTTCCTTGCAAATACATTCATTCGTTCGGTTGATGCAATAAAACTCGCAAGAATACGAGATCAAAGGAGCGAGTCAACTATGACTGAAAATAATGATTTGCTGACAGATGAGCAAATGATTCATTTTATTACAAAAGGTTATGTTGTGCTTCGCAACGAATTGCCGGAGCAGCTTCACCGGAAAGTGATGAGCAGCATTAATTATGCTTTCCAGGAAGAGGGGAACCCGGGCAATAACATTTTGCCGCGTGTGCCGGAAATTCAGCAATTTTTCGAGACGCCGGTTGTGAAAGGGGCTTTGACCAGCCTGCTTGGCCCCGATTACTATATGCATCCGCATCGGCATTGCCATTTCAATAAGCCCGGCAACCCGGAAGGGCAATGGCATAAGGACGGCTTCTGGTCTTCCATGCGCAGCCACCGTCCTTGGTGGGCCATGATTTTCTACTATACGCAGGACGTAACGGAAGAGCTGGGGCCAACGGCTATTATGCCGGGCACGCAATATTACGAGAAGTTCGTCGGCGATCGCGGCGAGACGCTGCTGCCGACCGGCAAAGCGGGTACGATGGTGCTCGTGCACTTCGATCTGTGGCATAAAGCTTCGCTCAATTTCTCCCAGATCGACCGCTATATGCTGAAATTCCAGTTCGTACGGCTGCATGCTTCGACAGCGCCAAGCTGGAACCATCAGAGCGCAGAACTGAAAGTGCCGGCCGGACTGCCGGCCGAGCATTTGAATCTGTGGCAGGACGTATGGAACTGGCTTCGCGGGGAGTCGACCATGAGCGGCATTGGCGCCGCTGCCGATGCGTTGGAACTACAGCGTCTGGAGCAGGCACTGGCCTCGGAGGATGCCTCCGTTCGTGGCCGGGCAGCCGATGAGCTGGGCCTGATCGGAGAAGCGGCTGGTTCTTGCGCGCCTGCACTGGGCAAGCTGCTGGCGGATCCGGCTGAGACGACAGCGTTGAATGCAGCGTATGCGCTTGGTCATATGGGCGAGCAAGGCATTGCGGAACTGATCCGGCAATTGTCGGAAGGGAAGACGCAAGTGGCCGAGCGGGCCGCTTACGGCTTGCAGGGAGCCGGTGCCGCTGCGGTGCCGGGGCTGGTCGGCTTGCTGAAGCACTCCGATGAGAAGAAAGCGGCATTCGCTGCATACACTCTTGGGATGATCGGACCGGATGCCGGCGAAGGTGTTCCTGCGCTGATCGAGGCGGCGAAAGCGGACAGCGAGTGGTTGCGCCGCAATGCGGTTGAGTCGCTTGGCATGGTTGCGGAGCCCGCGGAACTGGTCGTTCCCGCGCTGGCAGAGGAGCTCACGGCATCGCTAAAGGCGGAATCTACGCCAGTACCCGAGCGGTCCGGCGATTCCTTCATCAATATGCAGAGATACATTGCCAATAAAATCGGCTATACGGCTGCCCTTTCGCTGCTGCGCGCCGGCAAAAATGGCGAATCCGCGCAAGTCATTCGGGCGTTGGAGGATGCTATGGGGAGCAAGGATCGCTATGTGCGCGCCTATGCGATGGAAGCCTTGACACACTTGCAGTCGAAGGAAGCAATGAATGTTCTGATCCGCTATTACCGTACCGCGCGCTGGTGCCCGGATACGAACAAAGCGAGCTCGTTCTGATAGCAACCCACAGCCCGCAGCCATAATCTTATGGCCTGCAGGCTGTCTGCTGCTTTTAATCCATGCTGTTCTTATGATGAAATGACGTAACTATACCGCTCAGCAGTAGAAAAAGGAGAGATAACCGGATGAAAATTACGAAGGTAGAGAGCTTCGCGCTGCATGTGCCGATTACACCGCCGATTACGGATGCGATTAACGCCGCAAGTCACTGGGGGCTTCCCGGGGTGCGGATTTATACCGATGAAGGCATTGTCGGTTACGGATATACGGGAACATGTGCGCTCGGGGACGAAATGATCGTGCAGACGATCGATCGTTACTACGGGCCGGCCTTAATCGGGAAAGATCCGTTTATGGTGAAGGAAATTTGGGACGATCTGCGCTTCGGCGCCATGCATTGGGTCGGCCGCGCAGGTATCGCCCATATGGCGCTGGCTGCTGTGGATATCGCGCTCTGGGACATCATTTCCAAGGCGGCAGGCAAGCCGTTGTGGAAATATTTGGGTGGTCACAAGCCGCAGCGCATCAAAGCGTACAATACAAACGGCGGCTGGCTGAACTGGACGAAGGAGCGTCTTATCCGCGACGTATCGGAGATCGTCGAGCAAGGCTTTACCGGGGTGAAGATGAAAGTCGGCAAGCCGGATTCCCGCGAAGACTACGATCGGGTTAAAGCGGTTCGCAAGGTCATCGGCGACGATATTATTTTGATGATCGATGTGAACCAGCAATGGAACATTACGACGGCAATGACGTGGGGGAAAAAGCTGGAGGAATTCGATCTGTACTGGCTGGAGGAGCCGCTCAATCCCGATGATGTGATGGGCCATAAGAAGCTGGCGGACGAACTGAACGTGCCGATTGCGCTTGGCGAGCATGTGTACAATAAATATGCTTTCCGCGACTATATTCATCAAGGCGCCGTCGAGTATGTGCAGGCGGATGTTACTCGTCTGGGTGGCATTACCGAGTGGCTGCAGGTTGCAGGACTGGCCGCGGCTTATGATTTGCCGATGTGTCCGCATGTCGGCGATATGGGACAAATTCATCAGCATTTGGTCGCCTCCACGCAAAATGCGATCATGCTGGAATATATCCCGTGGATTCGGGACATTTTTGTGGAACCTGCGACTGTGGAGAACGGCTACTACGTGCTGCCGCAAATGCCGGGCGCTTCGACGGAGATGAAGCCGGACTGCTTCGAGAAGTTCCGCGTCCTCTAGTTTGCTGCACCTGGATGCCGCGTGATGATGGCCTGCAATCTGTATGGCCGGCTGGATCGACACCGCCCGGCAAGCGGGCATCGGAAGCATTGCGCTCTGGCGGCTCGGCGATATCGGTTCTGCCACGGTAAACTATTTGCGTACGCAATAAAGACGAAAGCCCGAGCGGATCATGCGCTTGGGCTTTTGAGCGCTGGCGGGGTCCCTGGCTAGCCGCTTCATGGCCGGGAGGCGTAGGCCGAAAGATGACTGCCAAAGCGGCACTAAGTTCGACGCTTACTATATAAAGGCAAGCCGTGCCGAGGGCTGGGTCCATGCGAAGAAGAAAGTTGCCGGCCAATAGTGGTATAATCGGATTAGCACGGTCTTATTGCGGTAAGATATGGAATGACAGGACAAGCTGTGCTATCTAGAGATAATCCGGAATGTACAAATATAGGAGGTTGGATACATATGGCATATGAAGCCTATTTCAAAGAAAGAAGAGAAGAGCATCTGAACGAGCTCAAGGAATGGATCTCGATTCCGAGCATCTCCGCGCTGTCCGAGCATAAGGCGGATGTGAACAGGGCCGCGGGCTGGCTGGCTGACACATTGAAGAAAGCGGGACTGGAGAACGTCGATATTCACCAGACTGCGGGCCATCCCATCGTTTATGCGGATCATCTGCACGCGCCGGGCAAACCGACGATCCTTGTGTACGGCCATTATGACGTACAGCCGGTAGATCCGCTGCATCTATGGGAAACCCCTCCCTTCGAACCGGATATACGCGACAATAAGCTGTACGCACGAGGAGCCACGGACGACAAGGGACAGCTCTTTCTGCACCTTAAGGCGATAGAAGCCATTCTCCGGCAGGAGAAGGCGCTTCCGGTCAATATCAAGGTATGCATCGAGGGAGAAGAAGAAATATCGAGTGCCAACCTGCATCCCTTCCTGGAAGCGAACAAGGAGAAGCTCGCGGCGGATGCGGTTCTGATCTCCGACACGGAGTTGCTTGGGCCAGGGCGTCCGGCGATCTGCACCGGTCTTCGCGGACTATGCTCGCTGGACGTTTCCGTCCGGACGGCCAAGACGGATCTCCACTCCGGGACCTACGGGGGAGGCGTTCCGAATGCGTTACATGCACTGGTTACTCTGCTGTCATCGCTGCATGATGAGCAGGGGCGGGTAAGCGTCGGCGGGTTCTATGACGATGTGCCGGAACTGACGGAGGAAATGCGTGCCGAGCTTGCGAAGAAGGGCTTTGACGAAGAGCAGCTGAAGGCAAGGCTCGATCTGGATGCCCTGTTCGGCGAGGAAGGCTATACGTATGTGGAACGGACCGGGGCGCGGCCGACGCTCGAGATTAACGGGATGTACGGCGGCTTCCAGGGAGAAGGCACGAAGACCGTCATTCCGGCGGAAGCGCATGCCAAGATTACGTGCCGGCTGGTAGGCCAGCAGAAGCCGCAGGATATTCTCGACAAAATCGAGCGGCATATCCGCAGCCATACGCCTGCGGGGGCCAGAGTGACCGTCGTGCAAAGGGAGAAGGGCAATCCGTTCACCATCGAGCCTTCGATTCCGCTGCTGCAGCAGGCAGCCGATGCCTACGAGCAGGTGTACGGAACCCGTCCGGTGTTCACGAAGGACGGCGGCTCCATTCCGATTGTCGAAGCCTTCGCCCGCGAGCTGTCCGCGCCGGTGGTGCTGATGGGCTTCGGTCTTCCCACCGAGAATCTGCACGCGCCGAATGAGCATTTTCACTTGGAGAACTTCGACAAGGGTCTGCTCACGATCGTTAATTTCTTGAAGCGTTTCTAATTGGGCCGTATTAGAAGCTGCCTCCAGTTCCCCGGCAGGCTGAATAGATATCGGGAAAGCGGTTGAGCCGGGGACGGTTCAACCGCTTTTTTATTCTCTCGGCTGGTGTTTGCTGCACCGAAGGTACAGCTCTCAATTACCGTGTTCCGTGACAGCCGTATATGAAGCCCGCCCTGCATCGAGTGCATCCCCACCTAGCACGATGTGTGACAAACGGTATCGTCCGCCAAGGAGAATCCGGATTTCATCCATCCTATACAATGAACGTCTCTGAAATGGGTAATATATGGAGAGGATGCGATAGCTGTGGTTTAGACTTGGGAAGAAATGAGGGATGAACAGATGACATTGACGCCGGAGCAGCGCATTACGTTACATGGGTTCAATAACCTGACGAAATCCTTAAGCTTCAATATGTATGATATTTGCTACACCAAGACGAAGGAGGAGCGCGAGGCTTACATCGCTTACATTGACGAACAATATAACTCCGACCGGCTCAAGCGGATCCTGGAGACGGTAACGGACATTATCGGCGCGCATGTGCTGAATATTGCCCAGCAGGATTATGTGCCGCAGGGGGCGAGCGTCACGCTGCTCATCTCGGAGGGGCCGGTGGTCGAGGTCCCGACAGAATCCTTTGCCGAATCCCCGGGGCCGCTGCCGGAATCGGTCGTCTTGCAGTTGGATAAGAGTCATATTACGGTCCATACGTATCCGGAATATCATCCGGATGAGGGAATCAGCACCTTCCGGGCGGATATCGACGTATCGACCTGCGGCGAAATTTCACCGCTGAAGGCGTTGAATTACTTAATTCATTCCTTCGATACCGACATTATGACGCTGGATTACCGCGTACGGGGGTTCACAAGGGATATACAAGGCCATAAGCTGTTCATCGACCATGATATCAGCTCCATTCAGAACTACATTCCCGATGAAATCAAACGCCAGTACGATATGATCGACGTGAATGTCTATCAGGAGAATATTTTCCATACCAAATGCAAGCTGCGCCAGTTCGATCTCAATAACTATTTGTTCGGCTACACGAAGGACAAGCTGGAGCCGGGTGAAGAGAGGGAAATAACAGACCGGTTAAAGACGGAGATGGACGAAATCTTCTATGGCAAAAATATAAGCCGTGCATCGTCGAACACGGTATAACGACAGGGCGGCTGGTGCTCATTTCAATAAGAAGAAGCCTTGGAACCGAATCCGGTCCAAGGCTTCTTGCCGCTGTCCTGTGCCATGGCGGGCAGCTTAGAGCGCAATACGAAGCTTGCCGATGAATTCCTTCGGCGTGCATCCGTTATAGCGTTTGAACAGCTTATAGAAGTGGGCCATGTTTACGATACCGACGCCGCCCGCCACTTGAGCCACGTTCCAATTTTCCGTCAGCAGCAGAAGCTCCGCTTTCTTGATCCGTTTCTGATTCACGTAATCGGTGAAAGAGATGCCCATCGTTTTTTTGAAAAACTTCGAGAAATACGAGTAGCTCATATGCGCCAGAGCGCTCACGTCCTGCAGCTCGATCTTGTCGTCGAGATGCTCGTCCACATAAGCCAATATGGGCAGCAGCAGCTGAACCCCTCCGGCATCCTGCCGTTCCAGAATGCCGAGGGTATCGCTGCGCAGCAGCGTCAGCATCAAATCCTTCATGTGCATGCTGGTTGCAATCTCATAACCCTTCGGCCTATCGTGCATCTCCCGATATATATTGGCGAATAGGCGGCCGATGTCCGCTTTGACCGCTTCATTGGTCTCCAGGACATAGTTGAGGCAGTCCAGCGGCTGATCGATCTCCATGAACATCCGGTAATACATCTGCATAGCCGGATCGAAGTAAGCGGAGAACTCGACATGCAGCACATAGTAGACAAGCTCCTCCTCGCCGATTTTTCGGCTGAAATGAAGCTGGGACGATCCGATTACGCAGCTGTCTCCCGCCTTCAAATGATACACATGATCCTTCGTATGGACATCGAGCTGACCGCGCTCCATGAAGATGAACTCGACCGGTTTATGATAATGCCAGATCCAGTCGATCGGATACTCAATTCCCTTGTTAACGAGCTGCCAAATTTTCACGCATAGAATGGGATTCTGGTATTCAATCGGCTCTTGATAAACGTCCACGTTGCAATCTCTCCATATATCAAGGTTATCAAGCTGTCAGGTATGGCTGAATAGGCAGACATTCATTCGAAACAATGGTGAGAGGCGAGTTAAATAATGGAATTCTGTATATTCATTATACACGATACCGGAGCGGGCTGAATATATAGCTGACACAGTAAAAGGGGCGCTAAGGACCGATAGAGCCGAAGGAGCAATCGCCCGATCATGACGGCATGATGATAGCGAAAAATCAGCAATATGTTGTAACGAATCCAACATAAGTGTGTTGTATAATGCAGGTAAAGGAGGACAAATGAGGGAATTGTTCCGCTGCGGTTGATCGCTTTTATTGCTCCCGTTGCAGCCGTGTTTCTTGATCCACTAAGCTCGTTGAGCTGTGGAAACACATCTGCAAAAGTCGCACTAAAATCGACAACCTACGCCGCAATTTGAGATCGAAGATCGGATACGAAGATCAAAACCTTACAACCTGAACCGCTAAAATGCAAGCGCTATCATTATTGGAGGTGAATGATGTTGTTATTGTGGAAACGGTCATGGTTAATTGGGGGAATGGCCATCCTTCTGGCATTGTCGACGGTGACGCTGGGCTACGATGATGCAGGCGGCGGGATTGCCCGGGCCAGCGGCGCGCCCGTCACGTATACGCAGGATTTCTCGAATGTTGTGGAATCGCCTGGCCCGGTATGGGACATCGACGATACATGGCAGGGCAATAACGCCCAGATCGTCGGCGGTGCGCTAACGAATCTCGAAGGCGGCTTGCATGGCTTGCGCTACAAGAAAACGACGCCCGCCACAGGAACGTATACGGCGCAATTCGACCTGGTGTCCGCGCCTGGAGATACCTCGCCTTGGATGACGCTGTATGTGGGCTTGCGTCTGGGCACGTACAGCAGACAAGCGAATGAGCCCGACGGCCTGTGGCTTGCGTTCAAGGACAATAAGATCGGCATGAGGACGAATAACTGGCCGGAAACGACGTACATGACCATCGACTATGATTTCTACGAAGCGCGGAGAGTCTTTATTGAAGACAACGTCGATCAGGACATCGTGAAAATTTACGTCCAGGATGATCAAGGAAGCAAAACCTTCGTCGCGCAGGTGAACATTCAAGGCCAGTCTGTCGGCATGTATGCCGCGGACGATCTCGCGACGCCCAAAATCACGACAGATCTCTCCTACCAGCTTGCTAAATCCGGCTATATCAATTGGTGGGTTCACATCACGCCCGGCGTCTTTCTGGACAATGTCTCCGTCATTACGGAAGCGGGAACGGATTCCGTCGATTTTCCGAACGATACGGTCATCCGCGATGAGATCTGGGAGGTGAACAACGCCCGGGTGATCGACGGGGCGCTGACGAATCAGAACGGCGGCTTATACGGGCTCCGCTTCAAGAAGAAGACGGCGGCAGCCGGCAGCTACCAGGTGAAGTTTGATCTGCAGGCTGCGCCTGAGGATACGTCCCCGTGGATGACGATGTACGTGGGCTTGCGTCTTAGCAGTTATTCATCGCAGGCGAACGAATCGACCGGCCTGTGGCTGGCCTTCAAGGATAACAAGGTCGGCATCCGCACGAATAACTGGCCGCTGACCGGATATGTTCAAATTCCGTACAGTTTCGCGGATAAGCGGACGATCGAGCTCGAAGACGATCTGGATCAGAATATCGTGAAGATCTACGTCAACGACGATCAGGGCGTAAAGCAATTCGTCGCACAGGTTGCGATCGACGATGAGAATGTCATGCTGTACGCGGCGGATAATCTGCAGACGCCGGCCGTCACCTCCCAGCCGGGATATGCCATTGGCAAGAGCGGATTCATCAACTGGTGGGTCCACAATACGCCGAACATTGTGCTGGATAACGTTTCCGTCACGACAGCCGAATACGAGCGGCCGCCGTACGAAGCGGCGGAGCCCTTCCAGTACCGGGACGTGTACAGCGATACATGGGTAGCTACCGACGATTTGTCCCGAACCTCCCCCGACTACGCGGTTGCGGGAGCACCGAAGGACAAGAAGGTCGGCATGTTCTATTTTCTATGGCATGACGCCTCGTCGGGTCAAATCTATGACCATAACAAAACCTATCTGGAAGGCGGCGTGAACGCGGTATGGGATATCATCCCGCAGGGGCCGCTCGGATTCGCGCATTATTGGGCGGAGCCGTACTTCGGCTACTACCGTTCCGACGATCGCTGGGTCATCCGCAAGCATGCGAATATGCTGACGGAAGCGGGCGTCGACTTCGTCTTCTTCGACAACTCGAATAATTTGCTGTATCCGCATATTTATACGGTGGTTCTCGATGAATACAAGAAGATGAGAAACGAAGGGCTCGACACGCCCCAGATCGTCTTCTTCTTCGGCGATAATGCCGATTCCGGCAAGAACATGATGACGCAAGCCTGGGAAGAGGTATATAAGGACAATTACTACAACGAGCTGTGGTTCAAGGTCGACGGCAAGCCGCTCGTGCTCGGCAATCTCGCCAAGGTACCCAAGACGCTCCGCGAACAGTTCACGGTCCGGTCGTCGTGGGCATTCAACGGTTGGACGGGAGACGGCATGGGCAGATGGCCTTGGATCGCCGAATATCCTCAAGCGCCGGGCAAGGATCCTGCGACAGGAGAGGTGGAGCAGCTGACCGTCGCCTCCGGCTTCCATGCGAACTCCTCCAGGGGACGCAGCTTCGCGAACGGCGAGCAGCCGACGGACGGCCTGAACGATTTCGAATTCGAGCTGCAAACGACGCCGCTCGGTCTCGCTTACGAGGAGCAGTGGAGCCGCGTATCCGAGGTCGATCCGGAATACGTCATGCTGACCGGCTGGAACGAATGGTGGGCGGGCAGATGGGAGAACGACGCCAACGGGCAGCGGATTGCCAATACGTATACGGTGGTGAGGAACGATCCGCTCTATAAGCATTATTACGTGGATGCGTTCAATCCCGAATTCAGCCGCGACCTCGAGCCGATGAAGGGCGGGTTCAACGATAATTACTACTATCAGACCGTGGAGAAGATCCGACAGTTCAAGGGCGTTCGGCCGGTTCCGGCCGCGTTCGGGCAAGGGAAAATCCACGAGCACAAAGCGTTCCAGGAATGGAAGGCGGTCGGTCCGGAATACCGGGATACGCTGGGCGATACGGTACACCGGGACAGCATGTCCTTCGCGGGCGTCTATCGCTACACGAATACGAGCGGCAGGAACGATATCGAGTATGCGAAGGTCAGCTCGGATAATCACAATTGGTACTTCTATGTGCGGACGAAGGATGCGCTCACGGCCCGTACGGGAACGGATTGGATGAACCTGTACATTGATGCCGACCAGAATGCCGCCACCGGCTGGGAAGGCTATGATTTTATCATTAACCGTTCGGATAGCGGCGGCAAGGCGGCGATTGAGGCCAACGACGGCGGCACCTGGAATTGGACGAAGACAGGCGATGCCGAGTATACGGTCAGCGGCAATGAAATGTATATGACGATTCCGAAGAACATGCTGAGTATTGATGCGGCCCAAGGCTTCGATTTCAAATGGGCGGATAACTCGGTCGATGGCGGCGACGTCATGCAGTTCCTGGATCAGGGCGACGCCGCGCCGAATGGCCGGTTCAATTACCGTTACACGACCCGGAGCCAGAACGCAGCACTGAGCGCCGAGCTGACTTCCTTGTTGAATGGCGGAGCGGTTGCGATGAAGGTTAACGGGTATGAAGCGTATTTGGGCGACAAGAAGGTCATTGTGGACGGGGACAATACCAATGTAACGCCGATCGGGGATAACGGTCAGCTGTACATTCCGGTCGCATTCCTGGAGAAGACGGCGAAGAAAGTCGTAGACAAGAAAGAGCTGAAGAAGTGGAGGGGCGAAGACTACGTTGACGTGAGCACGGCCGCGCTAATATTGGGTAAACAGGCGACGGTCAGCGAGTCGGGGGTTGTCCTGTTCTCCGCAGGCGGCAATGCGAGCGGCGAAGTGCTGGAAGAGCTGTTCCGCAAGTTATAGGCGATTTTCCCCCCTGCAAGCAATGTCTCATCTTTAATTATGGCAGCCTCGCCGCGCGCGGGGCTGCTTTGTTTTTATTGGCGGGGAATCAAGAGAGGGCAGCTGCCGCCGATTCAAAGATAGGGCTTCGATGCGAAGCGCGACAACGGCCGAGGGGCGGGTTATAATGAAAGGGTAGTGACGATGCTTGGAAAATGATCAATAAGCTGGATATGTACGTGCGGTAGGAAAATATTCTGTATCGATGCGAACGCTATGAATTGCAATGAAATTAGAGAAAAGGTGTGACCGTTATGACAAGACCGAATATCGTCGTCGTGTACTGCGACGATTTGGGCTACGGCGATTTGGGATGCTACGGGTCGGATGCGATTCGCACCCCACATTTGGATGCGCTTGCAGAGGATGGGGTCCGCTTCACGGAATGGTACTCCAATTCACCGGTCTGCTCGCCGTCCCGTGCATCGTTATTGACGGGGCTGTACCCGGCGAAAGCAGGCGTGAGCCATATTTTGGGCGGGAAGAGAGGAACCGGAGGGCTGAAGCGGGAAGCGAAGACGCTGGCCGAGCGGCTCAAGGAATCCGGTTACAGCACGGCTCTCTACGGCAAATGGCATCTCGGCTCCTCCGAGGATGCTACGCCGAATGCCCGCGGCTTCGACGATTACTTCGGCTTCCATGCCGGCTGTGTGGATTACTATTCGCATATCTTCTATTGGGGCATGCCGCATGTCAATCCAACGCATGACTTATGGAACAACCGCGAGGAAGTATGGCATGACGGCGAATATATGACCCATCTCATTACGGACAAATCCGTCGATTTCATCGAGCGTCACAAGGAGACGCCTTTCTTCCTCTACGCCGCATACAATGCGCCGCATTACCCGATGCATGCACCGGAGAAGTATATGAAGCGATATAGCCATTTGCCCCGCGACCGTCAGCTGATGGCGGCGATGATTTCCGCCGTGGACGACGGCGTGGGCGATATCGTAGCGGCGTTGAAGCGAACCGGACTCTATGAGAATACGATTATCTTCTTCTCCAGCGACAATGGGCCTTCTTCGGAATCCCGCAATTACCTCGACGGCACGGAAGACGTCTACTATGGCGGAAGCGCCGGCGTATTCCGCGGTCATAAAGGAAGCTTGTTCGAAGGCGGCATCCGCGAACCTGCGATACTGGTCTACCCCCATGCTATTGCAGCAGGTCAGGTGTGCCATGATACGGGCATGATGGCCGACATCGTGCCGACAGTCATGGAATTTGCCGGCCTGGCATCGCCGTCTCCGGAAGAAATTGACGGCCTTAGCGTCGTTGAGATGGTGACGAAGGGGACATCGACGCCGCATCGCCAAATTTTCTGGGAATACGGCAGCCAGCTTGCGGTTCGCGAAGGAAAGTGGAAGCTGGTTCTAGACGGCAAGCTTGACTTCGACCGTACGCAGCCGGACGATGTCCATCTCTCCGATCTGGAGGCGGACCCCGGCGAGCGGGTCAATCTCAAGGACGCTCATCCGGACCTGGCAAGCCGACTGGAGCGCAGCGTGCGGGATTGGTATAAGCAGCTGAGGGAGCAGGCCGAGAGCTGACGAATCTAATCAGTTGGAAAAGTGAAGCTCGGATAGAAGCTTTGTCATAGGATATACGGGAATTACCATGGGGAGGGAAGCCGATGGCCTTGTATTTTCGGGACATAGGCCGAGTCTAGGCCTTGTATGGAGACTGCAAAATGGTCTAGAGCTCAGCATTTAAAAACTCGCGTTCTTGCAAGACAACTTAGGAAGGCTGACGGTGGTGGTTCCGTCAGCCTTTGTTATTGATAGCGGAGCCGGGGCGTCAAATGTGACGATGACACAGTGAAAAATCAAGGACGCGAATGATTTCACGTCCTTGATTTGCAATGGGCGATGCTGGCATGTGTTGTTGTGTTTACATCTTAATCGAACCGCTGGCAATGCCCTCGACGAAATTGCGCATGAGGACGGAGAACAGGATCAAGAGCGGCACGGAGGCGAGAGCATAAGCCGCCATCATCCCGCCGTAGTCGCTAAGGCCATTGTTGCCGGCGGAAGCTTCGAAGGCGACCAGAGCGACGGTCAAGGTCTGATGCGCCCGGTCCAACAGGAGCGAAGGCAGCAGATAGTCGTTCCACAGGTTGATGATATTGATAATTGCGACCGTGGTGCAGATCGGAACGGATAAGGGAAGCACGATAGCGGTAAAAATTCTGGCGTTTCCGGCGCCGTCTATCCGCGCTGCCTCGAACAGCTCATTGGGCAGCTGGTCGAAGAAGGTTTTTAACACGAAGATGGTGAAGGCCTGGCCGCCCGCGATATAGGGCAGAATCAGCGCCCAGTAGCTGTCCGAGAGCCCCAGCTTCTTGATCTGCAGATAAAGCGGAATCAAGGTCAGGAAGCCCGGAATCAGCAGCAGACAGAAGATCAGCATGAATAATATATTTTTCAGCGGAAAGGGAAGCTTGGCGAACGCATAGGCGCTCATCGAAGAAAAGATAACGATAAAGAACACGCTGATGACAATAATGAAAACCGAATTCAGGATCGGCGTGTTTATTCTTTCCCATGCTGCCGCATAGTTGCTCCATTCGAAATGCTGCGGAATATTCAGATCGCTGGCTGCGAAATCAAGCGGCGTTTTGATTGAATTGGCTAGAATGAAATAAATCGGCAGAAAGGAGAAGAAGATCAGAATAATTAAGATCCATTGTCCAACGGATGGCAGCCGGATGCTTTTCAAAGAGTAGTCCTCCTTTGGTTAGGATTCGGATTTGATCAATTTCATATTAAGGATTGTAAACAGCAAAATAATGATGAACATAACGAGGGCAATAGCCATGCCGTAACCGAATTCGCCGTTTACTGTGGAAACATTGTACATATGGAGAATCGGCACATAGGTGGAATATCCCGGCCCCCCGTTGGTCATAATCAACGGCGGAATAATATTCTGCAGGCTTCCGATCAGGGATAGAATCACGATTAGCCTGAATTGCGGGAAGGAGAGCGGAATATCCAGCTTGAACACCCGTTTCCACCCGGTAGCCCCTTCGAGCTTCGCCGCTTCGATCACTTCCTGAGGGATTCCCTGCAAGCCGGAGTAGAAAATAAGCATGTTAAATGCGCTGATCCACGGAAAGCCCATCAGAATGATGGAATAGAGCGCGATATTAGGATCTCCGAGCCATAGCTGCTGCAAGGATCCCAGACCTATCATTTCCAAAATTCGGTTAATGGCGCCGTCACCCTCGTACAGGAAACGCCAGAGAAGGACGGTTACAATGCCGGGGATGACAATGGGCACGACGAATAAGGTGCGATAGATATATTGGGCCCGGAGATTTTTGACGTGGAAAATAAGCTCCGCAACGAGAAATGGCGGTATAACGGCCAAAGCGATCGAGAATACAATCCAAATTAACGCATTGACGGTGGATTGGCTCAGCACCTCGTCGGTCAGCATCCGCTCAAAGTTGTCCAGTCCGATAAACTGAGGGGGATTAAAGCCGTCCCAGTTCGTGAAAGCGCCGCTCAAAGCCTGATAAACCGGGAAGTACATAAACCAGATGAGGAAGATGAAGGTAGGTAAAATAAAGGCGTATCCGGTCAGAGAACCCTTGAACTTATCTATTATTTTCATCAGGGAAGCCGTCCTTTCTTGAGAGAATAGAAAAAAGGGAGCGATGCGTTTGTCATGCAAGCTCCCTTCTCCCTATAAGCTTAGTACTGACTGTAATCCGTATTGTTTTTGGTTTCGTATTCTTTGATCGCGGTATCGAGTTCCTTCTGTACGGATTGTTGCGCTTTATCGAAATCCATATTGCCGCTCAGATACAAGCCGAAGATCCGCTGCAGATTTTTGCTCAGGTTTGGCGAGGACCCGCCGACACCGATCGCTTTGAGCTCTTTGGAGGCTTGGCTGGCCAGATCGGCCATGCTCTCGTTCGGCTTCGTGCCCGGCCAGGTCGGAACGAATGTGCCGTGCTCATTGACGACTTTCTCTACATTCGCCGGCGTTCCGAGGAATTGCAGCCAGTCGAGCACCGCTTCTTTCTTGCCTTCTTCCTTCATGCTTGCATTGGCTTGCTCGGTTGCAATGGCAAACTGGAACGCCGCATTCGGACCGCCTACGGCCCCGGAAGTATCGTGACCTGTCGTGTGCGCCGTATCGGCAGCGGTCAATACAGGGAAGTTGAAGGAAGCTAATTCAAAGTTGATATTGGCGTCCTTGGCGTTTTCAGGCAGCCAGCTGCCATCATACATAATGGCGGTCTTCCCGGCCAAGAAGTCGTTTCTTGCGCTGTTGGCGGCAACACCGGGGTCAGCGGTCAAATAATCTTTCTTCCACGTATCGGTCAGCTCCTTGAACATCGGCCACCATCCCATGAATCGCTCGTCCTTGGTGCTCAGGAGGCCTTTCGAAATCGCGACGGATTGATCCAGGGAGGAAATACCCGGTTTCTTGTCGTAACCGGAGATCGTTTCAAATTCCTTGGAGAAGAAGTCGCTCAGGAAATGGCGTTGGAACCAGCCGTAGTCCGGAGCCTGCGACATCGGAACAATGCCGGCCGCCTGCAATTTCTTGCTGGTATCAATCAGCTCCGCCCAGCTCTTCGGCGCTTCGGTAATGCCGGCTTGTTCGAAGAGGTCTTTGTTATAGAAGAAGGCGGTCGCCACATAGTCGCCATTGATGTTATAGATCTTGCCATCCGGAGAGACGGTCTCATTCACGACCGTTTCGTTCATGGCATCCTTCCAGGCCGGTTTATCGGCAATATACGGATTGGGCTTGTTCAAGTATTCCGTCAAATCCTCTGCAATGCCTTTAGGGAAGGTGTTATTCAATTCTTCCCATTGTCCCCAGAACACATCGAATAATTCGCCGGCCGCCGCTTTGACGCGGATCGTCTGCGTGTAATCTTTATACTCCTCATCGACAAATTCAATTTTGATTCCGGGGTGAGTCTTCTCATACTCGTCAGCTACCGTTTGCAGCATTTGCTGATCTTTCAAGCCTGTAATGTTCTTGGAGTTGGGCGTGTAGACTTGAGCATACATCGTAATGGTGCCTGTCCATCCGGCCGCGCTTGTCTCCTGGTTACCCGACGCCGCAGAAGGCGTATCGGACGGGCTGTTCTTGGCTGCATTGCCGCCGCAGCCGCCCAAAACCAAAGCAAGCGTGAGCATCATAGCCGGCAGCATCTTTGCTTTCTTGTTCATATTCATTGGAATCCCCCTTGATGTAAGTTCAGAAAGCGCATTCATCTTTCTTATATTCCATGTTAAAGGACCGGGCACGGGACATGTAGAGGTGTAAACTTTACTTTGGGATGGATTTCTTTACCCTTACATGCAATGCTTCTTATATTCTGACGGCGAATAGCCGGTACGTTCCTTGAAGACGCGGTAAAAATGCTTCACATCGGCATAACCGATCAGCGTGCTGATTTCCTGAAGCGTATGCTTGCCCTGCTGAATCAGTTCTTTTGCTTTCTCGATCCGGCATTCTTTAAGAAAATCGACGAAATTTCCATTTGTCGAATACTTGAACCATCGGCTGAAATAGCTGGCATTCATCCCGAGATAATCCGCAACGGATTGAAGGCTGACCCCTTCGGACAGATAATCCCTCACATGCTGCTTCGCTTTCTCCACAAGCTTGAGATCCAGATGATTGCGTTCCTGAACAATGATCCGGCATAGCTCATGGATCATCGTTTTGATCTTCTCCATTAAGGAGTCGCGGGTTATTGTGGATTCCAGCTCGGATAACCACGCTTGCAAGGATTTGCCGCTTATTTGATGGATATCCTGATCCATTTGCTTGATTTGTACCGCAAGCCGCAGCATGTAGTGGACGATAATCCGTTTCAGGTCGACGGGGCCTATGCGCCCGGAAGAAGTGACTTCATCCAACACCTCGTAAGCGGTTTGTTCATTGCCCTGCATCAGTTGCTCCAAAGAGGCCTCCATTTGCTCAAGCAAATGCACAGGTATATTCCGCTGGGCATGAAGGTCATGATGCGACAGAACCTGATCCCCGCCATAAACAATGCGGTAAGTGACGGCCAGAGAGGCTTCCTGGTAAGCTTTCGGGGTATCGGCAAAAGAATGGACGCTGCTGATCCCGATGGTGACCGTCCGTTTGAAATAATGGCGAATGCCCTTATTAAGCCCGCTTGCCAGCTGCGCCGCCAGCTGTCCGGCAGGTTCCGCCGAATCGGCGGGGTATTGGAGAATGACAATCAATTGACCGGCATGGTCCTGCAAAATAAAGGCATGCGGCTGGTCGTCACACCATTCCTGGACGAACTTGGCAAGAGCATACATGAACAGCTCGACGTCGAATGGGCTGAAGGTATCCTTCTCGATCCAATCCGGACTCACGGCCAGCAGGACGACCAGAGCGTTATCCTGCTTGAAGGGGACGGAATATCCGGTATCGATAAGAAACTGTTCCAGATCATTAGAATAATGCCCGAATAAAAACTGATGATAATACAGCTGTTGAGCCAGAGGAGCCGCTTGGCGGACGGTATGCCGAAGAGAGCTCAGCTGGGCCTGCTCCCGGCGCTCTCCGTCAACCAAAGTCTCCACTTTGCGCAGCGTCCGCAGCAGCTCCTCGCGGTCCAGCGGCTTGGTGATAAACTCCAGCACGCCATAATGTATAGCCTGCTTGGCAAGCTGAAAATCCTGATAGGCGGTCAGGATGATGCGATGGATACGCGGGGCTTGATCCGCAATTTGCTCACAGCATTCAATGCCGGTGAGCCCCGGCATGCGGATATCCAGAATCGCCAGATCCGGCTGCAGACGCAGGATCTGCTGCAGGCCGGAGATGCCGTCCTCGGCTTCGCCGACAACCTCCCATTCGGGGGCAAAACGCTGCAGGATTTTCTTGATGCCTTGGCGGATGACGGCTTCGTCATCAACGATTATGACGCGATACATAGATGTTGACCTCACTTTCGCTGCGGATGATGGGCAGGATCAGAGTAATCTGTGTTCCCAGCCCTTGCTCGCTGTTGATATTCATCGTATAGGGGCCGCCGAAATACAATTGCATGCGGGCATATACATTGGCCAGCCCAATGCTTTTCTTGGATCTCGACGCATAGGACGTGCTGTTCTGGAATTGCAGCATCAGCTGCTGCAGGCGTTCCGGGGACATACCGAGGCCATCGTCGGCAACCTGAACCTTTACATAATCCGACTCTCTCCAAATCGTAACGCTCAGTTTGCCTTTCCCCTGTTTCATTTCCAGACCATGATAGAAGGCGTTTTCGATAAGCGGCTGAATCAGGATTTTGGGCAAATACCAATCCAGAATTTCATCCTCGACGTCAACGGTCATTTCAAACCGTGTAGCATAGCGGCTTTCTTGAATATAGAAATAATTGGTTAAATACTCCGTTTCCTCGCGAAAGGTAATGAAGCCATTGCCTTGAAAAACAGAAGATTTCACCAGCTTGCCTAAAGCGGTAATCATGTCGACGGTCGAGTCGGCTTCATCGATTTCCGCCTTCATCTTGATCATTTCGAGCGTATTAAATAGAAAATGAGGATTGATTTGCGACTTTAATGCCTGCAGCTCGCTCTCCTTGCGGACAATTTCGGCCTGGTAAAGATTGCGGATCGTCTCATCCAGTTTCCGGCTCATTTGAATAACGCTCCTGATCAAATGACCGATCTCATTGCGCGGCGGGTTGACATATTCGATTTGAAAATCTTCCGTTTCCACCCGTTTGATAAGCGCGATGAGGCGGTAGATCGGCTTGGTGATCTGATAGGAGATCCCGGTAGAAATAAGAATGGCGCAAATAATGCAAATGATTCCGAGCAGGATCATGGAATTGCGCACGCTGACGATGCCGGACACGATTTGATCCACGGGCACGTACCCGACAACCGTCCAGCCGTATCCGCCGACTTTGCTGTAGACCACGATATTCTTTTGCTTCCCGATGTTCATCATTTGCTGCCCCTGCTTGTCGGCGGGTATGGCGGGGAGATTGGCCAGGAGCTGTTCATCTACGGAATGATTGGCATAGACGACCTGCTTGGCGCTGTCCATGATGAAGTAGGAGCTGTTCTTGTCGCGGTTGACCAGATCCATCATTTTTTGGATATCGTCAAGCTTGAAATCAACCTCGAAATAACCGGCGTACTCCAGCATCGTCGTCGATTTGTATATTTTGCGTACCAAGGAGAAGACTTTCTGCTCGTCATGGATATCGTTGTAATAATTGACGATCGGCTTATGAAGACTGAGGAAAACGGTGTTGCTGCCGGATTGGCTGAACGTTTCGTACCATGGCATCATATCCACGGTGAAATCGGGCGGGAGATAACCTTGACTATAGATCCGCTTCATTCCTGTGCCCGGTACGCCGAAATAATAGATCTCCTCCACGCTGTCCCGCTGGGACTGCCAGAAGCTGAAATTTTTCTCGATGATCTCTTTCATGTCCATCTCAGACAAGGAATTGGAGGGCTGCATGATCGTCAGCATATCCAGCAGCTCTTGGTTGTGATAGGGCATGAGGGTGAATCTTTCCAGCTCGTGAATATACATTTCAATGCTGGAAGCCGTGCTGACCGCCACCTGTTCGGCGAAATCGCTTACTTTCTTCTCCATGGCCTGGCTGTATAAATGATAGGCTCCAAAGCCGAGAGTGGATAGCGGCAGCACGATAAAGATCATATACGTCATAATGAGCTTCTGTTTGAAGGTAATGAAAGTTTTCACCGATATCATCCATCCAATGCGATTATTTTCAACATCATAACATAGAACCAATCCATGCAAGAACAAGCCATTTATGGCAACCCCCTCTGCCGGCCGTTCGTTTTTCCATTGACTGAATGTTCAGTTTTAAATAAAATAGAGTCAAGAAATTCCAAATTTTGTTGAGAGGAGCTTGTGATATGGACTTATACTACGGTACTCAGGGAAGTGGGCCGGCAGTCGTCATGATTCACAGTCCCGGCGTCGACTCCAGGGAATGGAAGGGGCTTGCGCCGCTGCTCGCGAAGTCCAATCAAGTCGTCACCTATGACGGCAGGGGGATGGGGGAATCTCCCGCACCGCAGGAGCCGATGGATCCCGTCTCGGATCTGCTCGGGCTGCTCCAGCACTTGCAGCTGAACCGGGTTACACTTATCGGCCACTCCATGGGCGGGGAGCTGGCCCTGAATTTCGCGCTTGCCCATCCGGACATGGTCGAGCGATTGATCGTTATTGCGCCTTCCCTGACCGGGTATCCGTATTCGCAGGCGTTTCTCGAGTGGATGGGGGCTGTAAATGCGCTTGCTCCAGATATCGGTAAAATGGTAGAGTTTTCGTTGGAAGGCCCCAATTACCGAACCGTAATGGCGAGCGAACACCGCGACTTTCTGATTGACCTGCATAGTCATTACATGACAAGAGTCTTTACGGAATGGCGAAGCTTCGAGGTCATATGGCCGCAGCCTCCGGCGATCGAGCGGCTGGAGCAAGTGGCCGCGCCAACGCTTTTTATTCACGGAACGGTGGAATGGGGCGATATGCTGGGCGTCGCCAAGGAATTCGAGCGCGTGCCGTCCGTGCAATTTGACAAGGTGGAAGGTGCGGATCATATGATCACGATGACGCACGCCTCGAAGCTCGCCTCCATTATTCAACGCTTTCTGGATTCGAATCGGGAGGAGTGAACCATAAATGCCGCGCAGCCGGGAAGAGAATGAAAGGATTCGCCAATTGGCCATGGACAATATCGGTACCGCAGCCATGGAATGCTTCCTTGAACGAGGGTATCATGCCACATCCATCGATGATATCGCCAGGAGAGCGGGCGTATCCAAAGGACTGCTGTACAATTACTATCAAGGGAAAGAAGGCCTTCTGGCCGAGATCGTTCGGGCCCGGGTGGACGAGATTGTAGGCGTGATGGAAGCGGCTTACGCGCTTGACTCGCCGAGAGACCAGCTGCTGCAAATTATCGAAGGGGCGCTGGGGTATATCGTACAGAATCCCAAGGCGTACCGCTTCTTCCTGCATCTTCAGACGCATCCGGAGGAAGACGCGGTGCTTTCCAAGTACAGCCAAATGCTGAATCAGGAAATGTCCAGGCAATATGAGCTTCAATGCGGCATCTTCGAGCGCATGCAGGTTGTGGATCAGAAGCTTCGCTCCTTGTACTTTTCCTCGGCACTGCATGGCGTGATGCTTCTGCTGTCGATCTATCCGGATTATCCGGTCGCGGCAGTGAAGGAGCAAATGATTCGGGATTTTTGTTAGGAAAATGCGATAAAGCGCAGCCGGCGCATGGCAGGATGCCGGAGGCAGCAGCGTATAGCGGCCGGATGGTAGGGACGCCGGTTGCGATTATTTTCGACAAATAGGCCTTAAGTTGGAATAGATTGGGTCGTAATAGCTACTTAATCGGGATAATATTCCCTATCATCCCTCCCAAGAATTTGGTTAATATAAGAAAGAATACAAATCTTGGGAGGACGAGTAATTGAAGAAGTTGACAGCAGGACTATTGGCAGCCATCCTGGCACTGGGTCTTACCGCTTGCGGTTCGAAGGAGCCGGTCGAATCGAACGCAGGTAACGGCAACAAAGGCGGCAACGCCGAGCAGACGACCGGAGCCGGCGGCAACTCAGCTAACGCGAACAAAGAGACGGGATCGCTCCCTACGGTAGATGAACTCATTTCGAAAACGACAGATGCAAGCATAGCGCTTAAGAGCTTCTCGATGGATGCCGCGATTAACCAGAACATTACGATGGCGCAGGGCGATCAGAAGCAGGAACAGAAGATCGACATGAAGATGAAGACGGATATCATCAAGGAGCCAATGGCAATCTATCAAGAGATCCAGATGCAAATGCCGGATCAGCAGGGCAACCAGACTATCACGCAGTACATCACGGAAGATGGCATCTATTCGGGAACGAACGGAAGCTGGGTGAAGCTGCCGAATGAAATGAAAGATCAAATGATGGCCAGCCTGTCCGGCTCGATGAAGCCGGAAGCCCAGCTGGAGCAGTTCAAGACGATCGCCAAAGATATGAAAATTACGGAAGAGGGCAGCGAATACGTGATGTCGGCCGACCTGTCCGGAGACAGCATGAAGGAGATGGCCAAATCGCTGATGAGCCAATCCGGCGGCGCCAACGAGCAAGTGGCGGCTATGCTGGATGCGATGAACATCAAGAACATCAAAATTACGTATGGCGTAAACAAAGAGACCTATCTGCCTACCAAATCCGATGTGAGCATGACGATGGATATGGAGCAGGAAGGCCAGAGCATCTCGCTTGATATGGTGATGACCAGCACGTTCTCCAAGCACAACGAGGTCGCCGAGATCAAAGTGCCGGAAGAAGCTCTCAACGCTCCAAGCGCCGCTCAATAAACAAGGTTAAAAAACCGGATCCGCCGTTGGATTCGGCCGGATTGATGACATAGCCCCCTTTTTTAGGGGGCTATGTTTTATTTGATTATTCCAAAGCGCTGCAGGAATTGGTATTTAGCGCAAGAAAAAGAAGATCGTTAGTCTCCTGCCTGCTTGGTCAGGAGATTAACGATCTTCTTTGTGCTCTGGCCGCGATTATGCCGTGGCTTTCTTACGGTCGTTCCCGAGATTTACTCCGCGTATTTCCTAAGCAGCTCTTCCGTTGTAACGGGGGCAGCCTCCTCCTTCTTAAGGATGTTCTTCTCTTCCCAGCAAGCGATGCATTTGCTTTCGGTATCGCTTAGACATAGATGTGCATCCTGACAGGTATAGCAGTATTTCAGGTAGTTCAAGGTAAACGTGCGAGGGTTATATTCCATAATGCACACTCCCATCATTTGTTCATGCCTTAAGTGTAAGCGATGACGTGATAAAATCATGTGATTGATTTCACATTTTAAGAGGGAATGAGAATTAACTTGTAGAAAATTCCGTTAATGAGCTTTAGTTTATTAGGAAAGACATATGTCCTCCGCTAAGGAAGGAACTTCCTGCTGCCGGCCGAATAAGTAGATATAGGCGATTAGAACTACATGACTAAGGAGCATCAGCATGATCGACAAAGTGATCCGAATTTTCAACATGATTAACGCCATTCAATCCAACCCGGGAATATCCGCCGCCGACCTCGCGCTGAAGTGCAATGTGACCACGCGGACGATCTACCGGGATTTGGATATTCTGAGCCTGATCGCCCCGGTAACCAATGAAGGCCGTGGGACGGGCTACCGCTTTATGGGCAAATTCTTTCTCTATCCGCTTAACTTCTCCGAGCAGGAGGCGCTGGTCTTCTCGCTGCTGCCCTCGGTGCTGGACAAGGACAAGCTGCCGCCCGGCTTCGATACGGCCTACGATAAGGTCATGGCGACGCACTTGAAGGAGAAAGCCAGGCAGAACAGCATTATCGAGAACATTGCGGACATCATCCAGATGGGAACGCCGGCCTACCGCAAAGAAAGCGAAAACTTCCTGCAGCCGATCATCCAGGCGATTCTGGAGCAGCAATCGATCGATACGGTCTATCACACGCAGTCAAGGGATGAAACGACGCAGCGGAGAGTCGACCCCTACTATCTTGTGCCCCGCGATCAGCGGTTCTATCTCATTGGTTACTGCCATTCGGCGCAAGCCATCCGTACGTTCCGGATCAGTCGGTTCCTGCAGGTGGCGATGACCGGAGAGTCCTTCGACAAGGGTGAATTCAATATTAAGCAATATTTGAAGAACACATGGTCCATCGACCGCGGCGACAAGAATGTGACGTTCAAGGTGCGCTTCAGTCCCGAAGCGGCACGGTACATAAAGGAAGAGGAGCTGTTCGTGCATCCCCGGATGAAGGATCAGAAGGACGGCAGCTTATTGTTCGAGGTCACCGTCAACAACGAGAAGGAGTTCATTCAGTGGATTCTCCGGTACGGGCCGAACGCGGAAATTTTGGAGCCCAAGTCGGTAAGAGAGGGCTTAAAGCAGCAGCTAAGCCAATGGATGGAGCTGTATCAGTAGCGGCTGCAGCCGGATCCGGGCATTATACTGAAGCACGGGCGTACACGATGCGAAGAATAACGTATCGGGTACGCTTTTTTTCATGCGGGGATTCGCCCTCTGCTCATTCGTGCACGAACGTACATTCGCTGACAATCAGACGTCTACCGGTTTCGTTAAAGTATATCTATGGGAAGGAACCGTAAATCCTGTGTCGCCGACAAGCCATTAAGAATGTCTACGGGGAGGAACTTGTGATGAATCCAATGAACAAAGCCGTCTCAGCCGCCCATGCATGGAGCAGTCCCTATTTGCCGATTGGAGGTGCGGAGAAGGTTTATCTCCTTATCGAGGCAGCAGGGAAAGCGGCACTGTCTTCAGCCCGCGCCCAGCTCAATCTCTCCCTGGTGCTGGACCGCAGCGAATCGATGTCCGGGCAGCCGCTTGCTTACAGCAAGCAGGCCTGCCAATTCATAACGGATCTCATGGAGGATGGAGATTCACTCAGCATGGTCGCATTCGACCAAGAGGCGGTGACGGTATTCCCTCCCGGGACGACCAGGAACAAGGCTGGAATGAAAAGGATGATCGAAGCCATCGACGCGGGACGAAGCACCAATCTGAGCGGAGGCTTGATCGAAGGCGTAAGGCATGTGCGCAAAGGATTGAAGGACAGCACGGTGAATCGCGTCATTCTGCTGTCCGACGGGCATGCCAATGCCGGCATTACCGACCGCGAGGAGCTGTCGGCGATCGCCCAGATCTATCACGCTGCCGGTATCGGCATTACGACGATAGGGGCAGGAAGCGGCTTGGAAGAGAGTTTTATGGAAGCGGTCGCCGAGAGCGGCGGAGGGAATTTCTACTACATTCGTCAGCCTGACGATATTCCGGCTATTCTCGAGCAAGAGCTGGAAGGGCTGCTCCGCCTCGTTGCCCGGAATGTAACGCTCACTCTGCATCCTTCCGATGCCGTGCGGATTACGGGGATTTTTGGTTATCGAAGCGAGGAGCGATTGGGTGAGCATACCGTACGATTAGGGGACATGGCCGCCGGCGAGAGCAAGCAAGTCCTGATAGAGCTTGCCGTTCAACCGCGCAAGGCAGGTACGCACGCATTGCTGCTCGTGAATTGCGAGTATGCCGATATAACGAGCGGGGCAGCAGCAAGCTCTCACTACTGGGAAGTAACGGCTTCGTTCACGGCGGACAGCGCTTTGCTAGGCCATCCGGGCGATGCGAAGGTGCTGAAGCACATGGAGCTGATGGAGTCGGCCCGCAAATGCGTGAAGAACAGATCAGAATTAAGGAAGAGATGCGCGAAGAAGCAAAGGCGTTACCCGTGAATGAAGTTGTATACGGCATAAGCAGCGGTCGGAGAGAAGGCTTCACATGGGTGTGGAAAACAGATCGGTTAGGGCGACACCGCCGTTCCATTAGCTCGAGCGCGCCGATTTCAATGATTTCGGACTGTCCGAGCGTCTTTGCTTTACAGTGGATTCAAGATCGTATACGATGTACTTCTTCATCCGTCCTTGCCCCTCTCGTTATCTACTGGGACCAGTGTAACGCAGGTGAGGTGACAATTAGTTGTCAGAAACGTGCGTTCACTATTGTCGATCGGATGGATCTTTATTTAATAGAAAAGGGATGTGGCACAGTGATACAGACTTTGAACCTTCAGGGGCCATTTTTTACATACCTGAATACCCAGAACAAGTACTCCAAGGAAATGCAGGAATGCATGGAGCGTACGGTTCAGAAACTATCGGATACACAAACAACGTTGGACCGCCCGGGCATGCTGCTTGGGAAAATTCAGTCAGGCAAGACAAGAACATTCTTAGGCGTCATGTCATTAGCTTACGATAATCATTATGATGTGGTAATCGTATTGACGAAGGGAACTAAAGCTCTGGCTCAGCAGACATTGGAACGATTGAAATCCGAGTTCGGCGAACTGAACGAACGGGATCTTATTCAAATATTCGATATCATGGTTATGCCGACGTTAACTCGTTATGAGATCAATCAGAAGCTCGTATTTGTCGTGAAGAAAGAAATGAAGAACATGATAAGACTGCATAAGGCTTTCTTCGAAGATTACCCGGAGTTAGCGAATAAAAAAATTTTAATCATCGATGACGAAGCTGACTTTGCAAGCATTGGTTTTGCCAAAACAAAAGAAGATCGTCTCGATATTAAGAAAATTGCTGGGAAAATTGATGAATTTCGCCAACAGGCACCTAATAGCAGCTTTCTTCAAGTAACGGCAACTCCATATTCCTTATATCTGCAGCCGGAGGACATGATCGTTGACTCGATTGTGTTCAAACCGATCAAACCGGCTTTCACGGAGCTTGTTCCTATCCATGATAAATATATTGGAGGGGAATACTACTTTCAGGAAAGCGAAGTGGAAGGTACTGTTCCCTATCATCTATTCGAAGAAGTTCCGGAAGAAGAGCTTGCAGTCTTAAAGAAGCCGGATCGTAGAGTGTTTAAAATTGAGGAGAGTTTATTTAGCCGCAAAATCGCCTCGCTTCGCAGCGCTATTGTAAATTTCATAGTAGGCGGGTGCATCCGGCGCATTCAGGACCGTGATGATAGGAACGTGCCGAAAAAATTCAGCTTCATCATCCATACGGAACAAGGCAAAGCCGCGCATGTATGGCAGGAGAGTATCATTGAAACGATTGTAGAGAAGCTAACCGATGAAGCTGGAGAAAACACGGACACTTTCCGTCGACTGATAGAAGAAGCCTATAAGAATTTGAAAGCCTCGATACGACGATCAGATTTGACAATACCAGCGTTTGAATTGGTCATGGAAGAAACGCGGCATGCTCTAAATGGCGGTTATATTATGATCACGAAAGTGAATTCAGAGAAAGATGTTAACGAGTTATTGGATCAATCCGGACAGCTGAAGCTGCGAACCCCGCTGAACATCTTTATCGGTGGGCAGATCTTGGACCGTGGAATTACGATTGGGAATCTCATTGGTTTCTACTATGGCAGACGCCCGAAAACCTTTCAACAGGACACCGTGCTTCAGCATTCCCGCATGTACGGAGCGAGACCACTGGAGGATTTGACGGTTACGCGTTTCTATACAACCCCGGATATCTATACGGTTATGCAGCGCATTCATGAGTTTGATTCCGCACTTAGGGAAGCATTCGAGAAAGGTCATCACGACAACGGCGTTATCTTTGTGCAGAAGGATGCATCAAGCCAAATTATTCCGTGTTCTCCAAACAAGATTCTATTAGCGGATACGACGACCTTGAAACCAGCCTCTCGCCTTCTGCCGATTGGATTTAATATTCGGGCGAAAACACATCTTCAGAAGCCGGTCGCTGCAATCGATCAGATGATTTCAAAATATTGCAGTGACAGTAGTAATACGCCGGATGCCTTCTTGATGGATTCAACTGATGTGATCACAATCATCAATAAAATAGCAGACACATTTGCAGAGGGACACTCTTGGAATAAAGCCGCATTTATTGCTAGTTTGGAGTATCTTGCGAATCTTACTAAGGACAATGAAAGGAAGGGGAAGGTATGGACGATTGTAAGGCGCAATCGTGACATTGCCAGACAGAAGAATGATGGGCGAACAGAGAATTCACCAGATTCTTATCAAGAGAAGGGTCTTGCGAAAAAGCTTGCTGCTGATATCCCTGCAATTATTCTGCTAAAACAAAATGGTACTGCCGGGGGCTGGAATGGAAATCCATTTTACTGGCCCGTTCTAGTTGCGCCGCGGCAAATGCAAACCGTTGTGTTTGCAAATCATTTGTATGGAGATTGATACCCCCTCTCTACCTATGTGTAGAAAATAACACCAAAGATGACCGGACAAAGCAAGCATGCTTTTCCGGTCATTCTGTATGAAATATGCGTTGTATAATCAATCAGTTCGAAATCCTGTCACCGTAGAATAAATGAACGAGATAAGCCCTTCGTTTTATACACACTGGACTGCATAGTCGCAGAGGCTGAATTGCTTAGGTGGGCTTCCTTCATTTCCTGACCGCATCAAGCCGAATCCGACGCGTTCGGTTGAAGGTTATTGCGGCGATATTCGCTCGGCGTGACGCCCGAGAACTTCTTGAAGGCGCGGTTGAAGGAGCTGAGCGACTGGTAGCCGGCCAGCAGCGCGATATCGTGAATTCGCGTCTCCGAATCGAGCAGCATGTCCATCGCTTTCTTGATCCGGAATTCATTGACGTAATCGACGAAGTTGATGCCCGTCTTCTCCTTGAAATACGTCGATAAATAACCTCCCGTAATGTTGATCTTGCCGGCCATCAGGTCCAGAGAGATCTCCTCTTTATAATGCTCCTCCATATAGGCCGCCACGAAATGCACGATCGGATCATGCTCTTCCTTCTTCAAGCGAATTAACCGCCCCGCTTCGCTGAGCAGCGTCTCGAAGTATTCGTTCAGCTCCTCCACGGTATGAATGTGACGGATGACTTCGGGCAATCCGCAGACGCATACCGTGTCGAGCTGCAGCGCATGCAGCTTGCGGAATACCTTCCCCGTCACTTCGCGGGCGAATTGGTGGAAGTTCGCCTTGCTGTACCGCTGCGCCATCTGCACGGTCAATTTCCGCAGCGACTCGATCACATGAGCGTCATTGCCTTCCTGCAGGTTGACATGGATTTCCTGTTCGATCGATCCGTACGGCAGAAACGGGATTTCCGGTTGCTCTCCCGGGCCGATGATTCTCGTCTCGTCATCGAACGGCCGGTGATCGGTCAGACGCTGTACCTCGTCGTAAGCCTCCTTCATCATGTCGGAGCGCGTATACAACGAGCTGACGGCTAACGTGAAGAAGCAGTACGTCCGGTCCTCGGCCAACACGCTGCTAATAATTTTCAACGCTTCAAACACTTGCTCATCGGACTCGTCTCCATACACGACGGATAGGATCTGGTCGCCTTCGATCTGGAACGTCAGCGTCTCCAGCTTCGTATGGCGGATCGCCTGGTGAATGTATTCGCGAATATAATAACTGGCATCCTTCTGAAGCTCCTCGCGGTACTCCTGACGGAAATTCAAATCCACAAGCACGAAGCGGTAAGGCCGGTCGGAATGATCGCTATCGCTTGCATGAGACATGTTATCCCGAATCCGCTTCAGTTTATTCATGAACGAATAATAGCGCAGCAGGCTATTCTTCTCCTCCAGATCCTGCAGGACGTCGCGGTTCACTTGAATCATGTGGCCGATATTTTGCTGAATCAGTTCGAATTCGTTCACTCTTCCTTCCGGAGAAAGCATGTTCTTCGTCTGTCTGATGGACTCCACGATTTTGCGCACGGGATTGCTGTATCGCACGCTGAAGTAGACGGATGCAAGGATGCCGATGGCCGACGCGATCACGAGCAGCGCGACCAGGAGAACGTTCAGTCGTTCGATTGACCGCGAGACGTTGGAATCCGGCACGACATTGACGTAGGTCAGCCCGGTAGCCGCGCCTTTCTTATAGAAATAATAATGGTCGCCGCTCTTGACCCAATCGTTATCGGGGTCCAGCTCGGGAAGAGACGAGGTGCCTTTCGAATCATACGCAAAGAGCGGCTGGCCCCGCTCGTCCAGTATATACAAGTTATTATTGATGGACTGGTGCAGATTGCCGATCAGCTTGTGCCCGTCGATAAAGGCAAGGATAAAGTAGTTCGGATTCAGTTTGTTCTTGACCATGAACGGGAAGACGTCTCCGCTTTCCGTCATGGGCGCGATCGACGGGCGCTGCGTAAAGCCCGCCATCGCATACAGCTTGCCGACGAAGGGCTTCGCCATCTCTCCGGTCCAGAACTGGTTCGTATACCTCGAATTCACATGATGCTCGCCGAACATGGCCGCCGGTTCGCTGCCGCGCACCTTATCCAGTACGAAGGGCAGCTTCGCGTTATAGACGAACAAGTCGTTCAGGTATAACTGCGGATTGGTGGTCGTGTTATATAGCACATCGATGAGCTTGGCCGCCGAAATGTAGTCGAGGCGGGAGGACTGGGTAAAGTCTTTGAAGGCTCCGTTATTCAACTGCAGATCGACGAGGACGCTGGTCAGCGTCTGAAAATACTGTTCGAAGCTGCGCGTCGTCACATGCAAGTTGGCATCGTTGTACTTCAAAATCTCTTCTTGCATGCTGTCCTTGAACATAAATAACGAAATCATGCTGAACGAAACGAACAGCACGATGATGATCATGAAGTTCATGAATAGCCGAAGCATCAACTTCTGGTTGCTGATCTTCCTCTTCAACAGATGCTTCATCTACAGTAGTCCTCCAATTCATTTAAAGCTGATCATTTTATCGAAACCTGCGCAAAACTGCGACAAATCCGCAAAAACGTGAAGTTTCCGTAAAACCGTTTATTTCCGAAGAAAGCGCTCTCTTATAATATAACGCTATACGGATGCCGCCGTAAAGCAAAGACTCTTACGTCCTCAAGGGAGATGATTCCATGAACCTACATGCTGACGCCGGCCGGCGGGCCGGCCTGCGCCCCGGGCGCCAACCGAAGCTCAAGAAGCTTGGATCGCGATTATGGAAGGAACGCTATTTATTTCTTCTTCTGCTTCCGGGCCTACTTTATTTCCTTATTTACCGTTACCTGCCGATGGCGGGCAATATTATCGCCTTTCAGGACTTCAGCGCCTTCAGAGGGTTCTGGAAGAGCGACTGGGTCGGCTTCAAGCACTTCGCCAAAATATTCGAAGACCGGGAAGTGCTGCGCGTCATTTGGAATACGCTGTATCTATCCTTTCTGCAAATCGTGTTTGCCTTCCCCGTGTCGATTATCCTCGCGCTTATGCTGAATGAAGTCCGCAACAAGCGGTTCAAGTATATCGTGCAGTCGATCGTATATTTGCCGCACTTCTTGTCATGGGTGGTCGTTATCGGGATCGTCACGACGTTCCTGAAATCGGACGGCATCGTAAACCAGCTGCTCGGCGCCGTCTTCGGCACGGAGGCGATTCCGTTTCTACAGGATTCCTCGTGGTTTATGCCGCTGATCGTGATCGAGACGATCTGGAAGGAATCGGGATGGGGCACGATTATATTCCTTGCGGCATTGGCGGGGGTTAATCCCAGCCTATATGAAGCGGCGGTGGTCGACGGCGCCAACCGGTGGCGCCAGATATGGCATATTACGCTGCCGGCCATTCGCAGCACGATCGTGATCCTGCTGATCCTGCGTCTTGGCAGCGTGCTGGATGTCGGCTTCGAACAGATCTTCCTGATGCTCAATCCGCTTAATATGGACGTGGGCAACGTGCTCGATACGTACGTCTACTTCAAAGGGATCGAGCAATCCGATTTCAGCTTCGCAACGGCCGTCGGGTTGTTCAAGTCGCTTGTCGGGCTCATTCTGATCGTGGCTGCGAACCGTTTGGCCAAACGTTTTGGCGAAGATGGGGTTTTTTAACGCGAGGAGGGGATGCGAAGAATGAAAATATATACGAACTACGACCGGATCGCCAATGCTGCCAACATGCTGCTGCTTACCGTCATTACGCTGGCCATGCTGTTTCCATTCTATTACATTGTCATCGTGTCCTTTACGTCTTACGATGAATTCGTAACGAAGGATCTGCTTCTCTTCCCGAAAAAGTGGGTCTTTGATGCATACGCTTACATTTTCAACACGGATACGTTCCTTCGCTCGATATGGGTCACGGTATTCGTTACCGTCGTCGGGACGGTGATCAGCTTGCTGCTGACCACGATGATGGCTTATTCCTTGACCCGTAAAATCATGGGCGAGCGCCTGTTTCTGTTCATGGTGCTGTTCACCTTCGTATTCGGGGCAGGCATTATTCCGACATATATGGTCGTCAAGGCGACGCAGCTGCTCGATACGTACTGGGCGCTTATCATCCCGGGGGCGATCAACTCCTTCAACCTGATCGTGATGCGCCAGTTCTTCCTGGGCATTCCGAAGGATCTGACGGAAGCCTCGCTGATCGACGGAGCGAATGATCTGCAAATCTTCGGGCGGATCATTCTGCCGCTGTCCAAACCGGCCATGGCCGCCTTCGGGTTGTTCTATGCCGTATCGAACTGGAACACGTACTTCAATGCGCTTATTTACATTTCGGATCCCGCGAAGTGGACCGTTCAGGTCGTGCTGCGGCAGATCGTTATTTTGGAACAGGCAAGCTCGCTGTCCGACGGCGCCCAGATGGCGCTTGGCCAGAACCCGCCCCCGGCGGAAACGATCGGCATGGCCGCGGTGCTCGTCGCCACGATACCGATTCTGATCGTATACCCGTTTCTGCAAAAGCATTTTGCGAAAGGGGTGATGCTGGGCTCGGTCAAAGAGTGAGCGAATGGCACAGTATCATAGAAGGCGGTCATTAAGAAGAAAATAACTTGTATTTTTAAAAGGGAGGACTGCAATGTGAAGAAGCAATTGTTATCCATCTTGCTATCCGTATCCATGGCGGCCGGAATCGTGGGCTGTTCGAGCGGCGGAGATTCCTCTTCCGGGAAGAAGGAAGAAGGCGGCGCCGAAGGCAAAGCGGACAAAATGACGATTACCTGGTTCGACGGCACATGGGAGAATCCGGTTCCGGCTCCCGAGGGCGAGGCCGTCACGAAGATCAATGAGAAGTTCAACGTCGATTTCAAATCGCAGTTTATTCCATGGGACACGTACGAAGAGAAGCTGGCCGTCAAGATGGCATCCGGCGATCTGCCCGACGTCATCGGCATGGAAGAAGTGAACTCCAATTATATGAAATGGGCCAAAGAAGGCGCGTTTCTGCCTTTGAACGAGTTCTTGCAGCAGTATGAGACGCTGAAGACCGTGCCTGACTTCGTCTGGGATTCGCTCAAGATCGACGATCAGGTGTACGGCATACCGGCCTATTTCTCCGCCAAGGGCGGCAAGAAGATGGTGATCCGTCAGGACTGGCTCGACAAGCTTGGCCTGGAGATGCCGACGAATTACGAGGAATTGAAGAAAGTCGCCATCGCCTTTGCGAAGGAAGATCCGGACGGCAACAAGAAGGACGATACGCTGGGTCTCGGTCTCGCGAAGGGCATCTATTACGATCCGGCGGCCGGCGCTTATTACGGCAACGGTACCTGGTATCACAAGAACGACAAGGGCCAATACATCCCGGGCAACATCTCGGCGGCGAACAAAGAGAAAATCCAATTTCTGATCGACCTGAGCAAGGAGGGGGCGATCAGCAAGGATTGGGCGGTCACGACTTATAAAGACGTGTTCAAGGCGTTCAACGCGGGCAAGGTCGGGATCTGGTACGAACAACCGGGCATCGGCTCCCCGAACGGGATCTATTTCCCTACGCTGATGGCGAACGATCCGAAGGCGGTTGTCGTTCCGGTTCCTCCGTTCAAGACGTCCGACGGCAGCGAGGGCTTAAGAATGGGGACGAGCTGGTACCGCATGTACCTGGTCTCCTCCAAGCTGAAGGATGAGCCGGAGAAAGTGAAGAAGATTCTCGAGATGATCGATTATTTCCGCCAATACGTGCCGCTCGAAGAGAAGAACCCGCAGAACGAGTATTACGACTGGATGTGGGGCGGCGACGGCAAAGGCTACAAGATGGTCGACGGCCTGCCGCAGCCGATTGCGGAGAACCGTTCGAAGCTGGCGCCGAATGCCTATATATTGAATGAAGGCTGGGCGCAGAACGACGCCGATCTCGACGAATTCGGGAAGAGCGATCCCGCGCCGGAGGGCAAGGAGTTCAACAAACGGATGGCCGATATGCTGAAGAGCGTGAAGTGGTATATCGATCCGTCGAACCGTATTATTGCCCCGAAATACATGGAGAAGAAGACCGAGCTGAACAAGTACATTACGGACGAGACCACCAAGATGGTGGTTGGTCAGCGCCCGATCGACGATTGGGACAAGATGGTCGAGGAATGGCTCGCCAAGGGCGGACAGGAAGTCATCGACGAAGTGAACAAGGCCATCCAGGACAATAATCTGCAGGGCGAGTGGAAATAAACGGCTTATAGTTTGGAATGCCAAGCTTCATTGAATGACTGAGGTTGTCGATGTATAGCAAGCGAGCGCTTGTCTGACACGACCCTCTAAACGAAAACACAGAAGCCTTAGACCGTCAAACGGTCTAAGGCTTCTTGCGCATGTCAATTTATTATACAAATTGAGAAAGTCCAAGTCCTTCTGCAACGCGTCTGCCATACTCGGGGTCGGCTTTGTAGAAGTGTCCGATCTGGCGGAGCTTGATATCGTCATTCTCGACGGGCATCATGGACCCGACGATGTTCTGAACGAGACGCGTGCGCTCTTCCTCGCCGAGCAGCCGGTACAAGTCGCCGGCCTGCGTATAATGATCGTTATGGTCGTAGGCGGTGCTGTCGGCCGAGCCGGATACCGGGTAAGCGGACGGTTTGTTCTCGGCCGATTCCTCCGGTCCGCCATAGCTGTTCGGCTCGTAATAGACGGAGCTGCCGCCGTTGTGGTCGAACCGCATTTGGCCGTCGCGCTGATAGTTATTCACTTCATTGCGCGGCCGGTTGATCGGCAGCGACTGATGGTTGGCGCCGACGCGGTAACGATGGGCGTCGTGGTAGGCGAAGAGGCGTCCTTGCAGCATTTTGTCAGGCGATACGTCAATGCCCGGAACGAGCGTGCCCGGCGAGAACGTCGCTTGCTCCACTTCGGCGAAGTAGTTCTCCGGATTCCGGTCGAGCACCATGCGGCCCACCTCGATCAGCGGGTAATCCTTCTGGGACCACACTTTGGTCACGTCGAACGGATCGAACCGGTACGTGTCGGCGTCTTCAAGCGGCATGATCTGCACATACAACTTCCAGGCAGGGAAGTCGCCGTTGTTAATCGCATGGAACAGGTCCTCGGTATGATGATCCGGGTTCTCGCCGGCGAGTTGCCGTCCAACCTCTTCGGTTAAGTTCCGGATGCCCTGCTCGGTTTTAAAATGATATTTGATCCAGACGCCCTGCCCTTCCGCATTCACCCATTTGAAGGTGTGGCTGCCGAAGCCGTGCATGTGGCGGTAAGTGGCGGGAATGCCGCGGTCCGACATCAAGATGGTCACCTGATGCAGCGACTCCGGCGATAAGGACCAGAAATCCCATACGGCGTTCGGATTTTTTAAATGGGTTTGCGGGTGGCGCTTCTGGGTATGGATAAAGTCCGGAAATTTGATCGCATCGCGAATGAAGAATACCGGCGTATTGTTGCCCACCAAATCATAGTTGCCTTCTTCGGTATAAAATTTCACCGCGAACCCGCGCGGATCGCGTACGGAATCGGCCGAGCCGCTCTCGCCGGCCACGGTGGAGAAGCGGATGAACACCGGCGTGCGTTTGCCGACCTCGGACAGGAAGTTCGCTTTGGTATAAGCTGTGACGTCGCTTGTCACTTCAAAATAACCGTGCGCCCCGGCGCCCTTGGCATGAACGACGCGCTCGGGCACGCGTTCCCGGTTGAAGTGGGCGAGCTTCTCGAGCAGATGCACATCTTGAATCAATACCGGACCCCGTGAGCCGGCTGTCATCGAGTTCTGATTGTCCCCGACGGGAGCGCCCCAGTTTGTCGTCAGATTGTTCTTATTTATCGTCAATCGAATCACCCCGTATATGAAGATTTTGTTATACCCCATTCTAGTATAGGTATTAAAGTAAAATCAATAGTAAATTAGAATAATTATAATTAAGATTCGATGAAGAAAGGCTCCGCATTCGCATGTCTTTCGCTCCATCATAACGAATGAGAGTTATCCGAGCTGTGATTTAATACATTGAAAAAGCGTTGCGCAGCAGGGTGAAAGGAAGGAAGCCGACGGGGGGTTGTATATAAACATTTCACCATAAGAGAGGATATGAGCGTGACCCCCTTGAAATACATACACAACAGACTATAACTTCAATAAATGAATAAGGGGAGGGGTACGTCTATGCAGCCGACGTTTGAAACCGAAAGATTGATTCTGAGGCCATGGATGCTGACGGATGCAAGCGCAGTACGGGAGCTGGCGGGAGAGAGGGAAGTGGCGGATACAACCTTGTCGATTCCGCATCCTTACCCGGAAGGAGCCGCCGAGTCATGGATCGGTGCCTGCCGCCATCGGGCGTCTGAAGGCAACGGCTATTCCTTTGCAATCGTTCGCAAAGACCGGCAAATGTTGATAGGCTGCATCAGCTTGAATATCGCCAAACCGCATCGGAGAGGCGAGCTGGCCTATTGGGTGGGAAGCTCGTTCTGGGGGAATGGGTTTGCTACCGAAGCGGCAAAGCAAATCGTTCGATATGGATTTCTTGAGCTGAACCTGAATAAAATAAATGCGGCGGCGATGACCCGAAATCCGGCATCCTCCAATGTAATGATCAAGGTCGGCATGCAGCATGAGGGAACATTCAAGCAGCAGATCCGGAAGTGGGACGAGTACGAGGATCTGGTCTATTACGGGCTGACTAGAACGGACTATGATAAGATGAATGGATAAGACTGGTGACCTTGCGTCAACCTACGGGATGTGAAAGCATTGATTCAAGTAGCCGCGGCGATAATTGAAAATGAACATGGCGAGCTGCTCATCGCCCGCCGCCGTTCAGGCAAGTCTCAGGCCGGACTGTGGGAATTTCCCGGCGGCAAGCTTGAGGGCGGGGAGTCCGCGCCAGCTTGTCTCCGGCGCGAGCTGATGGAAGAGATGAATATCGATATCGAGCCCTACGCGCTATTCGGCGTCAACGATCATTGGTACGGAAACGTTCATATTCATCTGATCGCTTATAAGGCGTCCTATGTCAAAGGAGAAATCGTATTAATCGACCATGACGAGTGCCGATGGGTCGAACCGGAATCGCTCGCAGACTTCGAATTCGCGCCGGCAGATGTCAAATTTGTCAGGATGCTGGAGTCAGCACCGTCCTAATGAAAAACCACCTTTGGCGCCGCCAGGCAGCCGAAGGTGGTTTTCGTCTCTTTTTCTAAGGATTAATGTCCGGTTTCCTCGTGATCATTGCTCAGCTTCGTCACATCGAACAGCTTGAACAGCAGGCTGAACAGGATGGCAACGATGGTTGCGAGGGCCATGCCCGATAGCGAGAAGTCGCCGATGGACACCTTTGCCCCGCTAAGACCGGTGACAAGTACGATTAAGGTTAAGAACAGGTTGGTCGGCTTGCCGTAATCGACCTTCGATTCGACGAGCATCCGGAAGCCGGACGCGGCAATAACGCCGAACAGCATCAGGGAAACGCCGCCCATTACAGCTTCTGGAATATTGGCGATAAGCGCGGAGAACTTGCCGAGAAACGACAGCAGAATCGCGATCACCGCCGCACCGCCGATAACGAAGGTGGAATATACGCGGGTAATGGCCAGGACGCCGATGTTTTCTCCGTACGTCGTATTCGGCGTAGAGCCGATAAAGCCGGATAGTATGGTCGATATGCCGTTACCCAGCATGGAGCGGTGCAAGCCCGGATCCTTGGACAAGTCCTTCTTGACGATATTGCCTGTCACGATGAGGTGGCCGATATGCTCGGCAATGACGACGAGCGAAGCCGGCACGATCGTCAGAATCGCGCCCCATTCGAAGACTGGGAAGGTGAAGGTTGGCGCATCGAGCCAGCTTGTTTCCCTCACGGGGTCGAAGTTAACAAGCCCCATCAGGACTGCAACGACGTATCCCGTAACGATTCCGAACAGTATCGGAATGATACGCAGGAAGCCGCGGAACAGAACGGAGCCGAATATGGTTACGGCCAGCGTAATGATCGAGAGCGCAATGATGGTTGGGTCGGGCGCCCAGGCAGCAGCTTCCTTAGGATCGGCAGGAGCAATCCAGCCCGCCATCCGGGCAGCCGTCGGGACGAGCTCCAAGCCGATGACGGCTACGATCGCTCCCATAGCCGCCGGAGGGAAGACGACGTCAATCCAACGGGTTCCCGCCACTTGAATGATCCAGGCGAGAACGGTAAATACCACACCGGCAGCGATGAAGCCGCCAAGCGCCGCCGCATAACCGGCCTCTTCCGATGCATAGTTGCCGATGACCGCGCCGGCCGGCGCGATAAAGGCAAAGCTCGATCCTAGATAAGCGGGGATTTTTCCCTTACAGATCCACAGATAGAGCAGTGTACCGATGCCGTTCATTAACAGACAAATCGCCGGATCGACTCCGAGCAGATTTGGAACAAGCACCGTGGAGCCAAACATGGCAAATAGATGCTGAACGCTCAGCATCAAGCTTTGGCCCATGGGCGGCCGTTCATGAACCCCTACTTCTGTTCTCATGAGTTAGCTTTCCTCCAAATAAGGTTATGTTATCTTTCTTGACAATATCCTTGTTGATTCTACATACAAGTCGATCTTATTTGCAAGTGATTTCTTTCGGGAGCAGGATATCAGATCGTCAAAAGGAAGTGATCTGTCGAATGAAGGCGGGCGGATGCGGGGGGAAAGCAATAGACTGCGCAAGCTTGAGGCAGACAGAAGTTGTGGACATAATAATCGCAGCGTAATGGGGACTTCCGTTAAAACGCCCCATGAAGAAGCCTCCAACCCTTCTTGGGATTGGAGGCTCCTTATTAAGGACGGCTACCTTGCTTCGCCGCCGAAAATAATATCGAGATGGCGTGACGTATCATAGACCAGCTGATGCGGGTTAGCCGCATAGATACCAAGCTCAGCCGTTACCGTATCCGTGTAATTGATCTCCTGCAGCGCTTCGCGGACGGCCTTCCAATTGACATCGCCGGCAAGCAGGGAGACGAAGCCGTGACCGTTGCCGACGCCCGTCAAGAAGTCTTTGACATGGATCTTGAAGATCCGGTCGCCCAGGATCCGAATCCATTGCTCCGGATAGCCGTAGAGCAGGACGTTGCCCACATCGAAGTAGGCGCCGACGTAAGGCGAGCCGACGTCATCTATATAGCGTGCCATCTCCAGCGGGGACAGCAGAAATTTGTTCCACACGTTCTCGATGCCGATACGGGTCTTGCGCTTCTCGGCTTCGTCGGACAGCAGCTGCACTTCATGGTGGCTGCGCTCGTAACATTGATCATAGGACGTATCCGGATTTACGGCGCCCGGCACGACCAGGACCGTATCCATCCCGAGCAGCTCGGCCAGCTCCAGCTGTTTCGTAACGACGCGGCGGCCCCGCTCGCGTACGGCTGGATCCGCCGAGGACAGCGGGCTCTGCCAGAGCAATCCGGTCGAGAGGCTGCGCAGCTGCAGGCCGTTATCGCGGGCCAGCTTGCCGATTTTCTCGGCTTCCGCTGCCGTCGTATCCATCGTCAAGCCGATACCGCCCGGCTCGTACAGGTTCAGCTCTACCGCGCCGAAGCCGGCGTCGCTCGCGATCGCCATGACCTGTTCTAGCGGCGTGTCGCCTCTAAAGCACCATTGGTTAATGGATTTGATCATAGGGAGCGCTCCTTTACGTTATTTATTGCGACGGACTTTCCGGATGCGGCAGACTCGTTCGCTGCAAGCGTCACGGCAAGGGTATCCGCGGCATCGGAGAAGTCGCCCAGCAGCAAGCCCGGCTGGTTGGTGCGGATCGCTTCGATGAATGCTTTGTCCTGCTCGTAATAGAAGTCCACATCCAACACTTCCGTCAAATCCTGATTGTCATCCACGATCCGCAGCGTGTTCCCGTCAATGGATAGGAAGAAGTTATGGCCATAGAATTCCGTGCCGCCTTTGCCGACATATTTGGACAGGCAGCTGCTCGTAATGTTGCCGATCGCGCCGGACTCCATGACGAACGAGACGGTGCCTACGTCGTAAGCGGTTGCCTCGGGATCGATATTGTGAATGTACCGCTGCTCGTGAATCGCATGAACCTCTTTGATTTCTCCGGCCAAATAACGGATCAGATCCAGCTGATGCGTCGACTGCTCGACCAGCTGGCCTCCGGATTGCTCCATCATTCTCCACCAGCGTACGCCCGGCATGCCGCCAAGACGATAGGACAGAACCATATCGATCTGCTTATCGGCCAAATAGGCTTTGGCTCTTGCTGCGGTTTCCAGGTAACGCAAGCAATAGCCGGATGTATGGATAATGCCGGAATCGCGTATAATCTGCTCCAGCTTGCGAACCTCTTCCATATGTAAACCGACCGGTTTCTCCGCTAACAAGTGAATGCCTTTGCGGGCCGCTGCCGCTTCTTCCGCTCCCGAGCGCGCGAACGGAGGGGTGCATACGAATAAGGCGTCCACTTCCCCGGAATCGATCAGCTCGGCGCTGCTCTCATAAGACTTGGCGCCGTACTTCTCCGCTACCTCCTTGGATCTTACCTGATTGATGTCATAGACCGCTGTGATCTGGGCATGCTCGATTCTCTGCAGGGTGATAATATGATGCTCCGCCATGCCGCCTACACCGATAAAACCAACTCTAACCGTCATAATCAACATTCGCCTCCCAAGTCGATTCAACTGGACTTTTCCCAATCATCAAACCTCAGGAGTAGAATAATCGATTCGGAGATGCTTGTATTTATCGAAATCAACATATAATTTACGCAAATCGCCATAGCCGGCAGAAGGAGATGGCGGCTAGCCGCGCTTCTGCATTTTTCGCCATTCGGTCGGGGAGACGCCCTCCGCGGATTTGAACCATTGCGAGAAGGAGTGCAGCCGGGTAAATCCGATTTGGCTCGCGATTTCCATCATTTCTTTGTCGGATGAGCTGAGGAGCCATTTGGCCTCCGTCATCCGGCATTGCTGCTGATATTTCTTGGGGCTCATATGATAGATTTGTTCGAACAGCCGGCGGAAGCCGGTCTCCGAGAAGCCGGCAAGCGCGGCCATGCCCGATATTTGGACGCCTTCGTGCAGATTCTCGCGTATATAATCCGCCGCCTTGGCGATCGTGAGCGACTGCTGATCCTTCTGCGAATGCTCAAGCAGGAAGAGAACCATCACCTCGGTCCATGAGATATAGTTTCTCGTCGGTTCCTTTAATTGAGAGGACTTGATGCGCTGCCATTCGCGGAACAGCCGCTCGAACCGTTCCTTATCCAAGCGGGATAAGGCGAATAGGGTAGGCGTCCCCTCGCTTACGAGCATGTTCAGCAGCTCCGTAATTTGAGAAGGTATTCCTTCCAGATGAATAACGCCGTAGCGATTCCTGCCGAAGCCTTCGAAGAGGTGGGGGATACGGGAAGGAATAAGCACCACATGGCCCGCTTCCAACAGATGTTTCCCCTGGCTCCATTCGAATACGCCGCGCCCTTCCAGCAGGACGCTGATCTCGAAGGTCGGATGCTGGTGCAATCCGGGGTCCTGCCAATCCACATCCGCCGTACCTATAAAGCTTCGAATTCGGAATTCAGTGTTCATCGGATAATCCTCCATAGGGATGTAACAGTTTCGGGACTGATGTCTGATAGAGTCCTACTTTCCCTTGCGATTCATTTCGGCGAGCGCATCCCACTGCTGCCCGGTAACGCTCTGCAGGCCGTTGAACTGACCGGCGCCCTGAAGCCATTCGCCTCCATCGATGGTGACGACCTCGCCGTTGATATAGCCGGCGTAGTCGGATATTAAATAGGCGGCCAAATGGGCAAACTCCTCTTTGTTTCCCGCCCGCTTAAGCGGGACGCGATTAATCAGCAGCTCCGTAAGCTCAGGAGTAGGCGACAGTCGCGACCAGGCTCCCTCGGTCGGGAAGGGGCCCGGTGCAATCGCGACCTGCCGGATGCCATGCGGTGCCCACTCGACGGCCAGCGAACGGGTTAGCGCAAGCACGCCGGCCTTGGCGGCGGCTGAGGGGGCCACATAACCCGAGCCTGTCGAGGCGTACGTGGTCACGATATTCAGCATCGTGCCTCCCCTGCCTTGGGCGATCCAGCGCTTGCCGACTTCCAGCGTCATATAGAAGGTGCCGTGAAGCACAATATTCAGCACAGCATCGACCGCTCGCGGAGAGAGGCGCTCGGTGGGGCTGATGAAATTGCCTGCGGCATTGTTAACGAGCACATCGATCCGTCCGTAATGCTGCTCCACCGCATCCACAAGCGCCTCTACCTGGGCAGGCTCCCGGACGTCGCAGCTTTTGCAGAACACTTCTCTTCCGCCGATGCTCATCTCCTCCGAAGCCTTCCTCAGCACTTTCTCGCGCCGGCCTGCAATCGCGAGCCTGGCTCCCAGTTCCAGGAACATTTCCCCCATAGCGCGTCCGAGTCCGGTAGCTCCGCCTGTAATGAGCACGACCTTGCCTTTTAACAAATCCTCAGCGAACAGTCCCATCCCATCATCTCCTTGCCCCGGAATAATGCGATTAAGACAGCGATGCAAGAGCAGCGCCCATAAAGAATCTCTATAACTAATATAGAACAATCCGCTGGGATATGTGTAATAAATTGTGTACAAATGAAAGCGTTTGGCGGCATTCGGAATAAATTAAATATATATCGTACATATACAATATATATAATTTAGTTTATGCTTATATTGGTTAGCAGCTTAGGGCTCTGCGACGAAATGTAACCGCTATCATGAATGGGAGGAGGTTCATTCATTCTGTTTGTTTGCGTAAACAACGACCGACGGCCTTGAACGTAAATCCACACGAGGATGAGGAGGACTATCATGCACCATAATAAGCTGTTTTCGCTGCTTCTATCGATTTGCTTGGTTGGTTCACTTATGGCCGGCTTGACGAATGATCGTGCCGATGCTCATTCGAAAGACAAGGATTCCTATTATGAGAAAGCGGCGTACCGGGCAAAGAAGCTCAATGTTATCAAGCTCAGCGACATGACGCCGACCGAAAGCGTCATGATCGCCACTCTGCAAGGGCTCATTGCGAATAAAACCTCGGAACAAATCTACATCCTGCCGGGTTCCGGCAACTACGGGCAGTGGCTTCAAGATTTGGAGAGCCAATACGGCGTAAAGATCAAGACCGTCGACGACCCGTGGAAGCTGCTGAAGCAGTATAAGTCTTATATTAAGGGCTACCTGCTCTGGGAACAAGGCAACAGCTCGATCAATGCGGCCTCATCGCTCGCACATTTGAAGGATGCGGTGCTGGTGGAGGAGGGGGACGTGCGGAAGGCGAAGGGCTTCCGGCAGGTTATGGATCTCTCCGATAGGGACGAGGCCTGGGTTAAAGCGAATTATTGGAACCGCTTGAAGCATGATATCTTTATCGAACAGAAGGGCGAGACGCAGGAAGAGCTGGCAGGCGGCATGGGCCCGAAGCTGCGCGATTATGCGGCGATGACCGGCGCATTCACCTTCTATGACGGCAACAGCGATTTTCGCCGGGCCGTGCTCGAGGATGCGGACGACGATTCGGTATTGCTCGGTTGGGGCGACGCATCCAGAGGAGAAGAAGGCTTCATAATGCCGAGCTCGGAAGCGGGCGTGTTCACGCTGCCGGCGGATCATGCCTTCAACCTGTCCGTACTCAGCGGGTTCACGCTGAAGGGGCTGCAGCAGAAGCAGGCCGATCCGGTAACGGTCGAAGACAATGTGCATTATGTATCCTTCGTGATGTCCGACGGCGACAACATCCAATGGATGCTGAACGATCTGGGCCAGAAGGGGAAGCCGTGGTTCGGGAACGAGAACCGCGGCGCCTTCGACATGGGATGGGCCTTATCGCCAAGCATGATTGATCTGGCGCCGACGGTCATTAAGCGCTTCTACGACGATGCGACCGAGAAGGACCGTTTCCTGGTGGGGCCGTCCGGCGGAGGCTATATGTATCCGAGCAAATATCCGGAAGCGGAGCTCGATGCGCATTTGCAACAGTTGAACACCGCCATGGGCAGAATGGATTTGGGACTCGTGGAGGTCATCGACTTCAATGCGTTCGACCGCATGGACATCTGGAACAAGTATACGGCGCAGCCGAATATCGACGGCGTCATTTATTTGGAGTACAGCAATCATAAGGCGCTCGGCGGCGCTATCAAATGGGCGAACGACAAGCCGATCGTGACGCCGCGGGAAATGTTATGGGCAGGCAACGCGGGCAGCGATAACGCAAGCGTGGTCAATCATATCAATAGCGCCGTACGCAATCCGAAGAGTGCAGCCGGGTATTCGCTCGTCCTAGTGCATGCCTGGTCCAAATCGATGGATGACGTCAATTCGGTCATCGACCAGCTTGGCGATGATGTGAGAGTGGTTACGCCGGACGAGATGGTCCGATTAATCAAGGAAAATGTGCCTCAGCAGGGTCCGGAGGTTTCGAACAAGGTCTATCAAGCCGAGACGGATTTCGGCCATAACACCGGCAAGCTCGATGGCGACGGCTGGTCCGCCAATCCTGCCGAGCATGCTCCGGGACATATGCTGTACGGGCCGAACGCGGCGGATCTTGGGGCAGGCCGCCATCAAGTGAAGTTCCGCGCCTTAATCGATGACCGGGATGCGGATAACAGCCGGGTGTTGAACCTCGATATTTTCGATGCGACCGATAACCGGATCATTGCCGAGAAAGCGATTATGAGATCGCAATTCCAGGCGGATAACGTATATCAGAATTTAGTGATGGAGGCGGATTTCACGCAAGGGCATACGTATGAATTCCGTGTCTGGTATGACGGGAATGCTTACGTGAAGCTCGACAGCGTGACCGTTGTTATGGAGAGCAACCTGGCGCAGCGCCTATATGAAGCGGAGAATGATTTCGGCCACAACACCGGCAGGCTCGATGGCGACGGCTGGTCCGCGATTGCGGCGGAGCATGCTCCTGGGCATATGCTCTACGGGCCGTATGTAGCGGATATTCCGACGGGCGTTCATGACCTCGCCTTCCGGATGAAGGTCGGCGATACTTCGGGTCCGGATGCGACCGTCGCCAGCTTGGATATCTATAGCCCGAGCTCCGATACGGTGCTGCGTACCAAGGAATTGAAGAAGAGCGACTTTGCCGTACCTGATGTCTATCAGGATATTCTGCTGGAAGACGTGAATTTCACGCTGGGAAGCACGTATGAGTTCCGCGTCTACTTCAATGATGCGGCCGATGTGAAAGTGGATCATGTCCGGATGGATATGCCGGAGATCGTCGTTCCGGATACGAACGCGGTTGATTTTAAATTCAGCGGGGCTTACGTCGATTCGCTGGCATTCGGAACGGATGCGGGCCAGAAGCAGCTGCAGCTCTGGGGCAAATCAAGCCAAGCCGGGAAGCCGGATGTCAATGTAACGGCGAATGCGGACTGGTCGGTCGTCAGCGGCGGGAATGCCGTCAGCGTTAGCGGCAGCGGACTGTTAACGGTGCTGGATAAGGGGGAAGCCGTTGTCAAGGCAGCTTACGGGGGGCTGGAAGCCACGATCTCCGTTCGGGTATCCGATACCTACGATTACCGCGTCTTTGAAGCGGAGCGCGATTTCGGCCATAATACCGGCGCAGCCGACGGAGACAGCTGGTCCGCCAATACGGCTGACCATGGTCCCGGGCATATGCTGCATGGTCCGGGAGTGGCGGACCTTCCTTCGGGCAGCCATAAAGTCGTATTCCGGATGAAGATCGACGTCAATACAGGCAATTCGGATCGCGTGCTGAACCTGGATATTTTCGATGGAACGGGCAACCGCGTCGCCGGGGAGAAAGCAATTCTGCGGACGGACTTTACGACGGCCGGCGTTTATCAGGATTTTGTTATCGACGCGGATTTCGTTAACGGGCATGCCTACCAGTTCCGGGTATGGTATGACGACAACTCGGCCGTTCATGTCGATAACGTATCGGTTCGAATCCCTGCGGCGAATTAAACTTTTGCAGCGGGTCAGTGGTGGAGGGAAGAGCTCGATCGAGGAGATCGGGCTCTTTGCTTTGCGCGGAAACGGGGGCGCCGTGCCGCTGTAACGGCCAAAAACGGCGTTACAGCCATCGCAAGTGGGTGACGCTCGGCTGTAAGGTCGTTTTTGGGATTAACAGGGGCTGTGAAAAATTGGGCTGAAAGTAACAGCTGCGTATACGATGCGAGCAAGCAAGCGATATTGGAAGCCAAGCCGACCATTCCAAGCTCCGGGAGAACCAAACATCGAACTGGATCAACGAATCCGAAGCGAAATATCGCCGGAAAATATGGCACTGATCTTGCACTGGCTGGAGGGGCGATTGGCAGTCATATCAGACTAAGAGATGAATGCCGCTTACTAGAAGAATAATAGGGGAGTGAACTTGCATGAAGTTAAGGAAATGGGCGTTTATTTATATGGGAACAGGCACGGAGGATCCTATGGCAGACCGGGCCGTGATCGAGCGGGGAGGATTACAGACGACGATCGTTGTCGTGCCGGAGCCATCCCGTGCGCTGCAGATTGCCGTAGAGCTCGTCAATGACGGTGCGCAGCCGATCGAGCTTTGCGGCGTGTTCGGTCCCGTTTGGACCTCCAGGATCATGGAAGCGACAGGCGGCCGGGTCCCTATCGGATCGGTAAGCTATGGCCTAGAGTTCGCCTCCGCATTAGCCCGGTTTACGTCGGCAGGGTCTGAATAAGAGAAGAAGGCGCCTTTGAGCCTGACGCGAGCGACACGAGAGTCAGTTTCGCGGAGCAGTAGTGTAGATCGGACTTACCAAAGGGGCAGCAGCAGCCCAAATAACCAGTACAGAGAACCGGGGTGCTGCTGCCCGGTTCTATTGGCGCTCAGCGGTCCCCTACGGACATTGCCGGTAGAGTTGTTCGACAGCGTACTTGGAGGCGAATATAGTCCCTACACGGGGGTAACGGACCAGGAATGGAGATCGAGCGGACACCTGATTTGACGCCTTTTCTGCCGGAGTCCGTTAATAGGATGAAAGGGTTTGACAGCCCTGGGAGGCTCTCGTATACTAAAACCGAATTTATATACGGACGGTCAGGCATCGCCTTCCAAGAAAACCTTGCCCCGTATGCGCTGCTATTTCTCCGAGAGACTGCGCTTGTCGCGGTCAAGGTTTTTTCGTGTTTTCCTGCCGTTGTCCACTAAGGAGCGTGTGTTCATTGAGTAAGGATCTGCCACTCGTTATCGCCCATCGGGGCGCAGCAGGCGAAGCGCCTGAGAATACGCTGGCTGCTTTTCAACTGGCACTTGAGCAAGGCTGCGACGCTTTCGAACTGGATGTCCATCTGTCCAAAGACGGGCAGATCGTCGTCATCCACGATTATTCCGTGGATCGGACGACAACGGGTCAAGGGGCCGTGAGCGAGCTGACGGTCGAAGAGATGAAGCAATACGACGCGGGTGCATGGTTCCATCCTTCCTATGCGGGGGAGCGTATCCCGACCTTGGAGGAAGTTATCGCGATGACGCCCGAACACATTCACATTAATGTGGAAATCAAGGGCGGCATCGGACAAGGCATCGAGGAGAAACTAGTAGAGCTGCTGCGCCGTCTGAACAGAACCGCAAGCATCTTCGTTTCTTCGTTTCATTGGAATTGTCTCCGGACGTTGAATCAGATCGAGCCTTCCCTTCGGGTCGGTTTGCTGTACGATCTCAGCTTAAAGGATTACGCGCTGCTTCCCAAAGCGGCCGGCGTTAACGCCTATTCGCTTCACCCGCATTTCGGCAAGCTTGAAGCCGAAGCGGTCAAGGCTGCCGTAGCGCAAGGCGTGGCGGTATTCCCTTGGACGATCAATGGCGAAGCTGATATGGCGCGCATGATCGATATGGGCGTCAGCGGCATTATTACCGATTATCCCGGCAAGCTTCGTCAACTGTTGGAACAGCAGTCGGCTGCCCGCTCTTAAGCTAGTTAGGACCGCTGCATGATTCGATATTCGCGATAAAAATAAAGCCTCAAGCTCCACGAAGGACGTGGTTCTTGGGGCTTTTTTTGCCTATCTGTTCTATTAGCTCCGCTGCAGTGGGGTTCAGATCGCCTAAGCTCCGCTGCAGTGCGATTCAGATCGCCGCGTTGATACGGATTATTTGGTCTATGGCCGCTGTTCCTAGTTCCCATGCTGCCCGAGCAGCTTCTGGGCGACGATATAACCGGAGCCGCCGCTAATCCCGTGTCCGGGCCAGGTGGCCGCGCCAAGCATGAACAGGTTGGGCACTTCCGTCTGGTGGCCGGGCTGTGCCGGGAGGGGGCGGAGCAGATAGCTTTGCGCCAAATCATGCGAGCCGCCGTAAGGGTCGCCAGGCCCCGAATTCGGATTGAACCGGGCTATTGTGTCCGGCGTTACAACCGCATGGCCGATTACCGCGCTTGGTATGTTCGGAATATGCTTGCTTACAATGGCAAGAACGCGCTCGGTGAAGCGTTCGGTAAGTGCGGGAGTCCAGCTGCCATCGCCGACATCGATCTGGCCCGCGGCATCGCCGCGAGGGCGGCAAGGAACTTCGAGCACTTGAATGCGCATGATGGCTTTGCCGGCAGGCGCCCGCGAGGGGTCATGGTTGGTGGAGCAGTCTACGGTAAACGTCGGCTTCGCCGGAAGCAAATCCGACATCGCCTGCGCGATCCCCTGCGTGAAGCCGTCCAGCCCATCGGTCAGATGAGGCTGACCGATCTTATGGAAGCGCGCATCCGGCCAGCGCGGCGGCTCGCTGAGCGCGAGATGGATTTGTACGCAGCCCCGCCCATAGCGGTATCGTTTGGCTTGAGCGACCAGCGGAGGGCTAACCTCCGTTTCCGCGAGCAAGGAGAGGTACAGCTGATCCGGTCCTGTGGAGGCGACGATAGCTTGCCTTGCTTCATACACCTCGCCGTCAGCTGTTCGCACGCCAACGGCGCGTTTATTTTTCAACAGGATGCGCCGGGCCTGCGTTTGCGTTCGGATAATCCCTCCCTGATCCTGAACCAGCCGCGCGAGCGCTTGCGCAAGCTTCTCGCTCCCGCCCTCCGGAATAGGCATGCCGCCGCCCATTAGTGCCATTGCCGTAAGCGGAACCCAGATGCCGCTTCCGATTTCATCGGGCGTACGGCCAAGATGGGTCACCCATGATCCCAGCATGGCCCGCATGACCGGTGACCTGAAGGGGCTGACCACATTGCGGGCAGTAGACAGGAAGGATGCGGCGAACGGCGAATAGCCGGGCCTTCCATTGTCATGCATCAGCTTCTGAATAATGGCGGAGCCTTCCTGGGAAGAGAGGTCTAAATTAAAGAGAGAGAATACATCGCCGGCATACGGATTAAAGTCTTCGAACATGCGGAGCAGCGTTTCTCCGTCGCCGGGAGCAAGTCGTTCCGCCTCTGCGGCAAGCTCCTCAGGCGTGCGGGCGAATACGGCCGTTTGCCCGTCCTCCATCGAAACTCCGGTCGGAAGCTCGGTATTTAAGTAGCGCAGCCCTCGCGCTTCCAAAGCCTCCCCAAGATCGGCATAGGCTGCCCCGTTCAGCAGCAGGGGATGAGCGGCAGCATACACATCGTGCTTGAAGCCCGGCAGCGTCAGTTCCTCCGTACGCAGGAAGCCCCCGGGGCGGTCGTTCTTCTCCAGCACGAGAACGCTGCGGCCAGCGCGCGTCAAATAAGCGGCCGCAATCAATGCATTGTGGCCGCCGCCAATCATAATGACATCATAGGTTTTCAAGCGCTGTCCCCTCCTTGTAATAAACCGCATTCCTATTCTAACCGAGGCCAAGTGAGAGGGTTAGCGTTTCCTGTCGAGCGCTCGGCGGTAAATATGAAATCAATTGCGCCGCTGCGCCCCCATTCAAGGTATAATAGCTCTAGCCTTGCGTAGGAGGAACATAATATGACGTTGATGAAGCAATTGACGGCCAACGATGAATTCACGGGCTATTATTTGTTGAAAGAGCTGGAAGTAAAGCAGACCAACGGCACGCCCCCCAAAGACTACTTCGATATCGTGCTGTGCGATGCCAGCGGGCAGATGCCGGCCAAGTACTGGGACGCGACGCCGACGGACAAAGAGACCTTCTTTCCCATGGGACTTGTCAAAGTGCAAGGCATTGTGCAGACTTATCGCGAGAAGCTGCAGGTGAAGATTTATCGAATTCGGAAAGCGACTCCAGAGGATGGCGTGGCGTTAACGGATTTTATCCGTTCCGCTCCAATCCGGCCGGTTGACCTTATTCATATGATCAAGCAAGCTATACATAGTATTATCGATGACGAGATTCGTACGGTCGTTTCGTTCTGCGTGGCGAAGGTAGAGGAGAAGCTGATGCATTATCCGGCCGCCAAGACGCATCATCATGCCTATTATGCCGGCTTGGCCTATCATATTGTGCGAATGCTGGAGATCGGGGAGTTTATTTGCAAGCAGCGCCCTTTTTTAAACCCGGACTATATTAAAGCGGGCATCATTCTGCATGATATCGCGAAGCCGGAGGAAATGATCGCACAGCTTGGCATTGTGTCGGACTACAGCGTCCAAGGGAAGCTGATCGGGCATATTTCGATGGTCTCCAATTGGATTACGGAAGCGGCGATCAGATGCGACTACGATTTGCAATCGGAGAAAATCATCGCGCTGCAGCATTTGGTGCTGTCTCATCATAATCTGGGCGAGTGGGGGAGCCCTGTCCAGCCTCAGATGGCGGAAGCGGTTGCCCTGCATCATATCGATGCCATGGACGCGAAGCTGCAGATGGTCGAAGACGCGCTCGACACGACGCCCGAGAGCGAGCCGTGGACGCCGATGATTCGCGGTCTGGAAAATAAGGCGATTTACCGGTTCAAAGAGTGAGCCTCTTTGCCTGAATGTGCCGGTTTAAGGTGATGGCCTTGCCTATTCTGCCTGGTGCAGCCGGAAATACAAGCCAACGCGTTCTCCATATATTTATTTAAACCAGCCTCAACTCCAATCATGCTAGGAGTTGAGGCTGGTTTTTTGTTCGTCCGGACCGCTCATCTCTATGCTTGCTTCAAGTCGCCTCAGCTTTTTACCTTGCGAAGGCCGCCTCCCACTGAGTACTGCACGCTTACATTGAACTCATCCAAACGTCCTTTTATCCACCGCATACAGCCGTCAGGCACCAAGGCAGGGTGTTCCAGTCCATTTCCCCACCGGTATAGGCTGGCTTGAGGGGGCGGCACAATCGAAGCCGGAAGCTCCCGAGTTCAAAAATTTGCTGCTTTTATCGTTGTCGTAATACTTTCGCCATGTTCGCGCAAGCGAAAATACGCGAAGATAAGGGGGCAGCAGCGGTACGGAAGGCGTTGCCGAAGCGGGAGTTTCGATATGGCTCCGCAGTGCTTGCCCGCAATTGGGTCAAGTATGCTGGGACGCGAATATGGCCTTGTTGCTCTAATGTATGGGTTCGAATCCCATATCGCCTGTCACGCGATAAGCTCAATGGTAGAGCACCGATAACGAATCGGTATTTAAAAAAGAGCAATCTTGTAAGGAATTCCTAGCCTGCCGAACCTGGCGGGCACCGGTCCGGCGCTATGAAGCCGGCGGATACCGGGGAACGAGCGCTTAAGGCTGCCCGGTGCAATCGGCTTGCAATGGATCTAAGCGCAGTTGGTTTAGATCGTGCAAATCCGCGAGCGCCGGTTAACCGCAAGCAGCCGCTTCCCCTTAAGCTAGGCTCCGCTGCCGGTCCGGCGGAATTCCCCATGCAAGGTTCGTATCCAGGCATGAACAAGAGGAGAGGATAACATGTTTAAAAAAATAATCATTCAAGCCGATGAACGCGGCCTGCTGTTCAATAAAGGCCGATATATGAAGCCGTTGGCTCCCGGCATCCATTGGGTATCTAAGCTGCGCGGCGATACCGTAACCGTGATGAATGTCATGAAGCCTTTCATCGTGCCCGGCAAAGAGCTGAACCTGTTTCTGCAGGACGAGGAGCTGCTCCGCGAGCTGGAGGTGGTCGATGTACAGGACTATGAATATGTGCTGCATTACGAAGATGATAAATTCGCCCAGCTGCTGACTGCGGGCAAATATGCGTTCTGGAATGCGTTGAGGCGCCACCGGTTCATCCGGGCCGATATCCGCGTGCCGGAAATCGGATCCGAAGTGGATCTGTCCATCCTGCCGAAACTGGGCGGCTGCGTTCAGATGCAGGAGGTGGCAAGCGGCGAACGCGGCATGCTGCACTATAATAACGTGATGCAGAAGGAGCTGCCTCCGGGTAAATATTACTTCTGGCGCGGTCCCGTGCAAGCCGTGATCAAGACCGTCGACCTGCGCCAGCAGCAGCTCGATCTGACCGGCCAAGAGATGATGACCGAGGATAAAATTACGCTCCGGCTCAATTTTGTCTGCCAATACCGGGTCGTCGAACCGCTTCGGGCGCTTGAAATCAAATCGTTCGAAGAGCAAATCTACATTCAGCTGCAGCTCGTGCTGCGTGAATATGTCGGAACGCTCAAGCTTGACGAGCTGCTGCGCACCAAGCAGGAAATCGCTGCATACGCGCTGTCCCGCCTGAATGAGAAGAGCGCCGAATTCGGCATCAAGTTTCTGTCGGCCGGCGTGAAGGACATCATTCTGCCCGGCGAGATTCGGGACATCCTGAATACGGTGCTGCTGGCCGAGAAGAAGGCGCAGGCCAATCTCATCACGCGGCGCGAAGAAACGGCCTCCACGCGAAGCCTGCTGAACACCGCGAAGCTGATGGACGAGAACCAGACGCTGTTCCGGTTGAAGGAGCTTGAGTTTCTGGAGAAAATATGCGAGAAGATCGGCACGATTTCCCTTTCCGGAGGGAGCAATCTGCTGGAACGGCTGAACGCGCTTATCGGCCCGAAAGGGGATGCTTCCTAAGAAGGAGGCTTCCCCGGCGCAAGCCCGCCGGCAGAGGATGTTCTTTATGTGGGCCTGCTGAAACAGGCTCACGGGATGCATCTGGCTCCGCGAGATATAGTGCGAAGCGGAGAGATTTGGAGCAATGAACGCCTTTCGCTATAATGAAACCTGTATGCGACCGCCGTCATGGAGCCACGTTTACCGTGCGAGACGAGCATGGTCTGGATCTTGCCGGTGCTGAATAATGCAATAGAGGAGGATTTTCATGGAGATCATCTATCATGGCCATTCCTGTGTCCAATTGAACGCGAATGGCAAATCGCTCGTCATCGATCCGTTTTTGCGCGGCAATCCGCAAGCGGTGACAAAACCGGAGGATATCCTGGTGAATGCGGTATTGCTTACTCATGCCCATACCGATCATATCCTGGATGCAGAATCGATAGCCCGAGTTAATGCAGCCCCAATCGTTGCGATACATGAGCTGGCTACCTTCTTCAGCTGGAAAGGGCTGGAGACGAGAGGCATGAACTTGGGAGGCACGATGGATCTCGGCTTTGCGAAGATTAAGATGATTCAGGCGTTCCACAGCTCAGGCATCATTTTGGACGATGAAAAGCGGATCATTTACGGCGGCATGCCGGCCGGCTATATTGTGACGGCTGAAGGTTTCACAATCTTGCATGCCGGCGATACCTGCTTATATGGAGATATGAAAATGATCGGAGACCGCCACGACATTGACGTTGCGTTCATTCCGATTGGCGACTGCTTCACGATGGGTCCCGACGACGCGCTTCAGGCGGCAGAATGGTTCGGTGCAAAAACAGTCGTGCCTATTCACTATGACACGTTCGCGCCGATCAAGCAGGATTCCATTCAATTCGTCAAGCGGCTTGAGGAAAGGGGTTTCGCCGGACGCGTCATGGCGCCGGGAGAACGACTTTCGCTGTAAACAGAAAACCGGCAGCTAAGGGGATACCCTTTTGCTGCCGGTTTTTTTACGTTGTCCTGCACCAATGGATCAATAGCTGCCGCAAATCCATACACTTGCCGGCTTGAGAAAGCTGAGCAATCCCGCTCTCATTAATATCGGGGAGGTTGTCCGCGTGCGGGACAAACTGCTGCATGCCGAGCGGCAGGCGATGACATTAATCGGCTAGCTCTGTCCGCGGCAACCGGAGAGCATCATGCGGGGTATTCACACTTCAAAAGCGGCCTGTCTCTCGGCAGTCCGCTATTCGATTTACTCCCCGTACCTGGCCAGCGCCTTCACCGTGGATTCCAGCATTCGGCGCTGCAGCTTCGCGCCTTCTACCACGCGAATCCGTTTGCCGAGGAAACGAATTTTCGATAGTACATATTCGCTCTCGTCGCCGAGGAACGCAAGCTTGATCCGGTACGTATCTTCGTCACTATCGTAGTCGACTTCCTTCTCGAAGCAGGAGAAGGCATAGAGGATACGCGAGAGCTCCGGATTGAACAGCCTGACGACCTCGATGACGGCATGCTCCTTGCGGCCCTCCAATTTCGCGGCAATCTGCGCAGGCAGGGCGGCCGCATGTTCCGGCGAGATAGCCTCTTCTTGTACGGATACAATGTTCGCAAGTCTAGTGGACATGAAGCTTTGGTGCCGCATATGGTGCCAGAGCAGGTACCATTCCCGTTTGACCATACTGTACTCCAGACGGTAAGGGAAACCGAGGTGGCCGGCATAGACGCCGCCGTTCTTCAGGCGGAAGGTGAGCCGGATCCCGCTGCCGTTCATGATCATGCTCCTAAGAGGCCGAAGGAGCGGGTGGTAGACTTGACGCTCCGCGCTTCGCGCTTTTTGCGCGATATGATCGGATATTCCAAGCGTTGGCTCCGTCTCCAGCAAGGCGCGTAGCTTGGACAGCGTATCCGGCATAAAAGCTTGATCCGCGGCCGGATGCGCGAGCATCGTTTTCAGCCACGCCCTCTCATGAGAGGTGAGCGTATAGGATCCGGACTCTTCCAGGCGAGAAATCAATTGATAGTTAAAGATTTTCTCGAACAGGTTCATAGTAGGCTTGAAGCTCCTTCCATTCCGCGATGAACTCGCGCCGGAGCTGGATCGGCTCCAGCACTTCGCAGCTCGACCCGAAGCTGCGGAGCCACGGCTTGATCTCCGTTGTTCCGTTTACGGTAATCTCGTAGATGAATGATTCATCGGTCGTTTCGGTAATCTCGCCCCATTGCCCCTGGAGCTCGACGCGCTCCCGCACGAAGTTAGCTTTCACCCCTTCCGGATTGAAGAATCGAGCCCGCACGAGGACGGCCCGTCCGGTATCGATGAGCCAGCTGAAACGCGTCCGCAGCTCCAGAAGTTCCATCCTCTCGGCAAACAGCGGCTCGTCCGTTGCGTCTCCGTCCTCGATGATTTGAGTAATGCCCTCCACGCGGTATTTCACAATATCTTGCCGGGCATAACCGAGCAGATACCATCGCCCGTATTGATGGTCGTATACGACCTTCAGCGGCAGCATCTTCGCTTGCTTGCCTTCGGATTCGCGCTCGAACAGCGGATTCGTATTCTTCGAACCGTAGCTTTGCCGTTTCTTCGGCGGGAAGTAGAGGAACGAGATCGTCCGCCGCTCCCGGATCGCTTGAAGCAGGGTGAACAAATGAGCCTCGTCGAGGATGCGGGAATAGTAGTGATACCGGTATAGAAAAGGCTCCGCCGCATCCTGCAGCTTCAGCGCCTTCTTCAGGCTGTCGCGGAGCAGATAGCCTTGGACGGAGGGCACCTGCGTATTGGCCATGACATCGACGAATGCATATAGATCGATGCGCTCCTCCTCCGTCAAATCGTCCACCAGGCGGTTATGGATGGCATAACGATAAGGGCGCCCTCCGCCGTCGCGGCGGATAACGCCGACGTCCTCCAGATAGCGCAGGTCGGACCGGATCGTCTTCTCATCGGGCATCGGAATATCCCCGGGCATTCCGCCGCCGCAAACATCGAGCAGCTCCATAGCGGTATGGGACCGCTGCTGAAGGGCGGCGATCATAAGAGAGAGTCGGTAGCTCTCCGACTCCTTGACCGATTTGGCCCGGTATAGAAAGAGCAGCATCGGGTCGACGCTCTCGTAATAATTGAAGCGCAGCATGTCCGCAAACTCGCGGCCTTGAGCCTCGGGCAACTGCTGGCAGACCGTGCCGACGATATCCTTCAGACGGCGGAGCGTCTTGTCGAAGGTGTGGACGGAGATGCCGAGCCGCTGCGCAAACTGCTGCCGGCTGTAAGCGCCGCTCGTGAGCACCAGCATGCGCAGAAATTGCACTTCTTTATCAAAGCTCTCTTTGGCCATGCTGCGAATACGCTCCTTTCAGATCCGAACAAGCTTATACTTCTCATTGTATCAGCGCGCACAGACGGTTGGTAGGGTAAGGTAGTATCTCGTCATACTTTCGCCATGTTCGAGAGAGGCAAAATGAGCGATGATAGGAGCATGAACTTTCACGATAGGAGTGTTAAGGTAATATGACGTATCAAAACATACAAGGCGTCCGTGTCTGGGGGAAGCCCGATGAAGGCGCGGTGCAGCAGGCGAAGACCTGTAACGAGTACGGCAACGTGGTGCAGACGCTGTTGATGGCGGATCATCACAAAGGTTACAGCCAGCCGATTGGCGGGGTTGTCGTCTATGACGGGCAAATATCGCCGTCAGGCGTCGGCTATGATATCGCCTGCGGGAACAAGGCGGTGCGCACGAACCTTATGGCCGCGGATATCAAACCGGGAATAGCCGTTATCATGGACCGGATTGCCGCGAGAATCTCATTCGGTGTCGGCCGGGTCAATAACGTGAAGGTGGATCACGAGCTGTTCGATGATCCGGATTGGGCCGTTTATGCGTCCATAGGACGCCAGGAGCACGATAAACTGAAGGCACTAGCCCGGGATCAGCTCGGAACGGTCGGAAGCGGGAATCACTTCGTCGATTTGTTCGAGGAGGAAGAGACGGGGAGGCTGTGGGTGAGCAATCATTTCGGCAGCCGAGGATTCGGACATAAGACGGCCAGCGGCTTCATCAATTTGGCTTCAGGACGAGGATTTTTGGCTTCCGCGCCCGGCGAGAAGATGGACCAGCCGCCGATTCTGCTCGATCTTGACGATGAGCTTGGAGATATGTACTACCGCGCCATGAAGCTGGCCGGCCGTTATGCATATGCCGGACGTGATTACGTGATCGCACAAGTGCTGGCGATTCTCGGAGCGGAAGCGGACTTCGAGGTGCATAACCATCATAACTACGCGTGGAAGGAGCAGCACGGCGGCCGGAATACCGTCGTTATCCGGAAAGGGGCGACGCCTTCCGCGCCGGGTCAGCTCGGCTTTATCGGGGGCAGCATGGGGGATATTTCCGTCATCGTGAGAGGCAAGGATACCGATGAGAATCGGGACGCCTTCTACAGCACGGTTCATGGCGCAGGCAGGCTTATGAGCCGTACGCAGGCGGCAGGCAAGATGAACTGGAAGACTCGCAAGCGCACGGGCGGCCAGATCTCGCCGGAGCAAATGATGGACGCTGTCCACCGTTACGGGGTCGAGCTCCGCGGTGCGGGTACGGATGAGAGCCCGTTCGTCTACCGCCGGCTGCAGGAGGTGTTGGACGCTCACGATGAAACCATTGAAGTTCTGCACGTACTGAAACCGATCGGCGTCTGTATGGCCGGTGCGGACGAGTTTGATCCCTACAAGGATTAGGCCAGGCCGGCTCATGTCGGATGATGATAAGGCAACTCATTCTATAGACCTACTAAATTTACTGAATCTATTTACTTTCGGCATAGAAACCGATACTATATACCTATAATTGGTTAAAGTTGACACCGATGTTACTGGCAAATCCGTCGAAAGGCGGGGACGCAAAGCTGCGGGTCTAAGGCATATCAGGTATGCTATGACAGCCGGGCCGCCATAGGGTGTCTTTTCTATTGCATACATACGCACGGGGGGAACTTCAGATGGTGAACAAAGCAATCAAAGGAATCATGGTCATTTCAATCATGCTGGCATCGACCGGGGTAGCTGCAGCCGAACCGCTAAACCCTGCTTCTGCTTCGGTACACGCAAGTCCAATGGCTAATAAGAAGATGACCGCCGCCACCTTCAACAAGAAGCTGGCCGAGCAAGCCCGGACAAGCGGTGCGCTGAAGAAGCAGCAGGGCGCTCTGCTGATCCAGCTCAAAAATTCAGAAAGCAAGCTGACCGATCAGCTCGTGGAGCTGCTGGAAGCCGAGGATGCCGTGGGCTTTTTGAATGAGGAGCGCACGCAATTCTTTGCGGGTACTATGGCCAAGCTGGCTGCACGCGACGAAGGCGTAGCCGAATATCTGGAGGAGGACGAGCTGGATCTTGTCTCATCGCTCTCTTCAGGATGGCTGTCCGCGAGCAAGCAGGTGGACAAGCTTAAAGCTTCCTATGCCAAACTAGGCGCAGCCTTCAAAACCTACGTCAACCAAAAGCTGTATCAAGAGGCGCTGAATGCGCGCAATGAGCAGATCGGTCTGGATAAGAAGCTAAACGCGTTCTACAGCGGGATGATATACAAGCAGGATGAGATCAATGACGTTCTTTACGATGTGCTTAACCCGTATGCGTTCGATGATGAATGGATTGACGACAGCGACCACGAAGACGTATACGATGGCGGCTACAACTCCGTATGGGACTCCGTCTACGGTCAATAGATTCAAGCAGCCGATTCTCTATAAACCGCCCTCTTTCTGGAGGGTGGTTTATTTACGTTCTATTCATATATTTCATAGATATGCCGTTATTAATAGGACGGTACCCTAATATTGTGTGATAAAATAAATACCGCAAATGACAGATTATACATACAGTTGGTGACCTCATGAATGAATCTTTGAAGCCTTTCTTAGCGCTAGCCGATGCCGTTATCATTACGAACGAGAAGCACCAGATTCTAGCTGTGAACAAAACCTATGAATGCATAACAGGTTTCCCATCGGATTTAATCGTCGGCAAGAAAGCGAGTATTCTGCGGACCAGGCTTACCCCGGATGAGACGTATATAGGCATGTATGAGTCCTTGAACAGCGGCTCTCCCTGGTCGGGTATTTTTACGAACCGGAAGCGCGACAATAGCTTGTGGCACTCCTCGATCACGATAAGTCCATTCTTCATAGAAGGCAATACTTATTACGTCGGGGTATTCCGGGAGCTGGAGCAGCTCGACCGCGGCTATTATTTGGATGAACAAAGGGTATCGTCGATACAAGCATCCCTGCTGAAGGTACTGGCGATTTCATGCGAAATACGCGATCCTGGAATCGAGTCTCATCTCGTGCGCGTGCAGCAGCTGACCGAGCTTCTCACGGAACGGTATAATGAACGATGCGGCTTGAATATGCCGTCTCTTGAACTTGCGGGATTCTCCCGTTCCAGCATATTACACGACATTGGGAAATCAGCCATTCCCGAAGGCATTCTATACAAGCCCGGCCGTCTAGCGGATTATGAGCGTACCATTATCGAGATGCATACCGTAATAGGCGTCGATATCATAGGCAAAATATATTCGGAGCTGGATGATGAAATATTCGAAAACGAGCTATCGACAGCCAAAAATATCATTCTGCATCATCATGAGAAATGGGATGGCACGGGGTATCCGCATGGGCTAAAGGGGACGGATATCCCGCTAGAAGCGCGGATCGTCAGCGTCGTCGATGTCTTCGATGCGCTTATATCGAAGCGGCCCTATAAGGAGAAATGGCCGATCTCCGATGCCATGCAGTATTTAAATACGAATAAAGGGAAGCACTTCGACCCCGAGCTGGTCGATTCATTCCTGACACTGTATGAGGAAGGCATGCTCCTGCCCGAGTCGGATACATAGTTTATATATAAAGAAGAAGAGCGTCCCTGGGATGCTCTTCTTCTTTATATATTGTTCTAAACTACTCCACTTTGAACCTGGCTGCCGATTCGACTAATTCTTTGGTCAAATCGTCGATCGTTCTGACCATGTCCGCGAGCTGTTGAACCATGGCCGATTGCTCTTGGATGGTTGCTGTCACTTCTTCGACGGATGCGGACACTTGCTCGCCTGAAGCGGATAAGCCTTGTGCGGATACGAGCATTTCATCTTTATCATGCTCGATATGATCGATTTCCGCTGCCATCGATTTGATTTGCTCCGCGATATCCGATACATTCTCCAGAATCGTACGGAACGATTCCTGAGTTTGTCCTACATAGTCGTCCTGCTGGCTGGAGATCACGCGTATTTCCCGGACGCTGTCGTTGTTCTGGGCGACGAATCCGAGATTCTGCTGTATTATCGCATGAATTTCACTCGATTGTTTCGCGCTTTGTTCGGCCAGCTTGCGGATCTCCGAAGCGACAACGGCAAAGCCGCGGCCGTGCTCGCCGGCTCTTGCCGCTTCGATGGAAGCATTCAAGGCGAGCAGATTGGTCTGATTGGCGATATCCGCAATGGCACCGGTTATTTCGCCAATGCTTGTGGAGCTCTCCTCCAGCTTCAACGTAATGGAAGAGATCTTCCGTACTTCTTCTTCATTACGGTTATTAATCTCCATTAAGCGGTCGACGACTTCGTTGCCGACGTGGAATACATCGACGATTTCATCTGTGCTTGCCTTGACGGACTGGGCTTTGCCGTTAATGGAAGCAACCTTTTCCCCGAAGCCGTAGAACTTATCGACGATTTGCTCCGTGTCATTCGCCTGTGATTCCATCGCCTTGGCTATTTCGCCGGCTGTCGTTGATGTTTCGCTGATCGATACCGCCGTTTGCTTCGATGAAGCCTCCAATTGTACGGTGCTCGCCTTGAGAACGTCAATGGACCGGTTCATATGCGAAATAAGCTCCTTGTTCTGGCCGGCCATCGTATTGAAGCTCTCCGCCAATTGCTTGAATTCGCCGTCATAGCGCCCGGTGGCGGAGACGGTCAAGTCGCCCGAAGCTAATGTTTTGAACAGCTTGGCCAGCTGCGCAATCGGTTTGGTAATCATCCGGGATATCAGTATTCCGGCAGCAATGGCGATGATCGCGGCAATGAGCAGGACAATAATGACCTGGAACAGCATTTTCTTTAGGGGTTTCTTAATATCGCCATAGCTGTCGGAAACGACGACGATCCAATCTGCTTTCGGAATTTTCGTATAACGAATATAGTTATCCGCCGTCTCGAACTCGCCCTGCAGCACTTTTCCGGAGGCGCGCTCCTCTATGAAGGCGTCGATGCCTGCGGATTGAAGCTTTTGTCCCAGCGTGTCGGATGATTTGGAATCGTAAAAGACAAGTCCGGATCGGCTTAGAATCGTAACGGAGCCTTCTTCATTGATGCGGATATTCTGCAGCTTATCCACAAAGAATGAAGTGCTCACGGAGGAACAGAAGACGCCCAGCACCTGACCATTATCATCTTTAATCGGTACCGCGATCGCGATGATTAACGAGTTCGTGGATTTGGACACGATGGCATCGCTGATAAACGGTTCGCCTTGCATCGCTTTGACGAAATATTCCCGATCCGCCCGGGATTGCCCGATGCTCTTCGAATTGTTGCTTTCGGCAAGTATCGTTCCCTTTGAGTCCAGGAGGATGAAGGAGTCGTAGCCTTGCGTTCCGGTATAGCTCTTCGTCATGATTTCATTGACTTTGGCGAATGACGGATTTTTGGCCGAAAAGAATTCGTTATCGGAGAGCGTGCCCTTCTCGCGCAATTGCAACAGATTCTTAAACGTATCGTGCACGGACATCAGATAAGTCGATTGCTCTTGTAATTGAATGGCGGTCCAGAGACCTTCTCCGATCCGGTCCGAGTTGGCGCGCATTTCATCTTTACTCTTTTGAAGCAGGATCGACGAGCCTAGCGAATACATGGTAAACCCGGATCCGAGGAGCGTGACGACAACTAGTATACAGATGTATACGGGAAGCTTGATGCGGAGGGAAAGATTTGCCCATAGTTGTTGCCATTTTGTTTGTTTCTTCATGCTGCAGCCTCCTTAAATTGTGAAAAAAGCGTGGACGTTGAATTTTAACCCTAATCGTTATCGGGTATTGTTTTAGCGTTTTGAAGAGGGCGTTTCAGAAAATGAAAATCTTGTCGAATTTTCCCGAAACTGAAACTTTCTTGCCAAGCTATCCAGCACAAAAAACCCTTCTTCTTGCCGCAGGCAAAAGGAAGGGGAACTTCGATCATGGTCGATGAGATGAATTCGTTGCGTAGCAGGATCTATTTTCAACAGCTAGAAGGTTCGGCGGCTTCCGGTGTGGCCTTTTTGTGCCGCGCTGATCAAGAGCAGGATGGCAGAAACGAGGTGCATGATCCAGCCCAAGACCGGAATCCACGCAAGTGCGGAAGTTACGATCCCAAAGACGGAGCCGTAGATAGGTTCGCGATTATTTAACGACAAAACCAGCGTAATGAGGTGCAGAATAAACATAAGCCCGAGCGGAGTGTACGAGAAGCCTACAACAATCAAACCCCCCAGTACCGGTATTGCAAGTATGAGCTCCAATAGGCCGGTTAAGATCCTCAGTATTCTCGAGTTCGTCAAGATGCAAACCTCCTATAAATAGGTGATTTTTACTATATGGTATCATGTTCATTTTCATGCAACAAGGTATGACTACCCTGCTTTATCGGTTATCTTTCAGCTCCATGCCGGCTATTCTAGCGTAGAAGGTTTCGCAGTCATGATGTAGAATGGTGAAAGATCATAACGCTTTGCCGACCATTAGCCAATTAATCTCATAATAAGTAGAGGAGCACACCGTATGAACGATATTCGCGCGCAATTAAAGCCCGAAGTTAATGCTTATTTGACTCGAATAGGCTTTAACGGACCCATAGACGGCAGCGCATCGACGCTAGCGGAGCTGCAGGAACGTCATCTGCATACGGTTCCGTATGAGAATCTGGATATTTTGCAGCGCATACCGTTATCATTGGAGATTCCGGATCTGATAGAGAAAATTGTCGTGCATCGCCGAGGGGGATATTGTTTCGAACTTAACGCTCTATTTGGCTGGCTGCTGCGCGAGCTTGGTTATCCCGTAACGGATTTCGTCGCCCGTTTTTGGCGGGATGAGCCGGATTGTCCGCCAAAACGCCGGCATCATGTATTGAAAGTAGAGGCAGAGGGCTCTTCCTATTTATGTGATGTAGGTGTGGGCGGAATTGTGCCGCGCAGACCGATCCTGATGGCGGAGGGACTGGAGCAGCAGCAAGGGGATGAGCTATACCGCCTTGAACGGGACCGTAATTACGGCTGGATTTTAGCTGAGTTCAAGCGCGAAAGCTGGCATTGGATTTACTCTTTTACGGAAGAGGTTCAATTACAGAAGGATTTTGTGATGGCTACGTTTTGGTGTGAGAATTCACCCGACTCTATATTTATTAAGAATAGAATGTTGGCGATCCGTACAAATGAAGGGCGCAACTCGGTTGCTGGGGATGAATTCCGGATCTTTACTAATGAAGGTGTGCGCAGCTTCGTTCCGGATACCGAAGAAGAATACAAGGAAGCGCTGCGCGTTCATTTCGGTATCGAATTGAACTGAATACGCTATACGCTCATTCGGATGAGTTGATCAGGCAGCTATCGTTCGTGTTGTCTCAAGCGGCAGAGTCATTCTCGGTTGATTCGAAAGCCATGTTTATTCAGCTGAGTTGACTGCTGCCGGATAAGAGCAAATTTAACTAGGTATAGGATGCTGCAATCTGTGGAATTCTGTAGTAAATAATGCTGCAACTAAGGGAAATCGACAAACTTTATCAATTTCCAAAAAAAACATCTTTACAAAACAGTTGATTGTAAGGTATATTCTAATTCCGGCCAAGAGAAACAACGCCGGGATGCAAATTAGAGTGAAAAAATAATAGTTGCTTTTTAAATGGGCAGCAT